>NZ_JBKQQD010000103.1:0-15147 GCF_052144515.1 Mycobacterium sp. | reverse complement strand
GAGGCCGTGCAAGGTCATACCCCGTTGCTGGACGCCGAGATCCCCGCGGCCAACGGGGTGGTCACCGCCCGCGCGCTGGCGCGGATGTACGGGGCGATCGCCAACCACGGCGAGATAGACGGCACCCGGTTCCTGTCGACGGAACTGGTCGCGCGCCTGACCGGTCAGCGGGACATGCGGCCGGACCGAAACCTGGTGATTCCCATGAGCTTCAACCTCGGCTACCACAGTGTTCCGTTCCTGAACGTAATGCCGGGCTTCGGCCACGTCGGGCTGGGTGGCTCGCTCGGCTGGGCCGATCCCTCGACCGGCCTGGCTTTCGCGTTCGTGCACAACCGGTTGTTGTCGCCTTTCGTGCTGACCGACCATGCCGGGTTCGTCGGCATCAGCGCCTTGCTGAGGCGGGCGGCCGTGAACGCCAAGAAGCGCGGCTTCGAGCCGGTGACGGAGTTCGGGGCGCCGTATTCCGACGCGGGTGCCGTCGCGGGCTGAGGCTCCGAAACTTCTAGTCGGACGAGAAGTTTTATTTGAGGTTGTCGAATGAGGCGATCTGCTCGTTGGTCACCGTAAGCGGGTCGGCGTCCCCGTCTACTCGTCGCGCCCAGTCAATCGTCCATGACAGGGCCTCGCGGAAGCCGAGGCGGTTGCGCCAGCCCAACTCGCGCTGCGCCTTGGAGGCGTCGAGGGCGAGGAGGTTCGCCTCGTGAGGATGGTCGCCGCCGTCAAGCTCTCAGTTCGCCCCGCCGCCCCACAGCTCCGCCGCCAGCGTGGCGACCCGGCCGACCTCGACGAAGCTGTCGCGGCCCGGTCCGAAATTCCACTCGCCCAGCCCGGAGCCGCTCAACAGCGCGTCGACGAGCGTGAGATAGCCGTTGAGACAGTCGAGTACGTGCTGCCACGGCCGCACCGCGCGCGGGAAGCGTAGCAGCGGTGCCTGACCCCGCGCGAACGCGGCGATCAGGTCCGGCAGGAGCCGGTCGCGGCTGACGTCGCCGCCGATGACGTTGCCGCCACGGGCAATCGCCGTGGGTAGCCGGGGAAGCTGCGGACCCAGGACTGGGTGAGCAGATCGGCCATCGCCTTGGAAGCGCTATAGGGGTCGTCGCCGCCGAGGGGGTCGGTTTCGACGTAGCCGGCCTCTTGGTCGATGTTGCGGTAGACCTTGTCAGTGGTGATGACGACGTGGGCGCGCACCGAGGGGGTGGCCGCGACGGCCTCCAACACGTTGAGCGTGCCGACAGCGTTGGTCTCGTAGGTGTAGCGCGGGTTCCGGTAGGACTCGCGAAGCAACGACTGGGCGGCCATGTGCACGACGACGTCTGGAGCCGCCGAGGCTATTGCCGCCGTGGTGGCTTGGGCGTCGCGGATGTCGATCCGGAAGCCGGAGACAAGCGGGTCGGCTAGGCCCGCCCGTTCGAAAAGGCTGCCGTCGGCTGGGTCCAGGGCTAGGCCGGACACCCGGTGACCGCGGCTGAGCAAGAGCTGCGTCAGCCACGGTCCTTTGAAGCCGGTGTGTGCGGTGATCAGGTAGTGCACCGCTATCGCCCGGACTCGGCCGTGTTGTCGCGGAGCACGACCGCCCGTGGGTCGGGCGTCGGCGCGCCGAGCCTCGCGTAGGTTTCCGCCCCGAACGTCCGGGTCTCACCGTCCGAAAGGCGAACGGCGTGGCACCCTGGGAGAACTCGGATGTCCCGATCGTGCGCTTCTTCGCCCCTCGATCCGTCCGTATGGAATCTGGAAATGAGATCTCCTCGTTCGTCTCGGTGAACACTCATGCTATTGGGCGGCCGGCAGAGTCCCATGGAGCAACGGATGCCGATTCGGGTCTAGGCGTGCAGAGGTATGCCGTTAAGGCTGGGCTAGTGCGGCCCTGAACTGGGGGGAGTCGGTGATCAACTGGTTGATAAGAAAGCTGCTGCCAACATTATTCAGGTGATTTGAGTCGCGGAATAAGAGGGTTTTGCCCTTGGTCATGCTGCAAACGTCATTATCGCAGAAGTAATGTGCCGTGTTGAGCAGACGCACTCCGGGCACTTTGTCTACTGCCGCTTCAAGCTCCGGATAGTACCTTTCGTATTTTGCCTCAAGCCGCTTCCGATCTTCGCTGCATTGTGCGAAGGGCAGGATCGGAGCCTTGCGATACTTGCAGGCCACTGCGTCGAAGCCAAAAATGGGAACATCGTCGGTCACGAAGACAGATTTGCCTTTTGACTTGAAGGCTTCCAGGGTCTTGACGAGTTCATCCGGTTTTACGCCGCGACAAGCCCAGCACGCGCTCACGATCACCGTCTCGATCGCTGGATCTGACGCGACGAGGTCAATGATTCGGTCCATGCCACTTACGGATCTCACCGGCAGCCCGAACGGCGGGTAATAGATGACGTTTTTATTGGGTAGAGCCTTCGCCAGACCGAGGAAGAGGTGCTCGGCGTGGCTATCGCCAATGATGGCAACATCTATATGAGAACCAGGCTTGGATTGCCAGCAACGAACGGTGCCCTCTGCTTCATCCGTCGCGCTGTCCCGAATGGCTCGGTCCGCACACGGATAGTAAGTCTTGCCTAGGAGCGCCCAAAAGTCGGTCCAACCCGTGTCGCCCTGATAAGTGACCACGGCCTCCGTTTCATAACGTGGTAACCAGTAGTCGTTGGCAGCGACTTGGAGAGTCGCTGCCAAGAGGATGGCTGGGCAAACCACAGCACCGACGAGAGCGATAGTTCGTCGAGGTGTCCGCGGTGCAAGCCGTCTCAGTGGTTGTTCCAACCATCGGTAAGAGGCCACGGCGGGCAGGATAGACAGTACTGCCGCGAGGGTGCCTGCGTACCGGGCCTCCGGCCATAGGGCGGCGGCGAACACCTTTAGCGGCCAATGCCACAAGTAGATCGAGTAGGACCAGTCGCCGATCTTGACGATGGCTGGAAGCGCCAGGGCACGGTTTACCCAGGTGGTGTGATGGGTGCCCGCTGCAATCAGGAATAGAGTTCCCCCTACCGGAAGCAGTGTCCAAGGACCGGGGAAGGGCGTGGTGTTGTTGATCAGCCAGGCCGACCCGGCAAGTAGCACTACCCCGAGCCATGCGAGGACGTGGGCGTGCTTGTCGGAGCGAAGGCAGCGATTCGTAGTGGCAAGGGCAAGAAGTGCGCCCACTGCAAACTCCCACGACCGGACAAATGGGCTGTAGAACCCGAGGCTCCAGCTGACCGCGAAGTCCCACCACCGACCAAACAGATCGTGCAAGGCCCATAGCGGGGTCCGAACGAATGCGTGATCTCGGACCATGGCCAGCCAGAACGATATGAGGGCAATAGTGCCGACGAGGACCGTTATCCACGGGATCGATCGCGCGCGTATCCATGGGATCCGTCGCCCCGGCCGGGAAAGCACCCAACCGAGCAGCAAAACCGCGGGGAAAATCAAATAGAACTGCTCTTCAACCGACAGCGACCAGGTATGAAGGAGAGGGTTTGATTCCGCCGGTGGGGCAAAGTAATCGCCTGTGTTCATAGCGATCACGAAATTGGCTGCTAGCAGCATTGCGCCGAGGCCCGTTTGCGCTGTCTGCTGTTGTGCGCCGAACGGAGACAATAGGCAGAAAGCCAGGACCGTCGTCACGGCAACCATCAGCGCTAGAGCGGGGGTCAGCCGTTTGAAACGCCGCAGGTAGAACCGGCCGAACCTGAAGCGTCCGGTTGATGACCGTTCACGCTGGATCATGGCGGTTATCACGAAACCGGAGATCACGAAGAAGACGTCAACACCGACGAACCCGCCCGGCACCGGCAGACCGGCATGGAACGCCACAACCAGCAGGACCGCGACTGCTCGAAGTCCTTGGATGTCGAATCGGCGGACGTCGCCGGCGGCCCGTTCGGCGGGCTGAACTTCGGCTTTCAGGTCAGAAATATTCCCCTCCTCCCCGAACCCTGCGCCGACCGAGCCAGCCTAATTCAGGAGCGCAGTTCATACATGGTGAATGCGGTCGTCGACTGTGCGGTATCCAAGGTCGTCGCCGAGCTGTCTGGTGGATCCCGCACGCTGTACTTGCGAGGTTTGCCGGCTGCCATGCGAAGTGATAAATGCGTTGCCGGACGCTGAAATGCCGGCCGCGAACGTAGTGACGGCTGTCCGCGCCCCAGCACTGACGTATGGCGCGATCGCCAATGGCGGTGAGATCGACGGCACCCGGTTCTGGTCGCGCGGGCTCGTTGCCGGACTGATGGGCCGACCGAGCCTGAAAGGGGACCGAGCATCCTGGTGCCGTTGTCATATCACTTGGGCCACCACCGCGTGCCCTCTAGGAACGTGATGCCAGGCTGGCCACATCGGATCGGAGCCTCGTCAGGCTGGGCAACCCTGCGACGCGAGTGGCGTTCGCCTTTCGTGCGCAAGCCGACTGCTTTGTCGGCCGCTTGAGCGAAGATTCCGAATTCGAGTCGATATGGCGGGGAGTTCAATTAAGCTCCGGGGCGGCTGCTGGGGGCGCATGCTCTCCTACTGTCATCTGGCGAAAGAATAGGGAGGCTACGGTACGCATATTTCGCCCGGCGCCGAGGGTCTGCGGATGAACGAGCAGTTGTGGTAGCGGGTTCAACACCAAGGGGGAGCGGTATTCGCAAGGATTTCGTCGCGTCCCCGGACTTTGCCGACCGCCTCCGTAGCGCTCGGCCCGGTAGGTTTGTGCTCGCCGTTGTGGCCTGGAGGCATCTGTTGAAGGGGCGTATGGACAGACTGCAAATTGCGACCGGGGAGGCACCGTGCAGACCGTGAGTGTTGTCATACCCGTTTATCGCGCAGCACTGACGCTGCGTGAGTTGCATCGCCAGTTGAGCGTTGCGATGGGGCAGATCGCTCCGACGTACGAAATCATCTTCGTGGAGGATTGCGGCGGTGACGAGTCATGGTCGATCATCACCGAACTGGCTGCGGCGGACCAGCGCGTACGCGGCATCCGCATGAGCCGCAACTACGGCCAGCACAATGCCCTGCTCTGCGGCATCCGCGCCGCGCGCTACGACGTGATAATCACGATGGATGACGACCTGCAGCATCCGGTGAGTGAGATAGCGTCACTCCTGGCGGCGCTTGGGCCGGATGTCGATGTCGTGTATGGAGCACCGCAGACTGAGCAGCATGGGTTCCTGCGCGACCTCGCCTCGCGCCTGACGAAGTTGGCGTTGGCCAGCGCCATGGGCGCCGAGACGGCGCGCAGTGTGAGCGCATTCCGTGCTTTCCGCACCCGCTTGCGAGATGGTTTCTGCGACTATCGCAGTCCCACCGTCTTCATCGACGTATTGCTTACCTGGACGACGACTCGCTTCACCACGATCAAGGTGCGGCACGCGCCGCGTGCGGCCGGCGTCAGTGGCTATTCGATCTCTCGCCTCATTCGCCACGCGATTGACCTGATGACTGGCTTCAGCACGCTACCGCTACAGATTGCCAGCCTTATAGGGTTCGCCCTGGTGTTGTTCGGCGTCGCTATTTTTGTTTGGGTCGGCGCCAACTTTTTGATCAACGGCAGTGAGGTGCCGGGTTTCGCCTTCTTAGCCTCCATAATCGCGATCTTCTCCGGGGCGCAGCTTTTTGCGCTTGGAATCATCGGCGAGTACCTGGCTCGCATGCACTTCCGCACGATGGACCGGCCGACCTATCTGGTGAGCGAGACCGTGGCATGTGATGGTGCTGACGGCCAAAACTGACACTCGCCTTTCAGGGCATCAGCTTGCACCAGCTATATCTGGCGACCTGCTTCGTTCCCATAGGAAGGTTGAATATCCGTTCGTTCGATGCTATCGGAGTAGTCGAGACCAGATTCCGTGTCTCATGTCGTCCCTGTTCGACACTTCACTGCACGTCCGCCTGAATGAGCTCAATTATTGACCGGTTGCGAAGTATAAGAAACGACACCGGACGCCCGCCGAACGCCGGTGCCGGCATTGGCGCACGAATGATGTGTGCTCGCAGCTCTTTTCGCGCCGAATCGAGCGAGGCGCTTAGGTCGTGGACCTCGTAGGCCTGGTGATAAAGGCGGCTGCCTGCGCGGAGCCACGGCTCGAGCGTGGTGCTCCCCGCGTGGGGCTCAAGCAACTCGAGGCGTGGGCCGGGGCCCACGAGGAATAGACCGCGGACCCCCTGGCCCGGATCCACGAACTCCTCGCCTTCGCGTTGGTAGCCAAGCTGCGCGTAGACAGCCTCGTCTCGGGCCACCGACTCGGTCGCGACGCCGATGTGATGAAAGCGGCCGATCGGAATCACAAGCGCGCGCCACGACGGGCGACTCGCTCGGCAGCCGGAGCCAGAGACTCTCGAAACTCCGGCCAATCGGCGATGTCAAGGGAGTACTCGACACAGCGGCGCCCTGCCGTGTCGATTAGCTCAGAACGGCTCGTATATTTGCACGAGTCGTGGAAGCTGATGGCTGCGACATGCTCCTCATACGTCTCGCAGCAAATCCGCCGGAGCTTCAGTTGGTCAAATCCGAAGCCAAATAGCAGCAGCACAGAGGCAGACGCGGCTAGTGAGCCACGTCGGAGAATCCAACGTCCCCATACCCCGCTCGCGTCCTCGATCCCATAGAGGCCGATAACCCCCTCCCAATGGCCGCTAAGCATCTCGACCACAAAGTAATAATCACCTGCACGAGCACGTTGCGCCTCAATCCAGACTTCTTGCGTCTCCACCCCCCCAACAGTGGGGTTGAGAAACCGGCCGAGCTCCGGATCTGTGCGGAGCTCAAGGATCTTCGCGGCGTCCCGCCGCTCGACCGGCCGGAGGCGGTAACCCAACCCCTCCGGTCCAGCCTTAATGGCCACGGACCCGGTCGACCGCTGCGACGATCGACTTGACGTCCGATAACGCGGCGATATCGTCTTCCTCAAATTGCACCTCGAACTCCTCCTCGACTTGCAAGACGATCTCGATCTGCTTCAGCGAGTTCCAGGCCTCGTGCTCACCACGGCGAACTCGGGCCACTTCCTCGGGGGAGATCTGAAGGATCCGCGCGACGACTGCGGTGACGACGCGGCTGACCTCTTCCGATGCTGGCATGCAGACGAGCCTAGCTTGGACGCGCGTCGGGCCCGAGCACCGAGATGGCCACCAGGCCGGGCACCTTAATCTCATCGAATCGGGCCCGATCGACGACGACCTCTCCGCCGGCAACGCCGTCATCCCCGATGCCGGCAATCTCTCCAAGCCACCGACGAGCCGGGAGGTTTCGCTCCGTCCCACGCACAGTGAAGCAAACCTCGCGCACGTCATCCCAGCAGGGAAGCGCGCGGAATGCTTCGCTGATCAGCAAGGATTCAAGTCCGCGGCCCATCGCTCGGCAGCTAATCGCGAGCTCGTTGACGTGAAGTCGCCCGCTTTCTTGCCGGACGGCGAGCAGAGCGATGATGCCAGAGTCCGACAGGCGGTCGGAGAGAGCTATCGACACCACATTCGCGACCTCGTCCCGCATCGCCGACTGCAGCTCGGCCTCACCAAGTCGGGCAACCGACAGGTTGAACTGGTTCGTCTTGGCGCTTAAGTCGGCGAGCCGGGTCAATTGCTCCACCCTGTCCACGCCGATCTCGGCTCGAACCCCAAGCTCCTGCAGGTACTGATCGAAATCTGCGGCTTCGACGAGCAGTCGCTCCCGGGCGGCATTCGCAGCGAGGTCGCCAGCACGGATACTGGCGACGTCGTCACTCGTCCAACGCCAAAGACCGGGTTGCCAACGCAGCGCATCAATTGTCCGATCCGCGTCGGCTCGCGCATGGATAAGCGCAACGCCGGGGCACTGGAGCCCGACGGTGAGGAGTTCCCCTGCGTTGTCGTCGACGAATACAACCGCGTCCTCAGCAATCCTGGCCGCGGAAGCGGCGCGACGCACCGCATCGGCTTTAGAACCCCAAGAAACCTGGACGGCGACGAAATCGTCGAGAGCCAAACCGTAGTCCGCCCGCCTCGCGGTGAAGAGGCGTTCGACGTCTTCGGGCTCGTTCCGCGACACGAGGGCCAGTAGCAAGCCGCCCGCCGCGAGCTCCTTCAGATAGGCGTGGAGCCTGGCGTGCGCGGGCGTAACGGAGACGCCCTCGACGCCATCTTCGCCGAGCACACCTCGGTGTAGCGTCTCGTCCAGGTCGATCGCCAGCATCTTGCTGGGAGCGAGCACGGCCGCAGGCAACCATCGTGCGCCAAGCGCACGTGCCAGTTGAACTTGCGCGTCCCGGGAGACGCGAGTGCCTGTGAGGGCGGCGGTTCGTTCGTCGAGAAGGCCAACGCCCATCTCGTCGCAAACGGTCCAGGGGTCGGCGCAGCGGACGCCATGCAATTCCTGGAGCCGTTCGACTGTCGCTGAAGTGTGGGCACGCCGCTCCGAGATGGGGACCACTACCACTGGGCCGCCAGCGGACGCTGCGCACCGAGCGACCCGACTCACAAACCAGTCCCGCGCCTCGTCGTCCCCGAGCGCCAGACGGTCGAGGTCGAACCAGACGATGTCGAGCAATGCGTCGCCGCTGGGCGGGAGGGCGAGGGTATCGTCGTACCCTCCAAGTACAAGCTCAAGGTCGAGGCCAGCCATCTGAAGGAACGGAACGAGCAGCGGTTGAAGCGGCTCAATGGCATGGTTCCGCCATACGGCCACAGTGCCGGTTACCTTTACCGGTTCTTCGATATTCAAAGCCGTGACTTCCGCCCGACGTGGACGGGGTGCGGTAAGGATCTCATTGGCGCGGAACCGCTCGACGTACCGGCCCTCTCTAGCGCTCACGAGTATGTCCTATGTCAAGGCACTGGCAGTTGGCAAGGCGGGAGGTAGGTTCGGGGAAATCGGTCCGGAGGTTGGGAACAAGGGCGGCGGAAGGAATTTGGATGGGGCAGAGATTACGCTGTCGACATGGTTGGCTAGCGAGAGGCCGGGCTCCACGCCGGTTGTCGTCGATTGCGGTACCTTGATCGCCTTCGCGTGTGAGGCTAGTTATCTCTACCACCCCGCCGTTCGACGTCCAGTCGGGAGGATAACCAATGGTCCAGGCGACACGGTTCCACCGGGGCAAGCGGCTTGGCGCCCTAGATATCGAAGACGCGCGCGAAATGTGTCCCGTCTGCCACTCGTCGCAGCCGCGCCGGCCTGTATACCGCATTCAGCGCGCGCCTGACATCGAAATGCTGGAATGCGCAATATGCGGGGCGGCTTCCGCCTCGCATATGCCGAAGCCCGAAATCCTAGATGCCTACTATGCCGAGTACTACTCGGATGATGCCTCCGAGCACAATACGCTCGACGACCCATTTCGCGTGGCGCGCCACGTGCTGCGCGCCATACCCAACCTGCGTGGGTCAACGGTGCTGCGCATTCTCGATTTCGGCGGCGGCGACGGTTCGCTTGCGGTTGCGATAGCGAAATTGCTGCAGTCGCACGGAAACTCCGTGCCGATCAAGATTGATTTGGTCGACTACTCTGACCCGCTGGATCCAGGACGGGGTGATATCACCATCGATGGGCACCGGGACATCTCAACTGTGGAAGGCGGGCATGACCTGATCCTTGCCAGTGCCATCTTCGAACACATACCTGACGCGTATACCGCGATTCACCAAGTCCTCGACCGTGCAGGCAGGGGCGCGTACATGTATGCCCGCACTCCATGCATCGTGCCCTTGGCACGTTTAATCCCTTTGATTGACATCACCTATCCAGGACATGTCCATGACATGGGCAGCCTCTTCTGGTGCAGGTTCCTCGAGACCTTCGGGAAAAGAGGCGAGTTGCTCTCGTCGCGACCCTCGGTGGCGGAGACAAAGTTCACGCGGTCGCCTGCGCGGACACTTGTCGCCTATGCGCTGAAGGCGCCCGCGAGGCTGGAACAGGTTTTTCTGGGTCGCAACCATTCGCCTCGATGGAGTCTTGTAGGCGGATGGGAGGCGGCCATGCGGTTAGACTGATCCGCATGGCCGCGCGCTCACACGCTTGAGAATCAGGGGCAGCGAGGCGCGATCACAACCATCTTCACCGTCGGCATCCTGTCCAGCCAAGTTGCAAACCGCGGTCCCACCTTTGCCATAGCCGCGACCGATTGCACATCTCGCGACGGTGTCTTGCCTGCTATGCCATCCTTTATTGCTTTGATCCGATCGCTCCGTGGGCCTTTGCCGGTCAGAGGGTGTCCGTCGCTGGGCCCATTCAGGCCCGCGGGGCCTAGGTGGCCGCCGCTGATGGCATTACTGACGCGAAAGTATCGATATTTCGTGCGTTTGGCAGGACCGCTGATGGGATTGCGTAAGAATTAGCTGGTGACCATCCGCATCCCGTTCAACAAACCTGCCATCGTCGGGTCGGAGCTGACCTACGTCAGCCAGGCCCTCGCCGGCGGGCATGCCAGCGGCGACGGGCCCTTCACCAGGCGCGCCGAGGCCATGCTGGAGAAAAGCTTTGGTGCGGAGCGGGTGTTGCTGACCACATCCTGCACGGCCGCGCTCGAAATGGCCGCGCTGCTCTGCGATCTGCAGCCGGGTGACGAGGTGATCGTGCCCTCCTACACGTTCGTTTCGACCGCCAACGCGTTTGTGCTCCGGGGTGCAAAGCCCGTGTTCGTGGATGTCAGGCCAGATACGCTGAACATCGACGAGCGCCTGATCGAGCAGGCAATCACTCCGCGCACGCGCGCCATATTTCCGATCCACTACGCCGGGGTGGCTTGCGAGATGGACGCAATCATGGACATTGCCGACCGGCATAACCTGTTGGTTGTAGAGGATGCGGCCCAAGGCGCGCACGCCCGGTACAAGGATCGGTGGCTGGGCACGATCGGTCAGCTGGGCTGCTACAGCTTTCACGAAACCAAGAATTTTTCCTGCGGCGAGGGCGGCGCACTCGTCATCAACGATCCGGACCTGCAGGGCCGTGCCGAAATCCTGCGTGAAAAGGGCACCAACCGTAGCCAGTTCATGCGCGGCCAGGTTGACAAATACACCTGGGTGGATGTGGGCTCGTCATACGTCCTCTCCGACATGCTCGCCGCATTCCTGGTGGGCCAGATCGAGAACATGGAAAAGATAACCAGGCGTCGTGGCGAGATATTCGACCGTTACGTCGCGATGCTGGCACCACTGGCGGAGCGCGGCCTTATTCGGCTTCCGGTGGTGCCGCAGCACTGCAGCAGCAATTACCACATGTTTTATCTGTTGACTGCCGACATCGAGGAGCGCACTGCGCTCATCGAGCATCTGGGCGCGGCCGGCGTCCTCGCCGTATTCCATTACGTGCCGCTGCATTCGTCGCCCTTCGCGCAATCGCTCGGCGTGCCGCAGACGCCCTTGCCGATAACGGAAGAAGTCAGCGCGCGATTGGTGAGGCTGCCAATGTATTTCGACCTCACCGACCAGGAGGTAGACGAGGTGGCCGGTCTGGTGCTGGATTTCTATCGGACCCGACATGGCCGGTGATACAACGCACATGACGTTTGACCTGTCCAGCCTGGCCCCAGGCCTTGAGCGCCGCGCGGACGGCATCTGGTTTTCGCGTCAGCAGGCCCCGGTGTCCTATCCCGAGCACGGTAACGCGGCCTGCCTGCAGGTCGAGGATCGCTCGTTCTGGTTCCGCCACCGGAACCGTTGCATTGCAAGTGTCGTTCGCTGCTTCGCGCCGCAGGGCGCGCTCCTGGATATCGGTGGTGGAAACGGGTACGTCTCAAAGGGGCTGATAGAGGAGGGAATTGGTTGCGCCCTACTGGAACCTGGCATCGACGGCGCCCTCGCGGCACGGGCGCGCGGCGTTGATCCGGTGATCTGTGCCCGGCTGGAGGATGTCGGCATGGCTCCCGGTAGCGTCGGCGCCGCCGGCATGTTCGACGTGCTGGAGCATATCGAGGACGAGGCTGATGCCTTGCAGCGCGTGCATGCGCTGCTGCGGCCAGGAGGCCTGCTTTTTCTTACCGTGCCCGCCTACGCCTTCCTGCACTCTGCCGATGATGTCGCGGCCGGCCATTTTCGCCGCTACACGCTGCGAAGCCTGACGCGCGCGGTGACCGGCAGCGGGTTCCAGCCGGAATATGCCACATACATGTTTGCCCCCCTGCCGCCAGTCGTACTTCTACTCAGGACACTGCCCAGTCTGCTGGGTCTGCGGCAACCGACAGACACCGAGTTGCAAGCCTCCGAGCATCTACCGGAAGGCCGGATAGCTCACATCATGGATCGATTGCTGGATATCGAGGCGAAGCGAATTGAGACGGGTGGCACCATTCCATTCGGCACGAGCTGCCTTGCCGTCTGCCGCAAGGATTGAGCAATGGCGTCGGAACGCAAACACGGCCTTTATTCGGCCCTGAAGGATCCAAAACTATACGGAACCCTGCAGCGTCTAATGGGTGCGGACAAACGGCGGCGCGACTTTGCGCAGCGTTTCGTGCGTGCCCAGCCGGGGGATCGCGTCCTGGACATAGGCTGCGGACCGGCGCATCTGCTCGCGCACCTGCCGGACGTTGAGTACTTCGGTTGGGAGCCCAACGCCGCTTACGTGGCAAGGGCCCGCAAGTCCTATGGCGACCGCGGAACCTTTCATGTCGGCCTCTTCGGCCCGGCGGAGGCGCGCTTGCTCGCCCCGGTCGACATCGCCATCGTTTCGGCCGTACTGCACCACATGGACGATGCCCAGGCCAGCGAATTGTTCACGCTGCTGCGACAAGTAGTTCGCCCCGGTGGGCGCGTGATCACCCTGGACAACGTCTTCACGGAGCGGCAGAACCCCATCGCGCGACTTCTCATCGGTCTCGATCGTGGTCGGCATGTGCGATCGCCCGCTGGTTACGAGGCGTTGGTGCGTGACGTCTTCGCCGATGTGCAGGGCACGGTGGTCCCTCAGGCATTTCCGCCGTACACCTATTACTTCATGACAGCGCAATGAGCTACGCCGACGCGCCGGCGTAGCGTAACCCCTGGCGTGCGTCCTCCGCGCAGCCATACGCGATCAGACCCGAAGACGTGGGCTAGGACCCTGTCGTTGGCCCGGCGGGGTCCGACGGGCCGTGGTTCACAGTATTCTCGCGGTCCTCTTGATCCGGCCGCCGGTCACTAGGCGGTGCGGGGGCTGGCTTGCGCGCGTAGGAGATAATAATTACCGCGCAGGCAATCAGCCACAGGAGCGGCGCCAAGCCCACCGTAGTGACGGCCAGCATTCTGTGGCCGATTATGCCGACAGCCCCCATCTGCCCCGCTATCGGCGCGTAAATCGGTGGTGCGCCCGGCAGCGCGATCTGGGCGATGGTCAGCGCCGCAGCCAGACTCACGCAGAAGCCGACCGCCCGACGGCGACCGCCGATAGTTTCGAGCCGGTCGAAAAGCCCGGATCCAGGCCCCCCGTCCGGGTCCCGCGCCAGCAGCGCAGCGACCGGTAACACGAATACGAGGTAGTAGCGGGCGCTCACGGCCGGAAAGAGCGAGGCGGTGGCCAGCAACGCGATGCCCGCCATGACAGGCGGAATACGCCGCCCAAGAACCAGAATGGATACGACCACGACAACCAGCACGATAGAGCCGATCATCGATCGCGGACCGGCTAGGAAGCCGTCAGGTATCCCGCCGGTTGCGCGGGTCTTGATGGCATCAGGGATTAAGAGGAGTCCCTTTCCGAAGGCCACGTTGTAGACATCTGCCCGGGATTGGAACGACGAGCTCGATACCAACGAACCGAACTCGAGCATATTACGCCCCGACTGGGCAATCGTTTTCGGGAAGTCCCGCGGCCATAGGAGGTAGGCGGCGAGATTGGAGATCAACACCCCGACCACCGCGAGGCCACTTAACCGCCATTGCCTGGCCGCGAGCAACGCGACACCCAGCACGGCGAATTGCGGTTTCACTAGTGCAGCCAGGACCACCATGATCGCTACCAGCCCCCACCGCCGACGGCGCAGGGCCACCAAAAAGACCAGTAAGATCGGCACGACGAACCCCACCGAATTGCCCCGGTCGATTGTCATCCACGCCGGAATGGCTGCCGCGCCCAGCGCCACAAACACCACCACCCGTTCGAGACCGCGAGCGCCGCGCGCCGCCCAGATGGCGGGAATAAGGCAGGCGACCGTCAAAACGAGTACATAGGCCAATAGCCCCAGTTGCGGCGCATGCAACCATCTGCCGAAAAGCCCAAACAATGTCGGCGTCAATATCGCCGCTGCGGGGTAGCCATTCGCCTGCGGCTGGTAGTTGTACCACGGCAGCAGCAGCGGATAGGGCTGGCCCCAGGGATTTGGCTCCATCCCCAGGCCAAGCGACCATCCGTAGTCGCTGAAGCAGTGCCGGCCGATCTGCGCGCCCCAATCGAGGAAGCAGTCCTCGGGGACGGAAACCAGGGACGACAGCACGTCAATCGAGTAGTACTGGGTCAACACGAAGCCCGTCGCAGCCGAAATCGCCGACGCCACCAGGACGGTGCCGAGCAGGACGTTGCGCTCCGACTGGCTGGCTAGCATGGGGAACCAAGCCCGGACCGCCGATACTGCACTCCGTAGCACCTCGGGCGGTCGGTTCACTGCCTTCTCCTCCGGTCGGCCGGAAACAGTTGCCGAAGCACGGCTCTCGGCTCAGCCGCCCGGCAGTCTATCGGCAACGCCTCCGGCATCGACCCGGTATCAAAAAATCTTACAAAGCCTCTGAGCGGTGGGTGTTTGGCTCCCTGCTTTGCCACAGGATTGAACGGCGCAGGTGATCAGGTGCTGGTGGGCGATTTGTGCCACGACGTTGTGAGCCCTTAGGTAAGGTCGTAGGGCCGCAGCGCTACCGGGTTCGTGGCCGGCTCCATACCCGGGGTGGCGGTTGGGATTGCATGGGCTTGGTACGCCGACACAGTAAAGCGGTACACGGAGACTCAGTGAAGTCAGCAGAGGCGCCACGGAAGAATCGAATCTCGTTTCCTTTCACCGTTGCGGGGTTAGGTGCTTGCCTGCTGTTCTTGCGTGCCGGTCCGCGGCTTCGTTATGCGGCCCTCCACCACGAAGATGGTCAGGTTTTTCTCTCGCAGGCGCATAACCGTGGTTTGGCGGCGTTTGTGGAGCCGTATGCGGGATACCTGCATGTGATTCCGCGGGTCATTGCGGCTGTGCTGGAGCCTTTTCCGGTTACGGCGGCACCGGTGTTGTATTGCGTTGCTGCGCTGTTGGTTCA
>NZ_JBKQQD010000102.1:0-14029 GCF_052144515.1 Mycobacterium sp. | reverse complement strand
TCGGGCACATGGTGTTGGGATTCGCGGCCCTGGCCACCGGCGATAGTGCAGCGGTGCACGAGGCGCGCGAGGCCGCCCGCGAGCACATGAGTGTCGTGAGTGGTGCGGTGGCGGCAGTGCAGCGCGTCTGGAACGTAGAGGCCGCGCTGGCAGACGGGGATCTCGCCGCCGCCCGTCGCTGGGCCGACGAGGCGGTCTCGACCACAACGGGCTGGTACTCGGCGTTCGTGCTGACCACGCGCGCCCGCGTGGCGATCGCGCAGGGGGAACCAGACCAGGCTGAGCGCGATGCCCACGACGCGCTGACGCGCTGTGCCGATCTCGAGGCGTACCTGCTCATCCCCGACATCCTCGAGTGCCTCGCGACTCTTGCTGGCGAGGACGGCAGTCACCGCGAAGCCGCCCGGCTTTTCGGCGCGGCACATGGCATTCGGCAACGTATGGGCTCGGCGAGATTCAAGATCTATGACACCGGCTACCAAGCCTCGGTGGCGGCGCTACGAGATGCGATGGGTGAGAAGGACTTTGACTCCGGGTGGGCTGAGGGCGCGGCCCTGTCCACCGAGGAGGCGATCGCCTACGCCCAGCGCGGCCGGGGCGAACGCAAACGACCCACCAGCGGGTGGGCATCGCTCACCCCTACCGAGCGCGACGTAGTGCGACTGGTCAGTGAGGGGCTCGGCAATAAGGACATCGCCACCCGGCTGTTCGTCTCACCGCGCACCGTGCAAACCCACCTCACCCACGTCTACACCAAACTGGGCCTGAGCTCGCGGGTGCAACTCGTCCAAGAAGCAGCCCGCCGCGCCTGAACGCGCCAACTGGAAGTGGGGCCACGTCACGTCGGGGAGTAATCAAAGACTGTCGTCCCGGTACCGCTGGGGCTGTAATCGATATACACGGGTCCCTGTGAGTAAGGCTCAAACCCGGTGTTCATCGGGTCCCACGAATAGAAGGTGACCGTCGCTGTTGTCGACCGTAATGTGTGTGCCCGCCGGCACACTGTAGCCGCCCCCGACCAGGCCTGACGGGATGCTCCCGTACACACCGCGGGAATCGATGAACGTGCCGGGAACGCCGTGGAATTGCCCGCCATTGATCTGTACGTACAGATCGCTGACCGGCGCTCCGGAAGTAGAGGTGACGGCGGGTAGCGGGTTGGGGCCGAACTGCAGGTAGCCCTGCGGTTGGTTGATGAGGACGCCCTGACTGAGGTTTCCCGGCAATCCCGTGACGGGTGAAGTTGGACCCGGGCCCCCCGCGTTGACCCCGATACCCATGATGCCGGCTGCACCGTCGCCGCCGGCAAAGAGGCGAAAAGATTCCGGGAATCCGAAGAAGACGACGTCAACCGGGGTCGAGGAGACGACGCCATTCCCGAAGTTCACCGTCGTGTCGAACGTGAAGTAGTAGTACGTCAGCCCTCCGCCGTAAGCGCCCGTGCCAATGCCGGTGGGCAGGCCGAGGTTGTACAGCCCGATCTCTCTGAGTGGGATAACAAGACCCGTGGATCCGGTGTCCACCGCAACGGGCACACTCGGTCCGCCGTTCACCGAGACATCCACCACCGGCAGGGTGTTTTGGTACATCTGCATCGACACCCCTCCGGTCGCCAGGGGGGTCTCAGATTGCCCGCCGGCCCCGAAGTTGCCAAACAACCGCCCGGCCCTGCCTCCGGCCCCACCAGCTGCGTTGAGTCCGCCGGCACCGCCGTTGCCACCCGAACCCATCAGACCCGCACCACCTCCAGCCCCGCCGGCCCTACCGGTTCCGCCGTTACCGCCGTTACCCGCGATCAGCCCAGCGTGACCACCGTTGCCGCCGGCCTGCCCATCGCCACTCGACCCACCATTGCCGCCATCGCCGAAAAACCAGCCGGCGTTCCCGCCGGCCTGCCCGGTACCTGCCTTGCCATCGGCGCCGTTGCCGACCAGTGGGCGCCCTGTCAGCGTCTTCCACGGCGAAAACCACTGAATCTCCGCCGCCGCCTGCACTACGGCCTGCAGCGGCGAGGCGTTCGCCGCCTCCGCGGCCACATACGCGCCTTCCGCGCCGCTCAAGGCCTGCACGAACTGGGCATGAAACGCGCTGGCCTGCGCGCCGAGCGCCCGAAAGGCCTGGCCGTACTTGGTGAACAGCGCCGCCGTCGCCGTCGAGACCTCATCGGCGCCGGCAGCCAGCAGCCCAGTGTTCAGAACGGCGGCCGCCGCGTGCGCGGCATCCAAATCCGCGCCGATGCTCCCGAGCTCCGCTGCGCTGACGCCAACAACGGGGGAGTCACGTCCAGAAGTGACACGTAGCTCCTTCAATCACCGAGCCATGTGCGCAAAGGGTATCCAGGTCGGCTATGTGTTGAATTGGAATCACTGATGAGTTGATTCCAATCGAAGGGAATTCTTGGGAGATGGCGACGCTAAAGCAATGGATTCGGCGGTCTGGCAGCGTGGTGATGGGGAGCGGGTTGGCGTTGCCCGGTTTCGGGCTAGTTGGTGGGCCCTGGGCTCAGGCGGCCCCGGCCCCCGCGCCCGGCAATCACTGGTGTCCAGGTGATCAATGGGACCCGGGCTGGGGCAGAGCCTACGACTGGGACTGGAATCACTGCCACGACTGGCAAGGTCCCGCAGGCCAAAGTGGTGCGGTGGGTTCGGGACCCTGGGGCCCCGCGCCGGTGTGGGCGCCGCCGCAGCCACCGCAGCCGCCGTGGGCGCCTGGGGCTCAGCTGATGTGGAACCCGACCACCGGTGTTTGGGGATTCTGGAACAACGGAATATGGACGCCGGCCTAACCCAACGTGGGTCGAGTTCCGGAAGCCGAACGTTCAAATGGCTTACAGCATAGAAACTTTCGCTTGGGACGAGGACGGAAACCTAGTCATCAAGACCTACTACCCGATGCCCGAGAGCGTGGGCCCCGACAGCGATCCCTACGCATACCTTCTCAAGGGTCAGCCGTAGCCCACGGCGACTAGCGCGGTTTGAGTCGGAACATCGGGATCTGCCGACCCACGGGAGACGTCTTGGCGCGGTAATCGGCATACCCGGCGTAGACCTGCTCGGCCAACCTGTAGAGCCGTGCGTATTCGTCAGAGTCGGCGACCTCGCCGGCGGTGAAACTCTCTCCGCCGAACTCGCACTCGGGATGCGCCTTCAGGTTGTAATACCACTGCGGATGCTTGGTTCCCCCGTAGTTCGACGCCAGCAGGATCACGTCGGGCCCGTCGTGGAAATAGGTGAGCTGCACCTCCCGCCGCTGGCCCGACTTCGCTCCGGTCGTGACGAGCGGCGCATTGATGATCGCGCCCATATTCACCCGGCCGCCGGTTAGCCGGAACAAATAGGGGTCGGTGTGACGTGCGATGTTGCGCGCGATGAACTGGCCTGCGCGCGAACGCCCGAAACGAACATTGGCCCGGTACAGGCGACCTCGCTTCTTGTGGGCGTCCACATATCGCAGCGGCACGGACTGAACCGTACCCGCCGGGGCCCAGCCGCAGGTCAACGGCCTGGTCGAGCGCATCTAACTATGAAGAAAGTCGGTTCCGTTTCAATATGTTCGCCATTATGTGACATTCTGTCGCTATAGCGCAGACCATTTATCAATTTA
Source organism: Mycobacterium sp. (assembly GCF_052144515.1). Classification (GTDB taxonomy): domain Bacteria; phylum Actinomycetota; class Actinomycetes; order Mycobacteriales; family Mycobacteriaceae; genus Mycobacterium. The sequence continues at coordinate 10,426 of NZ_JBKQQD010000102.1, read as the reverse complement.
ATGGTGATGCGTGTCACAAATTTTGGTATTCTAAGTATGTTATTGCTAGCGTCCCCGTTCGTGATTACTATTGCGACGTTGCTGGCGCTTGTTAATCAGGTTTCCGGCATGCCTTATATTGTGGGTGGAGATTCTCCCGCCGGGACCGACTGCTCCGGGTTGGTTTCATGGGTTACGAATGCAGCTACTGAGCGACCGGTTTTCGGCAGCCGCTTTAACACCGGGAACGAGGAAGCTGCCTTGCTGCAGCGTGGTTTCCAATATGGAAGCGCCCCCAACTCCCTGGTGGTCGGGTGGAATGGCCACCACACGGCGGCGACGCTGCCCGACGGAACACCGGTGTCCAGTGGTGAAGGCGGCGGCGTACACGTCGGTGGTGGTGGCGCCTACCAGCCACAATTCACTCACCACATGTTCCTGCCGATGCCGGACGATGGCCCGGGCCTTCCGCCCCCGCCCGATGCACCGCCCCCGCCCGATGCACCGCCCCCGCCCGACGCTCCGCCGCCGCCCCCGCCGGCGGTTCTGGTCGATGCGCCGGCCCCGGCTCCGGATTTGCCGCCGCCCCCCGCTCCGGCGCCGGTTGGTCCCCCCGGAATCGCGAATACGTAACAATTCGATTCGACAATTAATTTGATCTGCCGAACAAATCGGCCGGTGAATGGCTTCCTATGACGCAGGCCATATCGCCGGCCGATTTGTGGTTTATATCACTTCGCGGGGAACGGCAGTTCAGTTCACGCTGAGCTGATCGGGGCCGCAGGTGATAGCGGCTCATTAGCATGTCCGTGGTGAAGACTTCGACTAAGTATCTAGGCGGCGTAATCGCTGCGAACTGCGCTGCCGTCGCCGCTGACAAATCCAACGCACAGGTTGTCTTCCGGGCCTCGGCCAACCGCTCACGACGCGGTGGCCAGCACGGTCAGCCTCGGTCAGTATCGGGTTGAGGTCGATGAGCCACCACCCCTGGCCGGGGACGGCAAGGCCCCGAACCCGGTCGAGTACTACTTGGCCTCGCTGCTGTCCTGCCAGGTCGTCACCTGGCGCGTCTGGGCCGAAAAGCTGGGAATCAAGGTCGGCGAAATCACCGCGCATGCCGAAGGCGATCTCGACGTGCAGGGCTTCTTCGGTCTCGACGACGCGGTCCGCCCAGGATTCAACGAGCTGCGGCTGGTGATCACGGTGAGCGGACCGGAGACGCCGGAGCGCTAGCGCGAATTGCAGGAAGCGGTTGACGCGCACTGTCCGGTGCTGGATCTGACCCGAAACGCCACTCCGGTGACGACGAGCGTGCAGATCGCCTAACCGACGGCCACCTCGATTTCGCCACCCAGCTGATAACCGGGCGCCAGCGGCAGCGTGTCACCACTCCAGAACTTGCCGGGGTCGAACCAGTTCGTTTCCTTGTCCGTGACGAGCAATCCCATTTCCTCGTAGGTGATCGCGGCCGTCTCCGCGCAGTACGCGGTGGCCAGGCTCATCTTGTGCTCTTCCCGACGCCGTTGGGTCTGCTCGCGAACTTTCTTGTCCACGAACGGGATTCCCCTCACCCAGTCGTTGATGGTCGGCAGCCGGCCGCGCAGCCACCGGCCGGTCAGCCGCGCGGTGGTGGGGAACGCCGTGCCGTCCATTCGCGCGATCACCCGCAGCAGCGCGTTCTCCTGTTGGCGGGTGGTGCCTGGCGTCAGCTGGCGTAGCCAGCACCGCTGGTGGTAGCGCTCCGTCCACTGCAGGACGGCTTGCCGTAGATCGTTGAGCTGTACGCCACGGTGGTTGGTTCCGGTCCACATGTCGACGAGCTTGTCGCCCAGCTCGGCATGCCATATCAACGGCGGCAAGTCGTCGATGGCCACCGTCATGCCGACGTGGTTCACCGGGGCATTCGTCAAGGTCTGGATGGCGCGGTCGGGCCGTGATCCGCCGCGGAACAGCCAGAGGTCGCCGGTCCGGGTTTCGTCGAGCGCTTGGTCCAGGGTCAGCATCAGGGCTTCAGAACTTCACGTGCGAGCTTGCGCGCGCTGACGGCCGCCGGGTAACCGGCGTAGCCGGTCATGTGGTAGATCACCTCTTCGATCTCCTCGACCGTCAGCCCGTTGTTCAGCCCGATCTGGAAGTGGATCTTCAGTTCGTCGCTGGCTCGCAGCGCGATGAGCGCGCCGAGGGTTACCAGGCTGCGGGACCGGCGATCCAGGCCGGGGCGCGTCCACAGTGCGCCGAAAACGTGGTCGAGGCTCAGCTCGCCGAGTTCGTCGGCGACGCCACCGTCGCTCAGGCTCGTGACCTCGTCCGGGATACCGGGCAGCATCTTCTTGAGCATGTCCAGCCCCTGAGTTCGGGTGTCAGTCATGGTGTTTGCCTCTCATTGCGGTTCGCAGGATATCTGGTAGTCGATGTAGGCGTCCCAGTCCGTGATGCGACGGCGCAATTCGTCCACGACGTGGGGGTGAGTGGGCACGAAGAATCGGTTGCGCAGGATCCCTTCAGCGACCAGCTCGCCGACTGGGCCGGGGTCGAGCAACTCGAATTGCTCGCCGGGGGTCCGTAGCGGTGCCCCGCCGCCGAATCTTGGTACGGCAGCGGCGATATTGGTCAGCACCGGCCCCGGGCACAGCAGGGTGACGCCGATGTTCTTGGGCCGCAGGTAAATTGCCAAGCCTTCGCTGATCTGTACGATCGCGGCCTTGCTCGCCGCATACGGCAGCCGGTCGTACGAGTAGGTGAAAAGCCCAGCGAACGAGGCGGTGTTGACCAGATGCCCGCTGCCCTGTTCGAGCAGCAGCGGCAGGAAGGCGGCGTTGCTGTGCACTATCGACATCAGGTTGATGTCCAGAATGCGTTGCCACTCGGTGACGGGAATGTCTTGGGGCAGGCCGTTTGTGAGCACGCCGACGTTGTTGGCGACGATATCGACCCGGCCGAACCGCTGTAGCGCAGCGCTCCGAATGTCTTCGAACGCTTGCGAATCCGAGACATCGGCACGCTGCGCCAACACACTGGCTTGACCCAGCTCGTCGGCCAGGGCGCCGATACCCTCGTCATCGCGGTCGACGGCCACAATCTGTGCGCCGTGGCCGGCGAGCGCGTAGGCGATGGCGTGGCCTATGCCGCTGGCCGCCCCGGTGATGACGGCGACCTTGTCGCGAAGGGTGTCCATGGCGGTAATAGCCTGTCAATTATGCGCAGCATTTGGAAGTGGATCGGCCTGGCCGGTGTCGCCGGCGTGGTCGCCGGTGGTGCTCTGGTCGTGCGCGACCAGCGCAAGCGGCGCGCCTACACCGCCGACGAAATCCGGGCCCGGCTGCATCAGAAGTTGGCCGAATACGATGCAGACAGTTTTCAGGCCAAATCGGGATCGGGGTCTGCTTCGACCGCGAACAAGCGATAGCTGCCGGAAAAGCCCTTCAACTCGACGTCGCGGCCCTGGTCGAATTCGATGTCGGGACAGTCGCGCAACGCGTCGCGCACCGATTGGCTCACCAGGACCTCGCCACCGACCGCCTGCGCGGCGACCCGGGCCGCCATTGCGACGTTGCGGCCGAACAGATCGTCGCCGCGGCGCACCGAGCGGCCCATGTGGATGCCGATCCGTACCCGAATTTCCTCGTGCCGCTTACGCTTTGCGTCCTTGTGCAGCGCGTGCTGGACATCGATACCGCACCGCACCGCCTCCTCGGCGCGAGCAAAGGCGATCATGAATCCGTCGCCCTGACTCTTCACCACGTGTCCGGACCGGCGCTGCACGAGTCCGTGCACCAGCTTGTCGTGCGAGCTGATCAGCTTGACCCACGCGCGGTCGCCGATCCGCTCGTTCAGCGCGGTGGACTCCTCGATGTCGGAGAACAGAATCACCACCCGGCCGTCCGGGGTGACCCGGGCCAGGTCGGGTCGCTCGACCTCGGCCCAGTCGGCGAGGTCCTCGATCGAGCTGCGCACGGCCGCGCCGAAGCCCTCTTTGCGCATGATGTTCGCGGTGTTCCACACCGTCTTGACGGCCTCGCGCCCACTCGACAGCAGCCGTTGGCGGGTGTCGTTGCGCTGCCGTAACTCTTCGGCCTCCCGGCGGCTGCGCGCGAGCAATCTCCACAACACGACAAGCGCGCCGGCTTCGACGGCGGCAACCCCGGCCAGCGCGTAGAGAGCGATATGCAGCACGTCAGGCATCCTTCGCATTCTTTCAGGGCCCACGCCCGCTTCCGGTTGTCGGGCCTATCCGCAGTGTCTAGGGTTGAGCTGAAACGCCCCCGGGTAGTGCATCTCCAAGTGAGCCGATCAGGTGACTTTTGGGAGGTTCGGTCGTGGCCGACGACGGTGGTAGTTCCTCAAACTTGCTGGTGATCTTCGGGATTACCGGTGATCTGGCCCGCAAGATGACGTTTCGGGCCTTGTACCGGCTGGAGGCGCGAAAGATGCTGGATTGCCCGATCCTGGGTGTGGCCAGTGACGATATACCCGTCGAGAAGTTGGTCGAGCGGGCGCGGGCAGCCATCAACGACGCCGGGGAGCGGATCGATGATGCGGTGTTCGACCGGCTGGCGGGGCGCTTGGACTACCTGCACGGCGACGTGACCGACAGCCAGCTCTACGAGTCGCTGGGCAAGGTGATCGGTTCGGACCACCGTCCGCTGTTCTACCTGGAAATGCCGCCGGCCCTCTTCGCGCCGATTGTCGAGAACCTCGGCAAGGCGGGGTTGCTGGAGCGTGCCCACGTCGCGGTGGAAAAGCCCTTCGGCCACGACCTGGACTCCGCCCGCGAACTCAACACCCGATTGCGGGCGGTACTCGATGAAGACCAGATCATGCGTGTCGATCATTTCTTGGGCAAGCGGCCCGTGGTCGAGCTGGAGTACCTGCGGTTCGCCAATCAGGCGCTGGCGGCGTTGTGGGACCGCCACAGCGTTTCCGAGCTGCACATCACCATGGCCGAGAACTTCGGGGTGGAGGACCGCGGCAAGTTCTATGACGCGGTCGGCACGTTGCGTGACGTGGTGCAAAACCATCTGCTGCAAGTGCTCGCACTGGTCGCGATGGAACCCCCGGTCGGAAGCAGTGCCGATGACCTGAACGACAAAAAGGCCGAAGTGTTCCGCGCCATGTCGGCGCTGGACCCCAAGCGCTGCGTGCGAGGCCAGTACCGCGGCTACACGGATACCACTGGCGTGCAAAAGGATTCACAGACCGAGACCTTCATCGCGCTGCGGACCGAGATCGACAACTGGCGCTGGGCCGGGGTGCCAATCTTTTTGCGCGCCGGCAAGGGCCTGCCCGAGAGGGTCACCGAGGTGCGGCTGTTTCTGCACCGGGTGCCCAGGTTGGGCTTCCTGCCGGAGCACCGGCCGGCCGATCCCAACCAGATTGTGCTGCGCATCGATCCCGAGCCGGGTATGCGTCTGCAGTTGTCGGCCCGTGTCGGCGACTCGTGGCATGACATTCACCTGGACTCTTCATTCGCGGCGGACCTCGGTGAACCGGAGGGGCCTTACGAACTGCTGTTTCACGCCGCGTTGACGGGAGACCACGAGCTTTTCGCCCGAGAAGACAGCATTGAACAGACGTGGCGCATCGTGCAGCCGCTGCTGGACAAGCCCTGCGAGATCCATCAATACGAACGCGGGTCATGGGGACCCGAGGCCGCGCATGCGTTATTGCGTGGTCACCACACTTGGCAAGAGCCGTGGCTTTCGACGAGCTCGGCGCAGTAAGGAGAACTGGACAAGATGCAGCTGGGAATGATCGGCCTCGGGCGGATGGGCGCGAACATCGTGCGCCGCGTGGTCGCGGGCGGACATGAGTGCGTCGTGTACGACCACGACACGACCGCCGTCAAGGCCTTGGCCAGTGAGGAAAGAACGACTGGGGTGTACTCGTTGGCCGAGCTGGCCGAGAAGATGTCCACGCCGCGGATCGTGTGGGTGATGGTGCCGGCGGGCACGATCACCCAGACGGTGATCGAAGGTCTGGCCGACACACTCGAGGCCGGCGACATCGTGATCGACGGCGGCAACTCGTACTACCGCGACGACCTTAGGCACTCAAAGCTGCTGGGCGAGAAGGGAATCCATCTTCTGGACTGCGGTACCAGCGGCGGCGTATGGGGCCGCGAGCGCGGGTACTGCCTGATGATCGGCGGCGACGAGAAGTCTTTTGCCCACGCCGAGCCGCTCTTCGCCACCATCGCACCCGGAGTGAACGCGGCGGAGCGCACCCCGGGCCGGTCTGGCGACATCGCGCAGCCGGAAAAGGGCTACCTGTACTGCGGTCCCTCCGGGGCCGGCCACTTCGTCAAGATGGTGCACAACGGCATCGAGTACGGCATGATGGCCTCCCTTGCCGAGGGACTGAACATCCTGCGCAATGCCGACATCGGCAAACGCATCCAAGAGGGCTCGGAAAAAGGAGATGCCGAGACCGCACCGCTCGCGAGCCCGGAGTGCTACCAGTACGACTTCGACATTGCCGACGTCGCCGAGGTGTGGCGCCGGGGGAGTGTCGTCGGTTCCTGGCTGCTGGACCTGACCGCGATCGCGCTGCATCAATCGCCCGACCTGCACGAGTTCTCCGGACGCGTCTCCGACTCCGGAGAAGGTCGGTGGACCGCGATCGCGGCGATCGACGAAGGGGTTCCCGCACCGGTTCTCACGACCGCGCTACAGTCCCGCTTCGCGTCGCGTAGCCTCGACGACTTCGCCAACAAGGCGCTGTCAGCGATGCGCAAGCAGTTCGGCGGACACGCGGAGAAACCAGCCAACTAACCTTCGTGGCGATCGCGAGCGCGGCGGAGCTGGGCGAAGCGGGTCGCCACCATCGGGGCTAGTGGCGATCGCGAGCGCGGCGGAGCTGGGCGAAGCGGGTCACCACCATCAGGACGCGCCTGTCACGCGCCTGACGAAGTCGACGACGACGCCGCTGAAGGCGTCGTTGTCGTCGCCGGCCGCGGTATGCCCGGCGTTGGACAGTTCGGCGAACTCCGCGCGCTGCACAGTGGCCAGGAAATGCTGGACGCCTTCGGGGCTGACCACGTCGGAGAGCTTGCCGCGGATCAACAGGATCGGGATCTCCAGGTTGACGGCCGCCTGTTCGAAGATTTCGGTGCGCAGCTCGGGATCGTCACCCGGTGCCGTCATGAAGGCCGGATCCCAGTGCCAGAACCAGCGGCCGTCGCGCTGCCGCAGATTCTTTCGCAATCCTTCGGGGCTGCGTGGCTTCTCGCGGTACGGCAGATATGCGGCGACGGCATCGGCCGCCTCCTCCAGCGAGCCGAAACCGTGGATGTTGGTCAGCATGAAGTCCCGGATCCGGGCGCTGCCGGTCTTCTCGTACCGTGGCACCACATCGACCAGGACCAAGCCGGTCACCCGCTCGGGGCCGGCGGCATCCGCGACCAGGATGCCGGTCAGCCCGCCCATGCTGGCGCCGATCACCACCACGTGGCGGCCGATCGCGTCCAGGACCTGCAACACGTCGGCGGCCAGCGTTTCCACGGCGTAGTCCGCGCCGGGCGCGCGGTCGCTGTCACCGTGCCCCCGGCTGTCCATCGCGACGACGTGATATCCATCGTCGGCCAGGATCTGGCCGGTGTTCTTCCACGAAAACCGGTTCTGGCCGCCGCCGTGCAGCATCAGGATCGTCGGTTCATCGGCCGCAGCGGCGCCGCGGTTCCATTCGTCGCCAACCAGGGTGATCCCGCCGGCGCCGGAAAACTCTTCTGTCTGGGGACTGATGCTCATGGCAGATCCGTCGCCAGCACCGTCACGGGTATGCCCAACACATCGAGCTCGATCTCGTCGAGGGAAAACTCGCCGACCTCGCGATGCTGCGCAAACAATGTTGCGGACCCGTAGCGGCGGGCCACGTCCTGTGCGGCCGTGGCGTCGTCCACGCGCAGCACCGCCGAGTAGAGGCCGTCGCCGTGGCGGGCAAGAAACCTGGCCACCGCGCTTTCCCTGCCGACTTCGTCGGCGGTGGGCGTCAGCAGCTCGATACCGCGGTCCCAGTCCAGTGCCACGTGCAGGCCGACGTCGGGCAGGTCGAATTCGGCGAACGTGAAACCTAGATCGCCGAAGAACCGCTTCGTCTCGTCGTGCCGCTCCGCCGACACGGCGATGGCCACATGGTGCATTCGGGGAAGTGACTCGGCCACCTCAAAGACATTAGCCAACCTTGCTATCTCCGTGTTCCCGGGTATCGCCAGTCTGCTCGGCGAGATATGCGGTGATGACGTCGACCAGCATCTGGCGGTCGCGGGTGCTGTCCAACGGTTCCGGCCAGGTCATCTGCACCGCCACCAACCCGCGGATGGTGCTCCAGATGAGGTTGCCCAGGCGGCCCGCGCGCGACGGCGGCATGTCGGCTCCGAGGTGCTGACCGATCTCGGTCATCCGTGCTGTCATAGCGGCCAGGTGGGCATTGGTGGTGGCGGTGCGCGCACCGCGGGTCGCGATGAGGATCTCGAGGGCCGCCATAGACGTCGGGCTGGAGAACGCCCGCCACACCGCGTCGACAACGAACGCCGGTCGCCGCTCGGGCGGGACCGCCGCGGCCTGGGCGGGCAGCGCGTCGAGCGTCTCGAGCAGTTCGCCAAACCCCTTGTCCACCAGGGCCATCAAGATGCCGTCCAGATCGCCGAAGTGGTACTGCACGACGCCCCACGTCAAACCGGCGCGCTCGGTGATCTGCCGCATGCTGGGCGGGGCGAATCCCTCCTGCAGGATGTAGCGGACGGTCTCGTCGATGACCGCCTGGCGGCTGCGCTCGGCGCGCGCCTGCCCACCGGTGGAGGGTCGGCGCGGTGCAGCCCTGCGCTGCGGCGCTACCACATCACGCCGCGCAGCAGGTCGCGCGGTCGTAGGTCGTGGGCGGCCAGTATGCCGCTCGGGGCGCGGCACACCGCGTCGATCGCGTTGACGACACGCGCCGCCGTGGCGATCACGCCGCCCTCGTTGTGGTCGATGCGACCGCCGACATGAGCGTTGAGCTCGACGCCCGGACTGCCGTCGACGACGACGCGATGTGCTCCCGGGCGGCCGTCGGGAGGGTACGCCCAGTCCGGGGCGGCGGCCTCGGTGAGCCGATTGACGTGTTCCATGGTGATGACCGTCGCGTCGTTGCTTCGGCCTTCGACGGCGAATCGGACGGCGGCGACGTGGCCCGGTTCGACGCGCATCATCGGGCAGTCGATCGGCTCGGGTGTCACCCACTTCTCGCATCGCTCGCGCACCTCGTCGAGCTCGACGCCGAGGTCATCGGCGAGGCTGCGCACCTGCGCGCCCCACATCGAGGCGAGCACCCCTGGGTGGAACATGATCGGCGTGTGATCCGGGGTGGTGCCGAAGCCGAAACTCACGCCGGTGAATTCGGCGTCCTGGTAACTGCCGTAGTCGAAGATCTCTTGCACCGTAACGGAAGTGGCGCGCTCGGCGAGGCTCAACGCCGCATAGGCGAGGGTGTCCCCGGAAAATCCGGGGTCCATTCCGTTGATGTAGAGGGTGGCGTCCCCGTCGGCGCAGGCCTGCTGCAGCGGTTCGCGCAGCCAGCTGGCCGCGTGCTCCGGCGCGACCATCCACACGAACGATGTGCCAACGACATTGGTGCCGGATCGTAGAAAGCGGGTGATCTCGGCCAGAGCCTCCTTCGGCCGGGTTTCGGCCTGCGAGGCGTAGACGAGGCAGTCGGCGTTCAGCGCGAGAAGCGCGCCGACATCGTCGGTGGCCTGCACGCCGGTCGGCTTGCCGAGGCCGCACAGCTCGGCGGCGTCGCGTCCGACCTTGTCGGGACTGGCGGCATGCAGACCGACCAATTCGACGTCGTCCCGCTCGATCAGCATGCGCAGGGCGTGCCGGCCGACGTTGCCCGTCGAGTACTGGATGACGCGCCTCATTTCAGAACGGTGGGCACCGGCCAGAGCGGCGCGCTCATCTCGGCCCACGAGCCGTAGTGGCCCGGCTGTTTGCCGCCGCGGATCGCGGCCATCCGGGTGTCGAGCTCGGGCGAGTTCTTGCCGTCGCGCAGGATGTCGAGCATTGCGGCGGTGGCCATTCCGACATCGAAGATGTCGCGTTGCCAGGACCAGCTGCGGCGACCGCTGTACTGAAACCAGCTGCCGCCCAGTCCCTGGATTTCGTAGGGCTCGCCGCTGGGGGAGGTGAAGGTGGACAGCTGCCGCCACAGCCCGAACGCCTGTCCGGACCGGTCATCGAAAAGCACCGTCTGATACGGGTAGATCCAGCCCTGGAAGCCCAGCATTTCGGTGCCCAGCGCCAGCTCGCGAATCTCGTCGCGGCCGTTGGCCATGAACTGGTCGGTCGGCGAATAGGACCATCCGTAGCTGGCGTCGGGCTCGTAGAAGTCGGCCATCACACCCCAGTCGCCGCTGTCCTGCGCCCGGCGGTTCACCTCGAGCCAGTCGTCCCAGAATTTATCGAATTCGGTG
>NZ_JBKQQD010000101.1:0-7001 GCF_052144515.1 Mycobacterium sp. | reverse complement strand
TGGCGGCGACGGTGGCGTGAAACTTCCCGGGCTTCATGCCGATGCTCTCGAACCAGCGGGCGGTCCCGGGGATGCGGCCACCGCCGAAGAACTTGTTCAAACCATGGGCGGCCAGTGTCACGCCCAGTACCAGCCGCAGGATCAGCAATCCGACGTCGTAGGGAGTCATAGGTGCAAACCTAGATCATGGGGTCGCCTGGACAACAGGAGCGCCTCGCGGTTGAGTCGGGTGGCCGCGAACCTCGATCGTGCGCGCGTTGCCCTATTCACATCATCTAGACTCTCGCGCGTGAATTCGCGCGTGTCTGCCAAGCGCCTGCCCGCGCGGAGCCTCGGTGAAATCGTCATAACGTTAGGACGTTTGGTTGCCGCCGTTCTGATCGCGGTGATCGGCGTCGATTGCGGATCGGCGCACGCGGCCGGTCCCCGCACCATCACGTTGACGTTGGTGCGGCATGCCCAGTCGGCGGGCAACGCGTCGGGCCTGATCGACACCTCGACCCCCGGCCCGGAGCTGACCCCGCAGGGATGGTGTCAGGCGACGCTCGCCGCCGGACCGTTGAGCTCCAGCCACTACGACGGCATCTACGCCTCCACCATGGTCCGCACTCAGCAAACGGCGACGCCGACGGCGCAAGCACTGGGCGAACCCGTCACCGTGCTGCCCGGGCTGCGGGAGATCGAGGCCGGCCAGTACGAAGGCCAACCCGAATCCAACGCCAGAGCTTTCATGGCCATCCCGACTCGCTGGTTGCAGGGTGACCGCGCCGCACGCATCCCGGGCTCAATAGACGGCAACGAATTCGAAGCGCGGTTCGACGACGCCGTCCAAAACATCTACGACAGCGGCGAACTCAACCCGGTCGCGTTTTCGCACGGCGGAGCGATCATGCTCTGGGTGCTGATGAACGTGCACAACCCCGACCGGTCGCTGTTGACCAGCAAGCAGCTGCCGAACCTGGGCCGCATCGTCGTGACCGGAAATCCCACCGACGGCTGGACATTGACCCAATGGGAGGCCGACCCTCCGCCGTGCTGACGCAGCAGCCCAAACCAAATGGACGCTGCGGGCATTCGGTGGCGGATCCGACTAACCCTCCGCAGAGGCAGGGGCGTTAAGAAGGCGGCTAACCTCCTTGAGCATCTCCTCGGGGATGCTCCAGATATCGGGGGTGTTTTCTCGGTGCCCAACGGTCGTGATGAACATCCGACCGGCGTAGGTCATCACCGCGATGATCAAGCTCATGCCGTTGGTCTGCATCATCTGAATATGCATCCGCTCGAGCTTGGCGCCGGCCAAATACAGCGGTATGGGCGGGCCCTGCACGTTGGTGACCAGCGTGTTGAAGGGAGCGGGCGTCTTCGACCCAAGCCCGGCGATCAGGCCGTTAACCACGAGTTCGGTGAAACCGGGAGCGAGAATCCCGAAAAGGCTCTCGACGGCGTTGGTCCCCGAGCTTTTCACGGATTCCTTGGCGGCCGTTGTCGCGTGGTTGATGATCTTGAGGCGTTCAATCGACTCTTCGACCTCGACCGGCAGTTTCAGCGAAATGATCGCAAACTTGTTCTCAAAGGCGCCCTTGTCGTCGACGGTGCGGGTGTTGACCGGATTACCACAGGTGATCGGCCCGTCCGGCAATGCGTCGTGGTCGATCAGCCATTGGCGCAGCGCCGCCGCTGAAAGCGCCAGTGCGACGTCGTTGACGGTGCATCCGTGAAGTTCTCGAATCTTCCTCACATCCGACATCGCGATGTCGGCCCATGCGGTCGACTTGTGCGGGACTCCGTGGGGAATCTCATTGAACGGCAGACGTGGCCCGGAGAACAGTCGCGCGCTGGCATTTGGATCCGGCTTGGCGTCATCGCTTTTCAGGAGCGCGCCGATTCTGCCTCTCGCGATACTCGCCCCGAGACCTGTCGCAGCCTGTACCGTGCGCCATGGTCGGCTCATCAGCGACGGCACGGACCGGAAGAGCATCTCGGCTTGCGACGGCACCGGCTCCGGCTGCCAGGAATCCTCCGGAACGGAGACGACCTCAACGTCGGGTTCGGTCGAGAACATCTGGAAAATCATCTCGACGCCGCCCATTCCGTCGATCGCGCAGTGGTGGATGCGCATTATGATCGCTTTGTTGCCCTCGGCCAGACCGTCGACGAACCACAAGTCCCAGAGCGGTCGTCGCCAATCCAGCGGCAGGCTGCCGATTTCGTTGACGAGCGCGGCCAATTCTTGATCACCACCGGGAGCCGGGACGCCGAGCGCGTGCAAGTGATCGTCGATGTTGAACTCGGGATCCTCTACCCATACGGGAGCTGCCAGACCGAGCGGCACCTCGACAAGGCGGCGCCGCAGCGGCGGCATGACGGGAAGCAGTCGCAACAGGTGCGCCCGGAGGTGGGAAAGGGTCCATGGCTCCGGCGATGTCGAAGGATCGAAGACCAAGAAGCCGGTGCCGATCATCGGGAATCGCCCGTTGTCCATCGTGACAAACAGCGTGTCGAGCACAGAGAGCTGTTTCACAGTCCTAGCTTTCGCGGGAGTTCTATATAAACTATGCATAGGCTAGCGCCCCGGCGGGCACTAGGCTCTTTTGGGATGAAAGCCTCGTTTTCGACGCCCGCGAACCGAACGGTAATCACTGCGTCTCCATCCGTTCCCAGATCCGGTAGTCGTGGTAGAAGATCTCGTTGCGAGGGTAGGCACTTCCAATGACCTGGACGGGCGGCGCGAGGTCGAGAACCGCTGAGCCCTCCACCAAGTACCGCGCGGATATCGCCGCGTTCGTGCCGTTTCGTCTGACCTCGTTCAATTCGCTGCGGAGCTCGGCACCCAGAAGTCCCCGAGCGACGAGCTGTTGCAGGATTTGAACGAACGTCCAAGGGCTGGGCAACACCCACGAATGGTAGGCCTTGGGCAAAGTCACCAGCGTCCCCTTGCTCAGCTGGGCGACATCGACCGCAGAGCTCAACGGGACGACCATGTCGCGCTCGCCGTGCACGACGGCGACGGGAATCGCGTTGTCCCGCAATAGGCCGAGTGCGTGTGCGCTGTGGTCGGCCTGGGCGATCGCCGTGGCGGCGGAAAGAAACATCCGGGGGTGCGCGATCGTGGTCAGCGACCGTTCGGCAAGCATGCTCAGGTGGCGTACAACGCCGAATCTCCTCAGACCGACCCGGTCGCGAACCATGTCGAGCATCCCGGCCGCTAGTCCGATCGTGGCCTCGACCGGGGACGTGATGCGGTCCCGCGACGCGTCGAAAGCCTCGCCCAGCGCAGGGTCGATGAGGACGATTGCGAGTGCCCGTTCCGGCCGACTTGCCGCCAGCTCCGCAGCCGTGCGCCCGCCCATGCTGTGACCGACCAGGAGTGCCTGGCGAATCCCGAGAGCATCGAGTATCTCGTTGGTTGCCGCCATTCGCGCCGCAAAGCTCCTCGCTCCACGAGCGGGCAAGAACGTATCGCCATGACCGGGCGCATCGAGCGCGACGACGACAAATCCGAGCTGCGGAAGCCGGCTCAGCAACCGAAGGTAGACTTGCCGATTCATGCCGATGCCGTGAAAGAACACCAGCGGCACGCCGTGGCCGCCCACCGAAACGCCGACCCTTCGCCCGTCTGGCAGTTCGATTCGGTGATGCTTCAACCGAATTCGGCTGCCGGCCGGAACGCGTGCCGGGCGCGTTTCCGGTGGCATGTCATCGATCACGCCAGCGATTCCTACCGCGATAATTGGCTGAATGTGCCCGGCAGCCCATGACGATTGCGTCCATCTGACGTGCCTTCCACTGCTGAGCGGGCGGCCACTTGGCCAAACCAGGGCCAAGGCAAAGCGCACTGGAGCGGACCATATCGCAACGGTCCCGCCTGAGCGAAGGGTGCTTACTGAAAATGCGTTTTGCGCAAGTCGGCCTTGCGGACCTTGCCCAGCGCCGTGCGGGGCAGGGAGTCGGCGACGACAAGACGCTCCGGTGTCTTCTGCCGGGCCAGGCCCGACGACTCGAAGTGGCGCCGCAATCCGGCCAGATCAAGTACGGCACCGGGTTTGAGAACGACGACTGCGGCGACCACCTCGCCGTAGCGAGGATCCGGCGCGGCCAACGCCGCCGCTTCGACGACCGCGGGGTGACTGTGCAGCACGTCCTCGACCTGACCCGACGAAATGGTTTCACCGCCGCGGATGATGACGTCCTTGATGCGGTCGGTGACGGTCAGCCGGCCATGGCCATCCAGATGTCCAAGGTCTCCGGTTCGGAACCAACCGTCGGATGTGAACGCGTCGGCGTTGAGGGCGGGATCGCAATAGCCGATGAATTGGTCAGGGCCCTGCACCACCACCTCGCCGTCGCACCCGGCCCGCATCTCGACTCCGTGGGGACCGACTATTCGCACGGCGCAGCCAGCCATCGGCGCGCCGTCGGTCGCCATACGCACCATCGGTGGATCGTCGGCATGCGCTCCGGTAACCGTCGGATGCTCGGTCATGCCGTAACAGCGGTATGCGGTGACGCCGGACGCCGCGGCCTGCCGACCGGCTTCGTCGGTGACCGGTGCGGCGCCGGTCAGGAATTCGCGCAACGTTGCCAATTTCGCCGTCACGCCTTCGACCTGGAGGAGCCCGGACAGGTGGAACGGGGCGCCGGACGTGGACGTCACCGAGAACCTCGCGACTAAGTCCGCGGCGAGGACGGGATCCCAGTGATCGAGGAACACCGATCGGGTTCCCGACATCAGCGGCCTCAGTATCGAGTTCAGTCCCGCGACGTGGCCGGGCGGGAATGTCACCAACTGCACGTCGTCCGGACCGCCCGCGAGTAGCTTGGGGAGTGTTGCCTGCTCTGCAAGTAGTGAATTATGGCTATGCTGAACACCTTTGGGATCCGATGCCGTTCCGGAGGTGTACAACAGCACGCACACATCGTCCGATAGCACCGCGGGAGCGACATAGTGATCCGGGTCGCCGGAAAGCTCATGCCAAGGCAGGTACCCCGGTCCCGGTTCGGCCGCATCGATCACGACGACGTCGTCAAGCGCGGGTAGGTGGCGATAGCTCGACACCCGTTCGACATACGACGTCGACCGGAACTCGGCGGGCATGATGAGGAGGCGGGCCCGTGACTCCGCGAGGATGAACTCCACCTCTTTGGGGCCATAGATGTGGACGATGGGAACCAGCACCGCACCACACAGCAGTACCGCCTGATAAGCGATCGCGCACTCGAGCCGGTTGGTCAGCTGAACGGCTACCGCATCACCGGCGCGGATACCCAGTCGCTGCATGCCGGCGGCAACGAGCCTTGCAGCCTCATGAATTTCGCCGACAGTTGCCGTGGTCTCGGTCTCGTCTGCCACGAAAACGACCGGCAATTGGGCATGTTCGACCGCAGCGCGCTCGAAGGCGTCGACGCAGGTTTTCGACGAGTACCAGCCCTCCGAGTACCATCGGTCCCGCAGAGCGGCATAGTTGAAGTTCACGGACTCGGCCGTCATGGGTGCTGCTCCTGGTCGACGTCCCCCGATTCGAATACCACACCACCGTAAACGGTCGCGGCGGTGGCGCCGCACAAAAAACCCCGAGGCTCGCGATTGCGGCCCCTCCGTTGAATGATGAACATGCGCCCGCGGTCCCGTATGACGGGGAATATCTAGATCATATAGACGCAGTTCACGTAATGTGCGCCCACCGGACCGCCTTTCTTGACGTTGTTGAAACCCGGTATCCATACACTGCGATACTGCCGGGAAGGCGAGCCAACGCTGTCGGTTCGTCGTAGCGCCGCCGCCTTCCGCCGATCGACACCGACGGCACCTCTGCAACAACACCGTGGAGCATTATGGACAACCGGTACTTACCCCTGGTCGTTGTAGTGTTCATGCTCGCTCTCGGGCTGACGCTCACGGTCGCTGACTTCCGGCGGGCCGTCACGCTGCGGCGCCCCTTGGCGGTCGCAATGATCTGCCAGTCCCTACTCCTACCGGCCCTGTGCCTGTTGATTGCCGAAGCCTTGCACCTCGAGCCGAAGTTGGCGGTTGGGCTGATGCTGGTGTCGGCGACTCCCGGCGGGCTGATGGCGAACATACTCAGTCACCTGGTCGGCGGGGACTTGGCGCTCAATCTCACGTTGACCGCCATCAACGCTGCGCTGTCGATCGTTGCCTTACCCGCGATATTGGCGTTTTCGATGACCTGGTTCCTCGGAGAGGGGCGGTTCATCCCCCTTCAGGTGGATAAGTTCTTCGGGGTATTCGGGCTCGTGCTCATACCCACCGCCATCGGCGTCGCGATACGCCACCGCTTCCCTGAGCTGGCACGGCGACTTCAGAGGCCAGTCAAAGTAGCCGCCGCAGCGCTGCTGGTACTCGTCGCGGTCGCGGCGATCAGCCGAGGCGGGACGACGCTATGGCACAACTTCGGCGTGCTGATCGGAGCCGTCGTGTTGTTCTGCACCAGCAGCCTGACAGTCGGCTATCTGGCACCACGCCTGATGCATCTCGCCCCGCGACAAGCCATCGCCGCAAGCTTGGAGATCGGAATGCACAACGCCGTGGTGGCGATGGGCGTAGCACTGAGTCCGCAACTGTTGAATAGTGCCGAAATGGCTAGCCCCGCAGTAGTTTACGCGGCTGTCGGACCCTTCATCGCGCTGACGTTCGCTGTCGCGGTGCGCCGCCTGGACCCTGCGTTTCGTCTGTCTCCCGCACCGACTTCGCCGTGAACGACCAACCGGTTCAGCCGTGCGCCACCGGAGGTTCGCATTTCATCGTGTGTGGGCGGCAATTCCGTGCCGCTCAGCCAGAGGCGCGACGGACACCCCTGATCTGTCGCCGCGAGCCGCAATTCGCTACCGTCTCCTACACACACAACGGAGGTTCTCATGGCCGGGCGGGTCCCATTGGTTGATTATCTGGTGCTCGACGACGGCGAAGCGCACCTGATCGCGCGGGAATGCAGCAGCTGCGGGGCCCGGTTCTTCGACCGGCGCAACGCCTGCGCCGGCTGCTT
>NZ_JBKQQD010000100.1:0-2785 GCF_052144515.1 Mycobacterium sp. | reverse complement strand
TCTTCACCAGATCGCCGGGCCGGACTTCCCGGCCCTTGTATGGAGTGATCACTCCAAAAACTCCTGCTTTGGCTCGACGCCGTCGGCAGCTAATACGTCGTAGGGATGCAGTGAGCCCGTCTGGGTGGTACTCAACAGCCAGTCTGGCGCAGTCGGGGGCATAGTACTCGTTGTCGGGCTCGATCGTATCGTGCAGTTCGTGATCAATGCCACTGGTTAGGCATGCTAGCGGTTTTGTTGAAAACGCAAACACTTGCACGCCGGACAAGCCCCGAAATGTGACGGCACGCGCCTGATGCGGGCGTGGCTCGGCATCCCAGGACCACGATCGGGCTGGTCACGAAATCGGCCCCCGCCGGAGGACGGTCCCCGTAGCCGACGGGTCGATGCTCGTCACCAAATCCGCAAGCTGAATCGAGGCCACGATGACTGACGAACCACGGGGACTCGGATGGTGGCAAGCGTCAGACCTCAAGTGGTCCCCACCGGAGAAGCGCTGCAGAGGCTCAGTGCCACACGTCCGGCACGCTGCAATGGCCGTCACCCGACCCTCCGCCAATCCCGGCCCCCGGTTCTCACAGGATAGGCGATTCACACCTCCACGAGGACCATCGCGTTTCACGGGATTACGGAGCCAAGTTTTGAGACTCTCGAATGTCGTCTAATTCGAGACTAGACCCGGAAGACCTTAAGCCGTACTTTGAAAATGCTCAATCGTTTGGGGTGAATCATCAAAAGGGTGGCATGACTGCGGTTTCCCCATAGGGGCCGGGCCCATCATTCCTTACACCCTCCTCAGCGCATTCCTCGCCTGCGCCCAAAGCTATTCAGCTCCGGCGAACCACGCTGTAGTGACTGTGTGAATTTGCGCCACAGAGCCGAGCAGCCCGGCTTTGACGGTCCATATCGGTGAGGCCCGGTTGATGGGGTTGCTGGAATCTCGGCTCATGAGGACCACGTAACCGCTCTGGGCCGCCCCGCAGTTGTGTACGGAGGTATCACCGTTGGGTTGCATGTCACGCATGCCGGTCACCGCCCGGCATCGGGTGCCGTCGTCCAACTCAAGAGCATAAGGCCAGGGATCGATGCCATGCTGGACTGGACGCAAGTAAGGCGTACTGAGTGGAAATTGGCGCAGCTCTTTGTCCCATGGATTATCCAGGCACAGCATAGATGTCGGGGGCGCCGACCAGCAGATGTCTGCGCTGGCCGAGTTGGGGTTGCAGTAGTAGACGTTTGCGGTGACCGCCGCCAGCGAGGTTTGCTCACAATTCAAGGGCAGGTCAGCGTTCGGGTTGGCCACTTCGTGGAACCCGTTGGCGGGTTGACCATTGACGACTGCGGTCGTCGTTTTAATATCGGTTTCGGCGGCGCGTCGCGGTGCCTGTGGTGGCAGCGCGGCTATCACCGACGAGGTCGCGGGTTGAGGGACGACGGTGGTCTCAGCATGAGGTCTGTTGTGTTGCAATGGCCGCCACACCATGGCGGCAGCCCCAATCAAGATGAGGGTCGCGGCGATACCGCCCACGACTACCCATGTACGCCGAGATGCCAGACCTGATTTGGCAGTTGGGCTCGCTAGGGGCTCGGACTCACGTGCTCGCGGTGCCGCCTGGGTCGGCGCACCGGCCAAGTTGATCTGTTCGCTTAAGCCTCCCGCGAAGTCAGAGCAGCGTTGGTAGCGATTCTCGGCCTGCTTGCTCAGAGCCTTGGCGAGAACTGGGTCGAGCCTGGCGAGCTCCGGTCGTGTATCAGCTAGTTCTGGCGGTGGCACATTGAGATGACGGCTGATCACCACGGCGGGATTGGTGTTCGGGAACAATTGAGAACCGGTCAGCAGGTGGTAGGCAGTGGCTGCCAACGAGTACTGGTCAGCACGGCCATCAACGTCCTCACCCAGCAACTGCTCGGGTGCACAGTAGGCCACGGTGCCCAAAGTCATGTTCGTCTTTGTCAGTCCACTGATCTCGTTGACGTTGCGGGCTATTCCGAAGTCGGTCAGAAGGATTCGCTGCTCACCCCCATCATCGGGATGGGTCATCATGATGTTGGCGGGTTTGACGTCACGGTGCAGCAGGCCTTGTTTGTGAGCGTAATCCAGCGCACTGGCGACCGCCGTGACGATGCGAGCAACTTCCTCGACTGGCATTCCAGCCGGATATCGATCGGCTAGGAGCCGGGCCGCGTCGAGTCCGTCGACGTAGTCCATCGAGATCCACAGTTGGCCCTCCTCCTCTCCACGGTCGTGCACATCGACGATGTGGGGATGCCAGAGCGTCGAGGCGAGATCGGCTTCGCGGTTGAAGCGGGCCCGATAGTCGGCGTCGGCGGACACATCCGCCGCCAGCACCTTGAGCGCATCCTGGCGTGGCAACCGGGGGTGTTGCGCCAAGTACACCTCGCCCATCGCGCCTGATCCCAATCGACGCAGGATCCTGTAATCGGCGAATACCTGACCGTTCGCTAACGGCATGTGGCGGATGCTACATAGCGGGCTGTGCTTTTACGCCATATCCGCAGTAGCGCGATGGGGGGTTCCAGCAGCCCTCTCCAACTGACGCGGCCAGGGCCTGTCCAGGATCTCGTTGTTGAGGTTGCGCAGACTAACGTCGGCCCCGGCCACCGTTCCCGCTCGCGCAGTTTCAACTTACCGAGCCCCGGAGGTTGTCCCGAGTTCCGTGGAACTTCGGTGGCGGTCCGGTGAGCATCAGGCTGCGCTCACCTGGTCATTGTGCACGACAGGTTCGGCGGTTTCGCGTTCGAGTGCAGCGCGGACTGTGGGTAG
>NZ_JBKQQD010000099.1:0-31154 GCF_052144515.1 Mycobacterium sp. | reverse complement strand
CGGCACCGTACGCGCGCAGCAGCATCCGCCGCTCGGAGCTCATCGTGTCCGGCATGGTCAGCACGCACTTGTAGCCGCGCGCGGCGGCTACCATCGCCAGCGCGATGCCGGTGTTCCCGCTGGTGGGCTCCAGGATGATCGTGTCGGGCTTGATCAGGCCCGCTTTCTCGGCCGCGTCGATCATGGCCACCCCGATGCGGTCCTTCACGCTGCCTGCCGGGTTGAAGGACTCCAGCTTGGCGACAACGTCGGCCACCGCGCCGTCGGTGACCTTGCGCAGCCGGACCAACGGCGTGTTTCCGATCAGTTGTGTGATGTTCTCAGCAACTCTCATCCGTCATCTCCAACATCTCAGCCCAACAGTTGCCATCCCAGCTAATTTCGAACTCTATGGCCATTTCTGTGGGTATCGCTAGGGCGACGGGTGTCAGCCGGTGCTGCGCGCCCTCGAGTGCCACTCCGGTCAGCACTCGCCCGGTGAGGTTGTGCGGGGTGGTTGCGGTCAGTGTCGTCGCCGACGCGCCCGGCGGGCGACGCAAGTAGAAGTCTGTTCCCGGTTGGATAACGTCGTCAACGGGGAATCCGTCCGCGTCGACGACCGTGTGACCGTCGGTGGTGTTGAGCCTCAACGGGATTCGCACTTGAAA
Source organism: Mycobacterium sp. (assembly GCF_052144515.1). Lineage (GTDB taxonomy): Bacteria > Actinomycetota > Actinomycetes > Mycobacteriales > Mycobacteriaceae > Mycobacterium. The sequence goes on along the minus strand of NZ_JBKQQD010000099.1, from coordinate 30,507 downwards.
CGGGCCCACGAGTTCGGAATCGGCGCTGGCTTGGGTGTCGACCAGTCCGGGCTCGGCGATTTCGTGGAGCGCTTTGCGCGCTTCGGTGAGCAGGTACGTGTAGAGATGTACGACCCGATCGGCGTTGCGGTAGTGGCGAGTTCCGCTCAGCCAGAAGCGGACGTGGTCGACTTTCGGTGTGCCGCTTTCTGCCGTTGCGATCAGCCGGTAGTACCGGTAGCCGTGTCCGCCGCGGCTGTGGCTGCTGCCCGCGAGCGTGCTGCCGATGCCCAGAGTGCGTTGCTGGCGCCCTTCGCCGGCGGCTGCGGTCAGATGTGAGCCGGAAACGTCTTGCCAGACAACGCCATCGGCCGACTTCTGCAGCTTTAAGCCGACAGGGGAGTCAGACGTCGTGCACACCGAGTAGCCGCCCAGTTGCGGTCGGCCATCGAATTCAAAGGTGAGCACCGGCCCCGGCGCTCGGTGTATGGCGACCGGCACGTTCAGCGGCCGGGTGTCAAGGGCCAGGCCGTTGGTCAGATGCCAGATCGCGGCCTGGGTTCCGGCGATCGCTTCGTGCTCGCTGATGTTGGCCGGCCCTAGCGGGTAGCCGGCCTGGCGCAGCTGTCGGCTCAATTCGGTGATTGACTGCATCGGGAAGGAGTGGCGCAGGATCCAGTCCACCTCGGCCTCGCAGGCGCGGTGGCGCAAGTGTGGCAACGCCGACCAGTTTCCCAGGCGGTAGGGCGACGGATGGTGTGGTGCGATGCCGGTGAAGTCCAGCGAATAGGCATGCAGGTTGGGGTTGAGCCGGATCAGATCGGTGCGCGCGCGGGTACCGTCGGTGAACACGATCGTGTCGACGGTGTGTGAGTAGGTACCGCCTCGGTAGCGCGTCATGCGGGTGAGTTCGGTAGCCGGCCGCACCAGAATGCGCCGGCGGGTCGCGACCTGCGTCAATGCAGGGGTGCGTATAGACAACACGGTCATGGGTGGTTGATCTTCCTGAAGTTTGACTGGCACGCGTCTTGATGCCGCCGGGCGGGCTATGGGCCTACCCGCTTGCGGGAAAAGCGCGAAGGATTTCTACAGCGTCAGAAGGCGTCAGGAAATCAACAACAGCAACAACAACACACGGCGAGGCAGCGCGAAGGGACGAAGCGCGGCTGTGCGGCCTGTTGCATAGGCCCACTATAGAGCACTATCAGATCGCAGGCGCGCATGCGTCGGTTTTCGTCACCCGCGGGTTTAAACCTTTTCCCGGAGATCTACACTTGCCTACGCTCAGCGCGCGTAGTCGTTGCTCGCGGGCGATCATGAGACCGCCCAACACCCGCTGCGGCATTCGACCAAAATGGAGGGACCGCCGTGACGTCAGCCCAAAATGAGTCTCAGGCCCTTGGTGATCTCGCTGCCCGGCAGCTCGCCAACGCGACGAAGACTGTTCCGCAGCTCTCGACGATCACGCCGCGGTGGCTGCTGCATTTGCTCAGCTGGGTGCCGGTGGAAGCGGGTATCTACCGAGTGAACCGCGTGGTCAACCCCGAGCGGGTCGCGGTCAAGACCGAAGATGGCGCCGGCACCGAAGAGCCGCTGCCCGAGACCTACGTCGACTACGAGACCAGTCCGCGCGAGTACACGCTGCGCACGATTTCGACCCTGCTCGACATCCACACCCGGGTCTCCGACCTGTACTCGAGCCCGCACGATCAGGTCGCCCAGCAGCTGCGGCTGACCATTGAGACGATCAAGGAGCGTCAGGAGTTCGAGCTGGTCAACAGCCCGGAGTACGGCCTGCTGGCGCACGTGACGCCGGAGCAGACGATCCAGACGCTCGGCGGGGCTCCCACGCCCGACGACCTGGACGCGCTGATCACCAGTGTGTGGAAGACGCCGAGCTTTTTCCTGACCCACCCGCAGGGAATCGCCGCGTTCGGCCGTGAGGCCACCTACCGTGGCGTCCCGCCGGTTGTCGTGAGCCTGTTCGGGGCGCAGTTCATCACCTGGCGTGGCATTCCGTTGATCCCGTCGGACAAGGTGCCGCTGGCGAAGGGCAAGACCAAGATCATGCTGGTGCGCACCGGCGAGGAGCGCCAAGGGGTAGTGGGCCTCTTCCAGCCGGGCCTGGTCGGCGAGCAGGCACCGGGGCTGTCGGTGCGGTTCACCGGTATCAACCAGTCGGCGATCGCAAGGTATCTGGTCACGCTGTACACATCCTTGGCTGTGCTCACTGACGACGCGCTCGCCGTGCTCGACAACGTCGCCGTGGACCAATTCCATGAGTACAAGTGAGTACCGTGCGGTCGACGCTGAAAGCGAGCTGCCTATAGGCGCCTCGGAGCTGGCTGCGCTGGCCAGCCAGCTCTACGCCGCCAGTATTCGACCAGGACCCGACAGTCCGCCGCAGACGGCGCCCGTCGCCCCCCGCGGCAACGTGCCCGACACGACGGCGGCGACATCGGCCGGACAGGTGGCCGTCGGCACGTCTTATCCGCCGGCGACTCCGGTTCCCTTCATCGGTTTCACCGATGTCTATGTCCCGGCGCCGACGTCTCCAGAACCGGAGGGCTTGCCACAAACGGTGCCGGTGGCCCCGCGCGGCAATGTGCCGGATATCACGGCAGCGCCGTCGGCCGCGTGGACGAGTGCGGGGATGGCCGATCCCTTTGCGCCACAGGGCGTTAGCGACTTGAGCGCGTTCGCGGTTCCCACCACCGGTATCGTGCCGACTGTGCCCGGTGTGCTGGCCGGGGCGGCAACGCCGACGGCTCCGGTGGCGCCGCGCGGGTCGGCACCAGGGTGGCTGCCCGAAGCGCCGTCCATACCTGAGTTGGGTTGGTCGGACGCACCTCCGGTGGCACCGGTAGGTGACGAAAGCAGCTACTACTTCCTCACCCACGCCGATCCGGTGCCCCAGTTGCCCGACCAGCACGAGGTGTTCGATGTGAACGCCGTGCGGGCGGACTTTCCGATCCTGAAGGAGACCGTCAACGGGAAGCCGCTGATCTGGTTCGACAACGCCGCGACCACCCAGAAACCACAGGTGGTGATCGACCGGCTGTCGTACTTCTACGCGCACGAGAATTCCAACATTCACCGCGCGGCGCACGAATTGGCGGCCAGGGCGACCGACGCCTACGAAGAGGCTCGTAACACCGTTCGGCGATTCATCGGCGCATCCAAGGACGAAGAGATCATCTTCGTGCGCGGCACCACCGAGGCGATCAACCTGGTGGCCTATGCCTGGGGTGGCAAGCATTTGGGTCCGGGTGACGAGATCGTCATCACTCATCTGGAGCACCACGCCAATATCGTTCCGTGGCAACTGCTTTCGCAGCAGACGGGTGCGATCCTGAAAGTTGCGCCGGTCGACGACGCCGGTAATCTACTGATGTCGGAGTTTGAGGATCTGCTGGGTCCGCGGACGAAGTTGGTTGCCGCGACTCAGGTTTCGAACGCACTAGGCACGGTGACGCCGGTCGAGAAGATCGTCGAGCTGGGTCACCGCTACGGGGCGCGGGTGCTGATCGATGGCGCGCAGTCGGTCCCGCATCTGCCGATCAACGTCTCCGAGCTCGGTGCCGATTTCTTTGTGTTCTCCGGACATAAGATTTACGGCCCCACCGGGATCGGTGTGCTCTACGGGTGCGAGGAGGCCTTGGCGGAGACCCCGCCTTGGCAGGGCGGCGGCAACATGATCGCCGACGTGACCCTGGAAAGGTCGCTATATCAGGGGCCGCCCAGCAAATTCGAGGCCGGCACCGGCAACATTGCCGACGCGGTCGGGCTCGGCGAGGCGCTGCGCTACGTCGAGCGGGTCGGCATCGAGCGGATGGCGTCCTATGAGCACGCGCTGCTGGAGTACGCGACCCCCCGCCTGGCCGACATCCCAGGTGTGCGCCTAGTGGGCACCGCCGACGAAAAGGCCAGCGTGCTGTCGTTCGTGCTGGCCGGGCACGAGCCGCTCGAGGTCGGCAAGGCGCTCAACGCCGAAGGGATCGCGGTGCGCGCCGGCCATCACTGCGCGCAGCCGATTCTGCGTCGCCTCGGCCTGGAGGCCACGGTTCGCCCGTCGTTCGCGTTCTACAACACGTTCGAGGAGATCGACGTCTTCATCAACGCGGTGCGCCGGATCGCGGAGGGCGGCACGAACGTCGGCTGAGTGCCGAGGCGACTGGCACGTAAAGCAGGCGCGTTTGCCTGACGTCAAACGGGTTCGTCGTCGTCGGGTGCGAGGAGTTTTTCGGGGTGATGGAAGGTATTCGTTCTGGGTTGCCCGTGATCCAAGTGCGCCGGCGGTATCCATTCAGTGTCGCCTTTGGCGTTGGTGCGGGTGGTCCAGCCTTTCTCGACGAGCTGGTTGTGCGGACCGCAGGCCAGGGTGAGGTCGTCGATGTCGGTGCGGCGGGTGGTCTTCCAGCCCCGAACGTGATGGACCTGGCTGTGGTAGGCCGGCGCGTCACAGCCGGGCTTCGTACATCCACGATCCTTGGCATACAGCATGATTCGCTGGGCGGGAGAGGCGAGCCGCTTGGCGTGATACAGCGCCAGGGCCTTGCCGTGATCGAAAATCGCCAAGTAGTGATGCGCGTGGCTGGCCCAGCGGATCACATCTGACATCGGCACCAGGGTGCCCCCGCCAGTTACGCCCTTGCCGGTGGCGGCCTCCAGGTCCTTCAGTGTCGTGGTGACTACGATCGACACGGGTAGGCCATTGTGTTGGCCCAACTCGCCCGAGGCGAACAAGCCGCGGATTGCGGCCAGGAATCCGTCGTGGTTGCGCTGAGCTTCGGAGCGGTGGTCGCGGCGCACCGCATCCTCGTCGGGCGCCGTATCGACCACGGGTGTTTCGTCGTCGGGGTTGCACGCTCCGGGGGCGGCCAGTTTGGCGAGCATGGCCTCCATGGCGGCTCGCAGCTCGGGGGTCACCAGGCCGCTCAGGCGTGACATGCCGTCGAATTCCTGCTTGCCCAGCATGATGCCGCGCTTGCGGGCGCGCTCTTGGTCGCTGAATTCCCCATCGGGGTGCAGCCAGTCCATGATCCGTTGGGCGTATTTGGCCAACTCATCTGGGCGATACCCGCCGGCCTTACCGGCCAGGTCGGCCTCGGCGGCCTCCCGGGTACCCAGGTCCACCTCGGCAGGCAGGTGGGCAAAGAAGTTGCGAATCACCTTTACGTGTCCGTCACCGACCAGGCCGCCGCGTTGGGCGGCCGCGGTATGACTTAGCCGCGGCGCCAACGGCTCACCGGTCAGCGCTCGCCGCTCACCTAAATCTTCGGCTTCGGCGATACGCCGGCCGGCGTCAGCCTTGGTGATGCGCAACCGGTCGGCCAGCGCGCAGCGCAGCGTGCCGCCCAACTCCTCCTCGCCGGCCTGTGCGTCGAGTTTGTTGATCAATGCATGCTCGGGTGTGCGCATCCTGCGCGCCCCCCGTTCCAGGCGCTCCAACGCCCGCAACAGTTCCGGGGTGGTGAGCACGTCAAAAGTCAACTCACACAAGCGGTCCAGGGCACCATCGAACTCGTCCAAGACCTCGACGATCTCTTCGCGACCGCTGCAACCCATGCCTCAAATTTTACGAAGGGCCACCGACAACAACGGCCCGACTGTGACTATTGAAGCGTAAGTGGCACAAGGGATTACGGAGATCTAGCAACCCTGGTCCGCGCGGCCCGCGCGCTAACCCAGAGGGCTAACTCGGCGCGACGTCCAATCCGTTGGCGGCGACTATCGCCGCGCGTGCCCATTCGCGGTGGAAAACGGCCGGTCCGATGCGGTCGCGGCGAATGATCTCGAGATCGATGGCTTTGCCCTGGATCACCGCGTTGGGCACCCGGAACGAAAAGGACGGTTGGTCGGTGGCCACGGCCAGGATGGCATCGGTGTCGGCGAAGCCGTTGGCGAGCATGGTGTCCTCGGCCCATCTGAACGGCTTGAGGCCGCCGAAATTATTGACGTAGACCACCCACAGGCGGGTGCCGCGCTCGTGGTAGAGCCTGGCGAGGGCCCTGCCCACCCCGGCACGCTCGACGGGACCGAGCACACCCGATTGATCGGTGATCTGGCTGGTGAGCTTGAGCGCCGGCGCTGACGGGGGCGCCCCGCCGCCGCTGCTCGGTGGCGCCACCGACGCCGAAGGGGCGCTGCTGTTCTTGTGGTGAGCCCGCGCGCCCAGCATGCGAACACCGATCACCGCGGCCACCGCTACCAGCGCGACGGCGACCAGCGCCGCGATCACCATCGCCGGCCCCCGCCGGTTGCCGCGCGTTTCCGCAGATCCCTCGGCGGAATTCTTCGGCGCCGCGATCACTTCCGTCGGTCCCGCGATGACTTCCGTCGGGCCCGCCACGGCGGCCGGGGCAGTAAGGCCCTGGCCGGCAAGCGCCGACGCGAAATCCGCGCACGTCGCATAGCGTTCTTTGGGGTCCTTGGCCATCGCCTTGGCAATCACTGCGTCGAGTTCCGCCAACTCAGGTCGCCGTTCACTGACCAGCGGTGGTGACGCGGACAAGTGCTGGCTGATGACCACCGCCGGGTTGGAGTGCTGGAACGGGGCGGCCCCGGTGAGCAGGTTGAACGTGGTACAGCCGAGCGCGTATTGGTCGGCACGCGCGTCAAGATCGTTACCTTGCAATTGCTCGGGAGCGCAGTACGCGGTCGTCCCCACCAACATGTTCGTCGCGGTCAGACCGCTGATCTCGCCCATCTCGCGGGCGATGCCGAAATCGGCGAGCAGGATGCGCCGTCGGGGGCTCGCCTCGCTCAGGAGGATGTTGGCGGGTTTGACGTCACGATGCAGCAGTCCGCGTGAATGGGCGTGATCGAGCGCGTCGGCGACGGCCGAAATGATCTCGGCGACATCGGCTTTCGGCATCCCGGACGGATACTGGCTGCGCAGCAGTTTCGCGGCGTCGGTTCCCTCGACGTAGTCCATCGATATCCACAGTTGCCCTTGGTATTCCCCGCGGTCATGGATGCCGACGATGTGCTCGTGGTACAAGCTCGCGGCCAGGTCGGCCTCACGATTGAAACGCTGGCGAAATTCCAAATCCTCGGTCAGATTGGTGGGCAAGATTTTCAGGGCATCGCGGCGGGGCAGTCGGGGATGCTGGGCCAGATACACGTGACCCATCCCGCCGGCCCCCAGCCGTCGAACGATGGTGTATCCGGCGAACACCTGTCCTTCCGCCAGACCTTCGCTGTTGCCACCGCTTTGCGACATGTGAGCATGCTACTGAGACCGCGACCGGCAGTGACCGGATAATCGCGGAGAACGGCGCGGCAGTGGTGGGGTCTGTTCAGGCCTATGCAGGCGGTTCGGCTGGCCGGTGAACCCGATGAGAATGGCGGTTGATGGTGAAACGCGTGTCCTGGGCTTCCTGGGCCACAGTCGTGCCGCTGCTTGCCCTCGCCACCCTCGCGATGACCTGGGGCGAAGAAATCGGGCCGATAACCGCCGTTGGGGTGGCGGTTGTGATGGGCGGCGCGGTGCTGGCGGCGGTCAACCACGCGGAGCTTGTTGCCGCCAGGGTCGGCGAGCCGTTCGGGTCGCTGGTGCTTGCCGTCGCGGTGACCATCATCGAGGTGGCGCTCATCGTCGCGCTGAGGGCCTCCGGCGGAAACGAGGCGGCGACGCTGGCCCGGGACACCGTCTTCGCGGCGGTGGTGATCACGATGAACGGGATCGCCGGTCTGTCATTGCTGCTCGGTTCCCGACGTTACGGCGTGACGTTGTTCAACGCCGAGGGCAGCGGGGCTGCGCTGGCCACGCTCACCACGCTGGCGACGCTGAGCCTGGTGCTGCCCACATTCACCAGCAGCCAGGTGGGCAAGGAGTTCTCACCCGTTCAACTCACGTTTGCCGCGGTCGCCTCGTTGGGGCTGTACCTGCTCTTCGTGTTCACCCAGACGATCCGGCATCGTGACTTTTTTCTGCCGGTCGCCCAAAAGGGCCAAAAAGCGCTCGTATTCGAAGACGACAGCCACGCGGAGCCGCCCAGCACCCGGTCGGCGCTGACCAGCCTTGCCCTGCTGCTTGTCTCGCTGTTCGTGGTGGTGGGCCTGGCCGAAGAGGAGTCGCCGCCCATCGAGCGTTTGGTGTCGGCGGCCGGATTCCCACACTCATTTGTCGGCGTGGTGATCGCGGCCCTCGTACTGATGCCGGAGACACTCGCCGCGGTGCGTGCGGCGCGCCAGGGGCGTATCCAGACCAGCCTCAACCTCGCCTACGGCTCGGCGTTGGCCAGCATTGGGCTCACCATCCCGGCCCTCGCGCTGGCGTCCGTCTGGATCAAAGGGCCCCTGGTGCTTGGGCTGGGCCCGCTGCAGCTGGCGCTGCTTGCGCTGACCGTGGTGATCAGCGTGCTGACCGTGGTGCCCGGGCGTGCCACCCGACTGCAGGGTGAGGTGCACTTGGTGGTGCTCGCCGCTTACGTCTTTTTGTCGCTCTTCCCGTAACGCTCCAGAAGTTGGGGCGCCGCGCTAAGACCGTGCGCGTAGCGTCTCGAGCGCCTTATCGGCGTGGGTGTCCATGCTGATCTCGCTGGAGATCACGTCGAGCAGCTTGCGGTCAGTGTCGATGACAAAGGTCGTGCGCTTGACCGGTATCAATTTGCCGAGCAGACCACGCTTGACGCCGAACTGGGTGGCGACCTTGCCTTCGGTGTCCGACAGCAGCGGGTAGTCGAAATTCTGCGTATCGGCGAACTTGGCCTGTTTGTCGACGGGGTCGACGCTGATGCCGACCCGGTTGGCCCCGGCCGCGGCGAACTCCGCGGCCAAGTCGCGGAAGTGACACGCTTCCTTGGTGCAGCCGGGCGTCATCGCGGCCGGGTAAAAGAACAGCACCACGGGGCCGGTGGAAAGCAGGTCGCTGAGCTTACGCGGCTGCCCGGTCTGATCGGGAAGCTCGAAGTCGGCCACGGTGTCACCAGTTTTCATGGCCGTCAGGCTACGCCCCGGTCATTTCCTCCTCGCGAGCGTGCGTGTCTGTGCACAGACACGCCGCGCTGACCGGCATTCTGCGCACGCTCGGGCAGGGCCACCGCGTCTGCGAGGATGGTTCGGTGACTGCGCACCTCGCCGCCACCTCCTCACGGGAGGACTTCCGCCAGCTAGCGGCGGAACACCGTGTGGTTCCGGTGACCCGCAAGGTCTTGGCCGACAGCGAGACGCCGCTCTCGGCCTACCGCAAGCTCGCCGCCAATCGCCCGGGCACTTTTCTGCTGGAGTCCGCCGAGAACGGCCGATCCTGGTCGCGGTGGTCTTTCATCGGCGCCGGGGCGCCGTCGGCCCTGACGGTGCGTGACGGCGAAGCGGTGTGGCTGGGCACCGTGCCGCAGGACGCGCCCACCGGAGGCGACCCGCTGCAGGCGCTGCAGGCCACTCTCGAGCTGCTGGCCACCGCGGTGCTACCGGGGCTTCCGCCGCTGTCCGGGGGCATGGTGGGCTTTTTCGCCTACGATCTGGTGCGTCGCCTGGAGCGCCTGCCGGAACTGGCCGTCGACGACCTGCAGCTGCCGGACATGCTGTTGCTGCTGGCCACTGACGTTGCCGCGGTCGACCACCACGAGGGCACCATCACCCTGATTGCCAACGCCGTGAACTGGAACGGCACCGACGAACGCGTCGATGAGGCCTACGACGACGCGATCGCCCGGCTGGACGTGATGACCGCCGCGCTGGGCGTGCCGCTGCCGTCGACGGTTGCCACGTTCAGCAGACCCGAGCCGCGGCAGCGGGCGCAGCGCACGGTTGAGGAGTACGGCGCCATCGTCGATCACCTCGTCGCACAGATCGAAGCCGGCGAAGCGTTTCAGGTGGTGCCCTCGCAGCGCTTCGAGGTGGACACCGACGTCGATCCGATCGACGTGTACCGCATGCTGCGGGTGACCAACCCAAGCCCCTACATGTATTTGCTCCATGTACCGAATAGCCAAGGGGCAAAGGACTTTTCGATCGTCGGATCCAGTCCCGAGGCGCTGGTCACCGTGCAGGACGGTCGCGCGACGACGCATCCGATCGCGGGAACCCGGTGGCGGGGGCAGACCGAGGAAGAAGATCAGCTGCTGGAAAAGGACCTGCTGGCAGACGAAAAGGAACAGGCAGAGCACCTGATGCTGGTCGACCTCGGGCGCAACGACCTCGGCCGGGTCTGCACGCCGGGCACCGTTCGCGTCGAGGATTACAGCCACATCGAACGCTATAGCCACGTGATGCACCTGGTGTCCACGGTGACGGGGATGCTCAGCGAAGACCACACAGCCCTGGACGCGGTCACCGCCTGCTTCCCGGCCGGCACACTGTCGGGCGCGCCGAAGGTGCGGGCCATGGAGCTGATCGAAGAGGTGGAGAAGACGCGCCGCGGCCTCTACGGCGGCGTCGTCGGCTACCTCGACTTCGCCGGCAACGCCGACTTCGCGATCGCCATCCGCACCGCGCTGATGCGTGACGGCACCGCCTATGTCCAGGCGGGCGGTGGGGTGGTGGCCGACTCCAACGGGCTCTACGAATACACCGAGGCGACAAACAAGGCGCGCGCGGTACTGAGTGCGATCGCCGCCGCCGAGACGCTGGCATCCCCGGATTTGGGCCCGGGCGAGAGCGGCGATGGCTCCTAAAACCGGGAGCGCCCGGCCCCCCCGCCTGACGAGCCGGCTGACAATCGGGATCGCCCAGCTGCTGCTGGTGTTGGCAGCCGCGGCACTGTGGACGGCATCGCGGATGCCGTGGGTGGTGATTCGGTCGTTCGATGGGCTTGGACCGCCCAAGTCGGTGACGCTGTCCGGGGGGTCGTGGTCGACGGCTCTGCTGCCGTTGGCGGTGCTGCAACTGGCCGCCGCGGTCGCGGCCCTCGCCGTGCGCGGCTGGGTGTTGCGGGCGCTGGCGGCCTTGCTGGCACTGGTGAGCTTTGCCGTCGGCTACCTGGGCTTCAGCCTGTGGGCGGTCCCGGACGTGGCGGTGCGCGGAACCGATCTGGCGCACATTCCGCTGGTAACGCTGGTGGGAACCGAGCGGCACTATTGGGGCGCGGCGGCCGCGGTGCTGGCCGCGGTGTGCACCCTGATCGCGGCGGTTTTGTTGATGCGGGCGGCTTCGATCGTCGGGCCTGCCCGCGAGAGCACGACGAAGTACGCGTCGAAATATCTATCGCCCGGTGCACGCCGTTCGATCGCGGGGCGCGACGACGCTGACACCGCCAGTCCACAGATGTCGGAACGCATGATCTGGGATGCGCTCGACGAGGGCCGTGACCCAACCCGGGACCCCACCGATCGGCCCCGCGAGTCTGACACCGAGGGTCGGTGATGGACCGCGCGCCGACGGTCGCTACCCTTCATGAGTCGTCGAAATCGGCTGTGGGCCGTGGGTGACAGTACGAAGGGAAACGGCAGGCATGACTCCGGCAACCGTGCTTGACTCCATTCTCGATGGAGTCCGGGCCGACGTTGCCGCGCGCGAGGCGCGGATCAGCCTTTCCGAGATCAAAGCGGCCGCCGCGGCGGCACCGCCACCGCGCGATGTGATGTCGGCCTTGCGCGAGCCCGGCATCGGTGTCATCGCGGAGGTCAAGCGGGCCAGTCCGTCAGCGGGCTCACTGGCGCCTATTACCGATCCGGCCAAGCTGGCTCGCGCCTACGAGGACGGCGGCGCACGGATTATCAGTGTGCTGACCGAAGAGCGGCGTTTTCACGGTTCGCTCGATGACCTTATTGCGGTGCGCGCCGTCGTCTCGATTCCGTTGTTGCGCAAAGATTTTGTGGTGCAGCCGTATCAGATCCACGAGGCGCGTGCGCATGGCGCCGACATGTTGTTGCTCATCGTCGCGGCTTTGGACCAGTCGGCATTGGTGTCGATGCTCGACCGCACCGAATCATTAGGTATGACAGCGCTCGTCGAGGTGCACGACGAAGACGAAGCCGACCGGGCGCTGAAGGCCGGGGCGAAGGTGATCGGGGTCAACGCGCGTGATCTCAAGACGCTCAAGGTCGACCGGGATTGCTTCGCGCGAATCGCGCCCGGGTTGCCCAGCAACGTGATCAGGATCGCCGAATCCGGTGTGCGAGGCACCGCAGATCTGTTGGCCTACGCCGGCGCCGGTGCTGACGCCGTGCTGGTCGGTGAAGGTCTGGTCAAAAGTGGTGACCCGCGGGCTGCGGTTGCGGATCTGGTCACCGCCGGCACCCATCCGTCCTGTCCCAAACCGGCTCGCTAGTCGTTGATGAGCCGCGATCGCCTCAAGGCTTCGTGATGGCAGATCTATCCCGCCCGGGTCTTCCGCGCACTAGTGCGGCGATCGCCGAACCCACCCGCCATGACCCCGATTCAGGTGGGCATTTCGGTGTTTACGGTGGTCGTTACGTCGCCGAGGCATTGATGGCGGTGATCGAGGAGGTCACCACCGCCTACGAGAAGGAACGCGTCAATCAGGACTTCCTGGACACCCTGGACAAGTTGCAGACGCACTACGCTGGCCGGCCGTCACCGCTGTATGAAGCCGGCCGGCTCAGTGAGCACGCCGGCGGGGCGCGCATCTTCCTCAAGCGAGAAGACCTGAACCACACCGGTTCTCACAAGATCAACAACGTGCTCGGTCAGGCGTTACTGGCGCGCAGAATGGGCAAGAAGCGGGTGATCGCGGAGACCGGTGCCGGCCAGCACGGGGTGGCCACCGCCACCGCATGCGCGCTGCTCGGCCTGGACTGCGTCGTCTACATGGGTGCCGTCGACACCGCACGTCAGGCGCTCAACGTGGCGAGGATGCGGCTGCTCGGTGCCGAGGTCGTCTCCGTCGACAGCGGCTCGCAAACGCTCAAAGATGCCATCAACGAGGCGTTCCGGGACTGGGTTACCAACGCCGACAACACCTACTACTGCTTCGGTACGGCGGCCGGACCTCATCCCTTCCCGGTCATGGTGCGTGATTTCCAGCGAATCATCGGCCTGGAGACGCGCGTGCAGATCCAGGAGCAGGCCGGCCGGCTGCCTGATGCGGTAACCGCATGCGTCGGGGGAGGATCCAACGCCATCGGGATTTTCCACGCGTTCCTCGATGACCCGGGCGTGCGGCTGGTGGGATTCGAAGCGGCCGGCGACGGTGTCGAGACCGGCAGGCATGCCGCGACATTCACCGGCGGTTCCCCTGGCGCGTTTCAGGGATCGTTCTCGTACTTGTTGCAAGACGAGGACGGTCAGACCATCGAATCCCATTCGATCTCAGCGGGTCTGGACTATCCGGGGGTGGGTCCAGAGCATGCGTGGCTCAGGGAGACCGGACGTGCCGAATACCGGCCCATCACCGATTCCGAGGCGATGGACGCGTTTCGCCTGCTGTGCCGCGCGGAAGGGATCATTCCGGCTATCGAATCGGCGCACGCGGTGGCCGGTGCCCTCGAGTTGGGAGCTGAAATGGGGAGGGGTTCGGTCATTGTGGTCAATCTTTCGGGCCGCGGCGACAAGGACGTCGAGACGGCCGCGAAGTGGTTCGGCCTACTGGACCAGGGCAAGCAATGACGGTGGAACACAGCCAAGCAAGCAGGTTAGGGCCGCTTTTCGATACGTGCCGCGCAGCCGACCGTGCGGCACTGATCGGTTATCTGCCGACCGGTTACCCCGACGTGCCGACGTCGGTGGACGCGATGATCGCGCTCGTCGAATCCGGTTGCGATCTCATCGAAGTCGGGGTGCCATATTCCGATCCTGGCATGGACGGCCCGACCATTGCCCGGGCAACCGAGGCCGCGCTTCGTGGGGGTGTGCGAGTCCGGGATACGCTGGCCGCGGTGGAGGCGATCAGTAGGGTCGGGGGATGTGCGGTGGTGATGACGTATTGGAATCCGGTGTTGCGCTACGGGGTTGATGCGTTCGCGCGGGATCTGGGCTCTGCCGGCGGACACGGCCTGATCACTCCCGACCTCATCCCCGACGAGGCGCAACAGTGGATGGCGGCATCCGACGAGCATCGGCTGGATCGGATCTTTTTGGTGGCGCCTTCCTCGACGCCTCAGCGGTTGGCAGCCACCGTCGAGGCGTCGCGCGGATTCGTCTACGCCGCCTCGACGATGGGTGTGACCGGGGCGCGTGACGCGGTGTCGCACGCCGCGCCCGAACTGGTCGGCAGGGTAAAGGCGGTGTCTGACATACCCGTCGGCGTCGGCTTGGGTGTGCGATCGCGGGAGCAAGCCGCACAGATCGCCGGCTACGCCGACGGGGTCATCGTCGGTTCTGCGTTGGTGTCGGCGTTGAGCGACGGTTTGGCCGCCTTGCGCGCACTGACCGAGGAACTCGCCGGCGGTGTACGCCAAGGGGTGTCCGCGTGACGACCACCTGGCTCGCTTATTTTCCTAGTCCGCCACGTGGGGTCTGGCACCTCGGGCCGCTGCCTATTCGCGCCTACGCGGTGTTCATCATCATCGGTATCGTGGCCGCGCTGCTGATCGGCGACCGGCGGTGGGAGGCCCGCGGCGGCGAGCGCGGCGTCATCTACGACATCGCCATGTGGGCCGTACCTTTCGGATTGCTTGGGGGCAGGCTCTATCACCTGGCCACCGATTGGCAGACGTATTGGGGTCCGGGGGGTGCCGGTTTCGGCGCGGCGCTACGCATCTGGGATGGGGGCCTGGGCATTTGGGGCGCGGTGGCCCTCGGTGGTGTTGGTGCGTGGATCGGCTGTCGACGCCGCGGAATTCCGTTGCCCGCGTTCGGCGATGCGCTGGCCCCGGGACTCGTCTTGGCGCAGGCCATCGGCCGGCTGGGTAACTATTTCAACCAGGAGCTGTACGGCCGGGAAACCACATTGCCGTGGGGTCTGCAGATCTTCTACCGCCGGGATCCATCGGGATTCGTGGATCCACATTCGCTCGACGGCGTCTCGACCGGGCAGGTGGCGCTCGTCGTGCAGCCGACGTTCCTTTACGAATTGATCTGGAACGTTCTGGTATTCGTCGCATTGATCTACGTAGACCGGCGGTACAAGCTAGGTCACGGTCGACTGTTCGCCGTCTATGTCGCCGCGTATTGCGTCGGTCGCTTCTGCGTCGAGCTGTTGCGTGACGACGCCGCCACACACATCGCCGGAATCCGGATCAATTCGTTCACATCGACTTTCGTCTTCATCGGGGCCGTGGTCTACATCATCCTGGCCCCGAAGGGCCGCGAGGACCCCGAAACGCTGCGCGGCACTTATTACGTTCCTTTAGAACCCGAACCGGCGACCGAGCTGGCATCCGTCGCCGCAGCCTCCGCTGCGGTGAGCGTTGCCGGAGCGGAGGGTTCGACAGAATCGCTCGAATCTGGCCGCGTCGCGGAAGCTGAGTCCGATGAGCCTGAAACCGTGAAGGCTGAAGTGGCGGAGGCTGAAGCCGAGCCAGAGCCCGGCGATCCTGAAGTCGCGGAGCCTGAGGTCGCGGAGGCTCAAGCCGAAGAGCCTGAGCCTGAAGAGCCCGAAGTCGTGGAGCATGAAGCCGCGGAGGCCGAGGTCGAAGAGCCTGAAGCCGAAGCGCCTGAAGTCGCGGAACCTGAAGCCCTCGAGCCTGAAGCCCTCGAGCCTGAAGCCACGGAGCCTGAAGCCGCGGAGCCTGAAGCCGCCGAGCCTGAAGCCGTCGAAGCTGAAGCCGAAGAGCCCGCGGCCGAAGCGCCTGAACCCGAAGCGGAGGCTGAGATCCAGGCCGAAGACGCCGAGGCCACAGACGCGGAAGCTGAAGCTGAAGCTGACCAGCCGGCGGCCGCCGAGCCTGAAGCCGAAGAGTCGGCCCACGCAGAGGGTGACTTAGCGGCCGACGAAGACCAGCCTGAGGAGTCCGCTGACGACGCGGCGCTGGCGGCCCCCGGTGCATCCAGCGCATCCGACGTCGAAGCGCAGGACGGCGACGAGCAGCCGGAACCGGCCAAGGAAGCCGCCGAAGAAGCCGCCGAAGAAGCCGAGCCGGCCTCAGAGCCAGAAACCGACGCCAAACCCGAAGAATCGGTTACGGAGAAAGCCGCTGCGGAAAATCTGCCCGAAGAAGAAGCCGAGCCGACCCGGAGGCGGTGGGGCTTCGGGCTGAGGAACCGGAGGGGCCGGTAGCCGCAGACCGGACTCCGGCGAATCTGGCATGCTGAAAACGTGACTGACCAGCCCTGGAATGGCGCCGCACAGGACGCCGCCGAGTGTGGCCCGCCCCCAGGGCAGTGCGCCGCCAGCCACGCGCACGGCCGCCACCGTCGTCGTTTGTACGGCGCCGCGGCGTCGGGCGCGCTGTTCGCCGGTGCGCTGGGCTACATCGGGCTTGTCGACCCGCACAACACGAAGTCGGTCTATCCGCAGTGTCCGTTCAAGATGCTCACCGGCTGGAACTGTCCCTTCTGCGGTGGGCTCCGAATGACGAATGACCTGCTGCATGGTGATCTGGCGGCCAGCATCAACGACAACGTCTTCCTGTTCGTCGGCATCCCGGTGTTGATCGGCTGGATGGTGCTGCGACGGCGCCTTGGCCGGTCAGTGCTGCCGATCCCGGCGTGGGTAACGATTGTGGTTGCGGCGTTCGCCTGGACAGTGCTGCGTAACCTGCCCGGCTTTCCGCTGGTTCCTACCATTCTCAGCGGGTAGCTGACGCGCCGTGGCGCCGAGCCGGTGCCGCCGATTTCCCCCACGGTTGAGCACCGCGTGACATCGAGGCAACCTGGCGGTCGCGCGCGACGACTATGCTGAGTCGTCGTGGCGAGACGCGGAAAGATCGTCTGCACTCTCGGTCCGGCCACCAGGAGTGACGAGGTGGTTCTGGCTTTGGTCGAGGCCGGAATGGACGTCGCCAGAATGAACTTCAGTCATGGCGACTACGCCGACCACAAAGCCGCCTACGAGCGGGTGCGCGCCGCCTCCGACACGACCGGCCGCGCGGTCGGAATCCTCGGCGACCTGCAGGGCCCCAAGATCCGGCTGGGGCGCTTCGCCACGGGATCCACCTACTGGGCCGACGGCGAAACAGTCCGGATCACCGTCGCCGACTGCGAAGGCACCCACGACCGGATCTCGACCACCTACAAGAAGTTGACCACGGACGCCATGGTCGGCGACCGGGTTCTGGTCGACGACGGCAAGCTTGGATTGTTCGTCGAGGGTATCGAGGGCGACGACGTGATCTGCAAGGTCGTCGAGGGCGGCCCGGTCAGCAACAACAAGGGCATCTCGCTGCCCGGGATGAACGTGTCGGCGCCGGCCTTGTCGGAGAAGGACGTCGAGGATCTCACCTTCGCGCTGAACCTCGGCGTTGACATGGTGGCGCTTTCCTTCGTGCGCTCGCCCTCCGACGTCGAGCTGGTGCACGAGGTGATGGATCGGGTCGGGCGGCGCGTACCGGTGATCGCCAAACTCGAGAAGCCCGAGGCCATCGACAATCTGGAAGCGATCGTGCTGGCCTTTGACGCTGTCATGGTGGCCCGCGGCGACCTGGGGGTTGAGCTGCCGCTGGAAGAGGTTCCGCTGGTGCAGAAGCGGGCCATCCAGATGGCCCGGGAGAACGCCAAACCGGTCATCGTGGCAACCCAGATGCTCGACTCGATGATCGAGAACTCACGGCCGACCCGAGCCGAGGCCTCCGATGTGGCCAACGCTGTGCTCGACGGCGCCGATGCGCTGATGTTGTCCGGGGAAACGTCGGTGGGCAAGTACCCGCTGGCCGCCGTCCGGACGATGTCGCGCATCATCTGTGCGGTTGAGGACAATTCCACGGCCGCACCGCCGTTGACGCATGTGCCGCGCACCAAGCGGGGAGTGATCTCGTATGCCGCGCGCGACATCGGCGAGCGGCTCGACGCCAAGGCATTGGTCGCGTTCACCCAGTCGGGCGACACGGTCAAGCGACTGGCGCGTCTGCACACCCCCCTGCCGCTGCTAGCCTTCACCGCGTGGCCCGAAGTGCGCAGCCAACTGGCTATGACCTGGGGCACCGAGACCTTCATCGTCCCGATAATGGAGTCCACCGACGAGATGATCCGCCAGGCCGACAAGTCGCTGGTCGAGTTGGGTCGCTACAGGCGGGGTGATCTAGTGGTTATTGTCGCCGGCGCGCCACCTGGCACCGTGGGGTCAACCAACCTGATCCACGTACACCGGATCGGGGAGGACGACCTCTAGGTGTCCGACTTCGACGAACTGCTGGCGGTACTGGACCTCAACCGCCTCGCCGATGATTTGTTCATGGGATCCCATCCCAGCAAGAACCCGATGCGGACGTTCGGCGGCCAGCTCATGGCGCAATCGTTGGTCGCGAGCAGCCGCACGCTGACCCGCGACGACCTGCCGCCCAGCGCGTTGTCGGTGCACTTCATCAACGGCGGGGACACCGCCAAAGACATCGAATTCCACGTCGTGCGCCTGCGTGACGAACGGCGCTTCGCCAATCGGCGCGTCGACGCCGTGCAGGACGGCACGCTGTTGTCTTCGGCGATCATCTCGTACATGTCCGGCGGCGCCGGCCTCGAGCACGGCGTCGCTCCGCCGGAGGTGGCCGAGCCCGACACCATGCCGCCGATGGGCGAATTGTTGCGCGGCTACGAGGAGACCGTGCCGCACTTCGTCAACGCCCTGCACCCGATCGAATGGCGCTACACCAACGACCCGGCCTGGGTGATGCGGGACAAGGGTGACCGCCTTCCCCACAACCGGGTCTGGGTCAAGGCCGACGGTGTGCTGCCCGACGATCCCGTGTTGCACACGGCAGCCATGGTCTATTCGTCGGACACCACCGTGCTGGACTCGGTCATCACCACCCACGGGCTGTCCTGGGGCTTCGACCGTATCTTCGCCGCGTCCGCCAACCACACGGTGTGGTTTCACCGGCAGGTCGACTTCAACGACTATGTGTTGTATTCGACGTCGTCTCCGGTGGCCGCCGATTCCCGCGGGTTGGGCACCGGGCATTTCTTCGATCGCTCCGGGCAGGTCGTCGCCACGGTGGTGCAGGAAGGCGTGCTGTTATATTTTCCGCCGTCCTGACGACAGATCGGGCGTAACGTCGAAATCGTCTGGATTTCGGGGCATCGGGAGGTGCGCGTGGAGGGGCCGCCGGTGGGTGTCGGACTGCGGCTCCGCGCGCGCGAACACGTTGTCGTGCAAGTCGATTCGGTCGCGGCCCGCTGGGTCGGCGCCTTTGCGCTGTTCAGCGCGGCGTGCTGGCTGATCGTAATACTCGCGCGTCACCACCATCACCCGGAATGGCACTGCGCGGGTCGGTTGGGCTGGTCGCTGACGGTTCTGGCCGCGGTGGCGCTCATTGCTCGGGGCATTTTCCTGGGTCGTCCGGTGACGGCCATGCACGCCACCGTCGCTGCCCTCTTTGTGTTGGCGGGCCTGGCCGCGCACGTGCTCGCGTTCGATTTGCTCGGTGACGCACTGATCGCGGGCTCGGGGTTGGTGTTGATGTGGCCGACATCGTCGCATCCCCAGCCCGAGGAGCTGCCGCGGGTGTGGGAGTTGATCAACGCGACCAGCGCGGATCCGTTGGCGCCGTCGCCATGCAGCCGGGCAAGAGCTACCACTTCACGGCTGACGAGGCAGCGGCGCTGGCCTACCGGACGCGGATGGGGTATGCGGTGGTCAGTGGCGACCCGGTCGGCGACGAGGGGCAGTTCCCTGAGTTGGTATCCGGTTTCGCGGCTCTGTGTCATACCCGCGGCTGGCGCATCGCGGCGGTGGCGCTGCAGTGAGCACCGGCGCAGCTTGTGGGCCCGCTCTGCGGTGCTGGGGCAATCGCCGTCCGCACTACCGATGGGCCGCGACGTCGTCGTCGACGTGTCCAGCTTCGACATGGTGGGGGCGCGAGTTTCGCAACCTGCGCCAGGCGGTAAAGCGCACCCACAACCGCGGGATCACGACCGAGATCGTGGCAGAGCAGGAACTCGACGATAAGCAGCGAGCTGAGCTGGCTGACGTGCTGCGGGCATCACTGAGCGGCGCCCACACCGATCGCGGATTCAACATGAACCTGGACGGCGTGCTGGAAGGCCGATTTCCCGGGATACTGCTGATCATCGCCAGGGACGCCTCGGGCCAGGCACAGGGCTTTCACCGGTACGCGACGGCCGGTGGCGGTCGCGATATCACTTTGGATGTGCCGTGGCGTCGTCGCGGAGCGCCGAACGGGATCGACGAACGGCTCAGCATCGACATGATAGCGGCTGCCAAAATTGCTGGTGCGCAACGGGTATCGCTGTCGTTCGCGACGTTCCCGGAGTTGTTCGACGGCTCCCAATCGGGTCTTTTGCACGGCTTCTTTTACCGGCTGGCCCATTTGCTCGATCCGTTGATCGCGGTTGAGTCGCTGTACCGGTATGTGCGTAAGTTTCACGCGTTGGACGCCCAGCGCTATGCGTTGGTCTCAACAGCGGCTCAGATGATTCCGATGATGCTCGTGGTGATGTCCCCGGAGTTCATGCCGCGCCGCCGACACTTACGCGTAGCTCCGCGCAGCGAATGTCGTTAGGCAAGTGGTGAGTAGCGACCACTACCGTCCGCTCTGTGGTCATGAGCCCGCGATTCGGGCCCAACAGATCACGCAGGACCAGGTCGGCGTCGGTCGCGTCGAGGTGCTCGGTGGGTTCGTCGAGCAGCACAATTCGGGCGGGCGAGATTATCGCCCGCGCCAGCAGCAACCTCCTGCGCTGGCCCGCTGAGACCGCTTGCGCGCCACCGGTCAACACCGTCGACAGGCCCTCGGGCAGACTGGAGAGCCATCCGCTGAGGCCGACCGCATCCAGGGCCGCCGTCAGTTCGTCGTCCCGGCAGTCGCCGCGGGCGACCAGCAGGTTGTCCCGCACGGTCGTGGCGAAGATGTGCGTGTCCTCGGCGAAAAAGCTGACGGTCCTGTGCAATTCGGCCTCGTCGAACTGATCCAGGCCGGTTCCATCCAGCGTCACCTGTCCGCGTAGCGGCGGCAGCAGTCCGGCGAGCGTCATCAGCAGTGTCGTCTTACCGGAGCCGCTGGCGCCGGTGACGGCCAGCCGGGCGCCCGCTGGTAGGTCAAGCGTCACGCGGGCCGACTGCGCCCCGTCAGGGTGACCCGAACACACGTCGGCGGACAACCGGCCGGTGCCGCCGGGTAGTGGCGCCAGGGGTGCTGAAGCCGTCGGTTCAGTGCACGTTGGCGGGGCGAGGTCGAGCAGACGGCGCGCGGCGATCCGCGACCGCGTCAGCTGGACGGCGGCGGCCGGCAGGGGAGTCATCGCTTCGAACGCGGAGAGCGGCAACAGCATCAGCACCGCGAGTGTGGTCGGAGCGGTCGTGGGTGCCATCCCGATCCCGGCCACCACGGCGCCGAGCACGCTGGCTCCGATGGCCGCGGTGGGCATCGCCTCGGCGATGGCAGCCGGTCTGGCGGCGGCATCGAGCGCGGTGCCCCAGGCGCGTTGGCGGCGTTGGGATTCGGCGATGACGTCGGGGAGTGCGCCCGCGACACGAAGCTCGGGGGCGTGCTCGAGCGCGATCATCGCCGCCGTGTCTCGCTCGGAATGATGCTGTCGGGCAATCGCTTCCTGCGTTGCGGCGGCGGCCCCGGAAAGCCACGGCGCGACGACGCCGGCGACGAGAAGACAGATCGCCAGCACCGCCGCTGCCGCCGGTGAGATCGCCGCGACAACCGCGGTCGCGGCCAGCCCCAGCACCGCCGCGACGCCCACCGGGACCAGGGCCCGCACCAGCACGTTGGCCAGTTCGTCGACGTCGGCGCCGACGCGGGCCACCAGCTCACCGCTGTGTAGCCGGACCGCCGCCGCTGCCGGCCCGTGTGCGAGGCGGTGATAGATCTGCTCCCGCGCTGTGCTGGCTGCGCGCAGGGCGGTGTCGTGGGTTGCCAGTCGCTCGCAATAGTGCAACAGGCCCCGAGAGATCGCGAACGTTCGAACCGCCACCACCGCGACGGAAAGGTCAAGCACGGGCGGCATCTGCCAGGCCCGGGTGATCAACCAGGCCGAAACTCCGGCGAGCGCCAGCGCGCTGCCCAGCGACAGCACGCCCAGCGCGACGGCAACCAGGAGGCGGGGCAGTCGCGGGCGCAACAGGCTCGACGCGGCCAGCAGTGCAATCTGGCGGCGACCCGCGGCGCCCGGCTCCGCCGCGCTCGCGATCGCCGCGGCGGGATCAGACGGGCGCATAGCGCATTTCTGCATCCGAGACCACTTCGACGACCCGGTCACCGATCGCGACGACCCGTTCGCGATGTGCGACGACCACCACCGTCGCGCCGGCCCGTGCCCGCTCAACGACGGCCCGCAACACCCGGTCCTCGGTGTGCGCGTCCAGGTGCGCGGTGGGCTCGTCGAGCAGCAGCACCGGGGCGGGCGATCCGAGCGCTCGGGCCAGGCCGAGCCGTTGCCGCTGGCCCAGCGACAGCCCGATGCCACCACGCCCGAGCACGGTGTTCATCCCGTCTGGCAGCTCGGCCAGCACAGTATCGAATCCTGCTGCAGTGCAGGCGCTTTCAAGGTCATCGGGGTCATCCAGATCGCCGAGCAGGACCAGGTTGTCGTGCACGGTACCGGGGACCAGCACGGGGTGTTGCGGCAGCCAGGACAACTGCCGCCACCACGCCGCGGGGTCCAAGTCGGCGACGTCGACTCCGGCCACCGTGACCCGGCCCGATGATGGCTGCGTGAGTCCGATAACCGCCTGCAGCGAGGTGCTCTTGCCCGCCCCGTTGCGTCCGGTCAGCACCGTCACCCGGCCGGGTTCGATCACCGCGCTGAGATCGCGGGGTGCGTGGCCGTCTCGGCCGGTCACGCTGAGGTTCTCTAGCCGGATCACCGCCGCGCGGGCGACGACCGTTCGTTGTCCCACGGGTGTGTGCGTTGGCTCGCCGATGAGCGCGAACGCTTTGTCGGCGGCGGTTCTGCCATCTTGAGCGGCATGGAATTCCACGCCGATGCGACGCAGCGGCCAGTACACGTCCGGCGCGAGCAGCAGCACCGTCAGCCCCGCAGCCAGGCTCATCTCGCCGAACACCAGGCGCAGGCCGATGCTGACCGCCACCAGCGCCACACCCAGGGTGGCCATCAATTCGAGCACCAGCGCCGACAGGAACGCGATCCGCAGTGTCGCGATCGCCGAGCGCCGGTGGGCGGCGCCGAGTTCGGCGATGCGTCGTTCCGGACCTGAGGCGCGGCCCAGCGCCCGCAGGGTCGGGATGCCGGCGATCAGATCCAGCAGCCGCGCCTGCAGGGTCGACATGGCGGCCAGCGCGGCCGCTGATCGATCCGCCGTCGCCAGCCCGATCAGCACCATGAACACCGGTATCAAAGGCAGTGTGATCGCCACGATCACCGTCGATTTCAGGTCGTAGAGCGCGATCACGGCGACGGTCGCCGGGGTCAGGATTGCGGCGAGAAGCAATGTGGGCAGGTACCCGGTGAAATAGGGGCGCAAGCCGTCGAGGCCGCGGGTGACCACGATCGCGGCGTCGTCGCGCTGTGCCGCGAGCTCACTGGGCTGGCGCGCCGTGACCGCCGCGAGCACTTCACCGTTGAGGTCGGCGATAACCGCGCTGGCTCCTCGTTGGCCCAGGCGTGCCTGAAGCCAGTGCGTCACGGCGCGGATAACCCATAGCCCCAACAGGATTGACAGGGGACCCCGGCAAGCGTCCAGGCTGCGTGCGGAGGGGTCGGTGATGACGTGCGCGACGATGCTTGCCAGCACAGCTGCCGAGCCGATCGCGCAGCCGGAGATCACCACCCCGCAGCCCACGGTGGCGACCAGGAAGCGGCGCAACGCGGTCGATGCCCGCCAAAGCCGCGGGTCTAGCGGCGCCCGAGAGCCCCTTGTGCTCAGGACGGATGCCTTGCCAGACCGATGGGCGACGGTAGCCGTTCAGCCGAGATGCGTTGCCGGAAAACCCAATACGTCCAGGCCTGGTATACCACCGTCAGCGGCGCCATGAACGCCGTCACCCACGTCATGACCTTGAGGGTGTATGGGGTCGACGAGGCGTTGTAGATGGTCAAGCTCCACTGCTCGTCCAGGGTCGAGGGCACCAGGTTTGGATACAACGCGCCGAACAACAGAATCACCACGGCCGCAACCACCAGTGCCGTGCAGGCGAACGCCCAGCCGTCGGACATGCGCCGCCACACCAATAAGATCGCCGCTAGCTGAGCCACGACCGCGGCGGCGAGCACCAGCCAGGTCCAGTCCTTGCCGTACGCGAGTTGCGTCCAAAGCCCAAAGCCGGCGACCAGTCCGGTTACCGGAAGCGATAGCCACATCGCGAAGCGGTGCGCGTCGTCGCGGATCGCGCCGGAGGTCTTCAAAGCGACGAACACAGCGCCGTAGAACAAAAACAGCCCGGCGGTCGCCACGCCGCCCAAAAGCGTATAGGCGTTGAGCACATCGCCGATCGACAGGTGGACGTGGCCGTCGGCGTCCACCGGCAGCCCGCGCACGAGGATCGCGAACGCGACACCCCACAATATGGCGGGCAGCCAAGACCCCGCTGCGATACCGAAATCGGCCCAGCCTCGCCACTTCGTGTCGTCGACTTTGCCGCGCCATTCGATCGCCACCGCGCGCACGATCATGCCGAACAGGATGGCCAGCAGCGGTAAATACAGCGTCGAGAACACCGTGGCGTACCAGCCGGGAAATGCGGCGAACATCGCCGCGCCACCGACGATGAGCCAAACCTCGTTGCCGTCCCACACCGGTCCGATGGTGTTGAGCGCGGTGCGACGGATTGGTTCCGGTTCGCCGATGCCAACGCGGGCGAGCGGTTCCATCAACATGCCGACGCCGAAGTCGAAGCCCTCCAGGATGAAGAAACCGAGGAACAGCACCCCGATGATGCCGAACCATAACTGTTGGAGTCCCACCGGTCAGCTCCTTTCGCGATCAATACGCTTCAGTACGCAAAAGACAGCGGCGCCACCTCGTCGTCGCCGGGTGTCGGCGGCGCAGCGGGTTCGGCGTCATGTTCCAGCGGCCCTTCGACGATGTAGCGCTTTTGCAGCCAGAACCAAATGACCGCGAGCACCGCGTAAACCAGCGTGAACGTCACCAGCGAGGTGACCACCATGGCGGACGCATGGCTTGAGACCCCTTCGCGGACGGTGAGCCGGACCAGCTGATCGCCCGTCGGGTTCGGCGCGACAATCCACGGCTGACGGCCCATCTCGGTGAACACCCACCCCGAAATGTTGGCCAGGAACGGTGTGGGAATGGTCAGCAGTGCGAACCAGGAGAACCACCGCTGGGTGGGGGTTCGGCCGCCGCGGGTGAACCACAGCGTGGTCAGCGCGAACAGCACCGGAATCGCCAGCAACCCGATCATCGCCCGGAACGACCAGTAGGTGACAAACAGGTTGGGCCGGTAGTCGTTTGGCCCGAACCTGTATTGGTAGTCCCGCTGCAGGTCGCGCACGCCTTGCAGCGTCACGCCGCTGAATCGGCTGTCGGCGAGAAACGGCAGGACGTAGGGCACCTCGATCACACGTGAGATGCTTTCGCAATTGTTGTGCGTCCCCACCGTCAGGATGGAGAAGTCCGGATCGGTTGCGGTGTCGCACAACGATTCTGCCGATGCCATCTTCATCGGTTGTTGAACGAACATCAACTTGCCTTGGGTGTCGCCGGTGAAGAACAGGCCGACGGCGGCAATCAGCGCAATCCAACACCCGAGGATGGCCGTCGGGCGGTACATGGTGGGGCCATCTGAGTCGCCGCCTTTGTGAGACCGCACCAGCCACCACGCGCTGACGGCGGCGACGAACGTTCCAGCGGTCAGCAGCGAACCGGCGACAGTGTGGGAAAAAGCCGCCCGCGCAGTGTTATTGGACAGTAGCGCGCCGATGCTTTCCAACTCGGCACGTCGTGTCGCCGGATTGTAGTGTGCGCCTACCGGGTGCTGCATGAACGAATTCGCCACGATGATAAAGAACGCGGACGCGTTGACAGCGAACGCGACAATCCAGATGCATGCCAGGTGTACCAACTTCGGCAGCCGGCCCCAGCCGAAGATCCACAACCCGATGAAGGTGGATTCGAAGAAGAAGGCGAACAGGCCTTCCATGGCCAGCGGCGCGCCAAAGATGTCACCGACGAACCGCGAGTACTCGCTCCAATTCATACCGAACTGAAACTCCTGCACGATCCCGGTCGCAACGCCGATCGCGAAGTTGATCAGGAACAACTTGCCGAAGAACTTGGTCAGGCGATACCACGCGGTCCTACCCGTAACCACCCACACCGTCTGCATGATGGCGAGCAGGGGAGCCAGGCCGATGGTGAGCGGCACGAAGATGAAGTGGTAGACGGTGGTGATCCCGAACTGCCACCGCGAAATGTCGACGACATTCATCTGTCATCTCCCGACTGCGGGCCGTATTAATGAGTTACGACATAGTGTAGTAAGTCGATTCGGCGGCCGCTACCCCTCCGAAGCCTTCGAACTCGCCGTGCGGAGTGTCTTCGTTGCGCCGTAGATGCCGAATGAGGCAACGGTTTCGAACGCGCCGATGACCACGAACCAGATGCCGACGACGAGCGCCAGGGTGAGGATCGACTCGAACGGCGATGCCAGCACCACGATGCCGGCGATCAAGCTGATCACGCCGACGAAAATCGACCACACGCGGCCGGGCAGGGTCGGATCGCTGATGGCCGAAACGGTGGTGGCCACACCGCGGAAGATGAACCCGATCCCCACCCAGATGGCCAGCAACAAGACCGCGTATCCCTGGCCGAAATGCCGAAACGCCAGCACGGCCAGGATCAGCGATGCTGCGCCGCTGACAAACAACAGGATCCGACTACCCGCCGAGACGTGCAGGCTGAACGCGAATATGGCCTGCGCGGCGCCCGTAATAACCAGGTAGATGCCGAACGCGACGGCGGCAATCAGAACCGATATTCCCGGCCAGGCCAGCACCACGATGCCCAGGATCAGCGACAGAATTCCCGATGCCAGAGTCGATTTCCACAAATGCGGCAACAAGGTTGGAACAGGGGTGGTCTCTGGACTGGTCTCCATGGCCGCAGTCTGGCAGATGCGGCTAGCGGCTCAGACGTGGGCCGTGCGTGGGTCCTCGGCGAGCAGTTCGCTGGTGACTTCGGCCTTCCGGCCGATGAGATACCACGTGCGCATGATGCCTTTGCCCTTGACCTCGATGCGGCCGCGCTCCTGCAGCACGAAGTCGTCCTTCAGGCGCTGGTACACATCCTCGGGGACTTGAATGCACCCCACCGAGTCGGTGGATTCCATCCGGGACGCGACGTTGACCGCGTCACCCCACACGTCGTAAAAGAACCGCCGAGAACCCACGACACCCGCGACCACGGGGCCGCTGGCCATGCCCACCCGCAGTGGCACGGAGAGGCCGTGCGGATCCCTCAGTCCGGCAGCGACATCCGCCATCTCGATGGCAAAGTCCGCCAGCGCCTGGGCGTGGTCGGGCCGCGGCCGCGGAACCCCGCTGACCACCATGTAGGAGTCGCCGCTGACTTTGATCTTCTCCAATCCGTGCTTGTCCACGAGCGCGTCGAAGGCGCCGTAGAGCTTGTCGAGGAACCGCACCAGATCGGCCGGCGCGGTGCTGCTGGCGCGCTCGGTGAAGCCGACGATGTCGGCGAACAGAACCGAGGCCTCGTCGTATTTGTCGGCAATTAGGCCGCGGTCGCCGCGGTCGGGCTCTTTCAGCCGCTCGGCGATGCTGGCC
Source organism: Mycobacterium sp. (assembly GCF_052144515.1). GTDB lineage: Bacteria > Actinomycetota > Actinomycetes > Mycobacteriales > Mycobacteriaceae > Mycobacterium. The sequence goes on along the minus strand of NZ_JBKQQD010000099.1, from coordinate 2,853 downwards.
GGCAACATGTTGGCCAACAGGGCCTCGGAGCGGTCGTACTGGGCTTCCATGACCGCCTCGGCGCGCGCGGTGTCGCGCAGGGCGAACCACACCGTCACAACCACCATCGCGCAGGCGGAGATGGCCGTGACGACGAAGCCCATCGACTGGGCCCAGGCGGGCTGAAGCCCGGTGTTGGGCGGGACCAGGAACTCCAGTGCGATGACCAATCCGGCGGCCACGGCCGCTAGTCCCGCCGCCAACACGATGTGCTCGATTCCCAGCAACAGCACCACCAGGCACGCGCCGACCAAGTAGAAAAACTGAGAGCCCGAACCGGTGCCCACATCCCAGCACGTCGCGAAGACCGAGACGTAGGCTGCGCCGACAAAGGTAAGTGGCGCAACCAGATCTCCGAAGCGGCGAAGCAGCGGGACAACCGCGAAGATCATCGCGGCGACGACGTTGATCGAGGTGATCTCCCACGACCATGCATCGGTCACAACTTGCACGAGCACGAAGCTCGCGCTCACCATCACGGCCAGCCAGGCGGTGATAGTGAGCACCCGGGCCCGGCGGGCGTTGCTGTCGGCGTAGTGCTGATTGCGGTCGCGGGTCTGGGCGCGAACGGCCGCAACACAGTCTGGGCGGCCCGCCGAGCCGTCCGTTCCCGCTGATGAGGCACCGCACTTCTTAGCGCCCACGATCAAAGCCTAACCGGTGAGGGAGACGTTTGGCTGTGTTGTCGAGACTCACTCGATCGCTGGTAAGCCAGTCCGACATGCGGCGCTGTGTCAGCGTCCCGCTAGGCATGAAGTGTTGCCCGCGCCGGCGGTCGAAAAAGGTTGTGTGAGCTTTGTGTGAGCAGACGTCAAAAACCCAGAAGATCGGGTTGTCGCGACGGTCTGCACGATAGCCTCGGCCCGAGCGGGTTAATGGCGAGGGGCCAGCGCCCCGATTTGCGGGAGGTGGCCCAGTGTCGTTTGTTTTCGTGACTCCGGATGTGCTGGCGGCGACGGCCAGTGATGTGTCGGGCATCGGTTCGGCGGTGTCCGCGGCCAATACGGCGGCGGCAGCCCCCACGACGGGAGTGCTGGCCGCCGGTGCCGATGAGGTGTCGACGGCGGTGGCGGTGTTGTTTTCCCGCCACGCCGAGGCATATCAGGCGCTCAGCGCCCAGGCGGCGGGGTTTCATGAGCGGTTCGTGCAGGCCTTAACCGGCGCCGGGCAGACGTATGCGGCCGATGAGGCGGCCAACGCCTCACCGTTGCAGGCGGTGCTCAACGCGGTGAACGCGCCCGCCGAGGCGCTGCTGGGGCGCCCGCTGATCGGCAACGGCGCCAACGGCACCGCAACGCAGCCCGATGGGGGAGAAGGGGGATTGCTGTTCGGCAACGGCGGCAACGGCTTTGACAACAGCGCGAACGCCGGGGTGGCCGGTGGGGCCGGCGGGAATGCCGGGCTGATCGGCAATGGCGGGTCCGGCGGGTCCAGTGGGGCCGGGGCGGCTGGCGGCGCCGGTGGCCACGGCGGGTTTTTGTACGGCAACGGTGGTTTGGGCGGGACCGGCGGGGTTGCCGCCGTGGCCGGCGGGGCCGGCGCCAACGGCGGGCCTGGCGGGAATACCGGGTTAATCGGGGCCGGTGGGGCCGGCGCGAACGGCGGCGCCGGTGGGGCCGGCGCGAACGGCGGGAGCGGCGGCAACGGCGGGCCTGGCGGGAATACCGGGTTAATCGGGGCCGGTGGGGCCGGTGGAGCCGGCGGGCACGGTGGGGACGCCACCAGCAGCGGCGGAAACGGGGGGGCCGGCGGGTCCGGCGGGTCCGGTGGGGCCGGTGAGTACGGTGGTACTTCTGGGGCCGGCGGGGCCGGCGGGACCGGCGGAGGCGGCGGGGACAGCGGGTTTGGCGGCAGCGGGGGTGCCGGTGGGGCCGGTGGCACCGGGCGAGCCTCGAACGGGTCCGGTGGGGCCGGTGGGGCCGGCGGGGACGGCGGGGACGGCGGGAACGGCGGGCCTGGCGGCACCGGGGGTGCCGGTGGGGCCGGTGACGGCGGCGGGAACGGTGGAGCCGGCGGGCACGGTGGGAACGCCACCAGCGTCGGTGGGACCGGTGGGACCGGTGGATCCGGTGCTGCCGGTGGGGTCGGTGGGACGATCGGGACCGGTGGGGCAGGCGGAGACGGCGGGGACGGCGGGAGCGGCGGGGCTAGCGGTGGCGGTGGGGTCGGTGGGGCCGGTGGGACCGGCGGGCCCGGCGGTTTCGTGCAGGGTAACGGTGGGGCCGGTGGCAGCGGCGGGCAAGGCGGTGGGGCCAGCGGCTCCGGTGCCGCCATCGGCGGGTCCGGCGGGTCCGGCGGGGCTGGCGGCCTGATCGGGGAGGGCGGGGTCGGCGGGGACGGCGGGCAAGGCCGGGTCGGCGGGCAAGGCGGCACCGGCGGCGACGGCGGCGCGGTCTTCGGAAACGCCGGCGGCGGCGGGTCCGGCGGCGCCGCTAACATCGGGGCCGGCGGGGACGGCGGGGCCGGCGGTACCGGCGGCGGCCTTGGCGGGGATGGCGGACGTGGCGGCGCCGGTGGGGACGGCGGCACCGCCGGCGGTGCGGGCGGGTCCGGCGGCAACGCCGGCGTGTTCAACGGCAACGGCGGGATCGGCGGCGCCGGCGGGGCCGGGCTGTCCGGAAACGGCGGGGTCGGCGGGGCCGGCGGGCACGCCGCGCCGTTCGCCGGTGACGGCGGGGCGGGCGGGGCGGGCGGGGCGGGCGGCGCCAACGATGCGTTGCTGCTCGGGACCGGCGGCAGCGGCGGGGCGGGGGGTTTGGGTGGTGGTGGCGGCATCGGCGGGGCTGGTGGCACCGGCGTGGGCTTTGGCGTGGA
>NZ_JBKQQD010000098.1:0-4595 GCF_052144515.1 Mycobacterium sp. | reverse complement strand
GAGTTCAAGCTAGCCAGCAATCGCCAGCTCAAACGAAACCTGCAGAACCAGGTCGAGATCTACAAGAAGGCCAACGACACCGCGACAGCGGTCACCGTCATCATCGCCTACACCGCCGCCGAACACGGGGTCGGCTTAGCAACGGAACGAATCTGGTTGTTTTCGTGACCTTCGTTTAGCTTCAGCTTTAGCCGCGGCTTACGAGTGACCTTTGCGCCAGGGCGCTTCGGGGTCGGCGAGGGTGTCGAGCATTAGCTGGCACCAGGTGAGTGCCGCGTTGACCGCGAGGTGCGCGTGCCGGCTGCCGAGACCAACGCGTGCAGTTGCCGGACCGTGCCCGGTGCCCAGCCCGCGATTGCGCAACTCGGCGAGTCCATTGGCGATGGTTGTGACCGCACCGAGGATGCGCCTGACGCCATCGCTGCCGTCCGGCCCGGATCCGGTCGAGGGGTCGAGCCCGAGCGAAAGCTGTGCTGCACGAGCCAGTTTGGGTAGGTCGGATTTGTCGTCGAACGGCTGGCCGCGTTCGGTGAGAACGACCTTGGCGGTGCTTTCGATCAGTTCCTTGGCGCTGCCGACCGCGAGCGCGGGATCATCGCCGATCGCGCGCCTGATGCGCTCAAAGCCCTCGCGGATGGCCGACGGGTCCGCGAGCCTCGCGATGGACTCGATCGACAGCTGCGGCCCCACTGGCGTGATCTGGCCGGTCTGCTCGTCGACCTGGTAGCCGTCGCGGCGTAGCGATTGGCGAAAGTGGCTCAGGGACTGCGGCTCCCAGCCATTGAGCAACCGTTCGGCGACCCGGAGAAATCGACCGACCTGTCGCGGGTCGGTCCAGTCGACCGCATCCAGGTAGGACTGCGTCGTCTGGCGACGCACGCTGCTGTCTTCGTAGCGGCAGTCAGGGTCGGGCGCGAAGCCTTCGTCCTGGAATGCAGTGCTGATCGCGCCGACCGTGCTGTCGGTCATCAAGTCGCGGAAGACGCCGCGCGTGGTACGTCCTACGAGATCGGTCATCGCGTTGGGCTCTGTGTTGCCCTCCCCATCGCTCGCCCGCCCGCGCGCGCGACGGCACGGTAGATGGTCGAGCGGGTGACCGGGAACAGCTCCTCGAGCTCGCCGATGGTGTGCTCGCCGGCGCGGTAGAGCTCGACGAGGTGCGCCTCCTGCCGCGGGGTGAGCTTGGGCTGCTTGCCACGCAACCGCCCTTTGGCCCGGGCGACGGCCATGCCCTCCCGAGTCCGGGCCCGAGCAAGGTCGGCTTCAAATTCAGCGATCATGCTGAGGGTCGTGAACAACAGCCGGCCGATCGGGTCTGTCGGGTCGTGCACCGAGCCACCGATGTTGAGACGCACGCCGCCGGCGGTGAGTTCGTCAACGATGTCACGTGCGTCGGGAACGGACCGGGCGAGGCGGTCGAGCTTTGTCACGACGAGCGTGTCGCCGCTGCGGCAGGCGGCGAGCGCTTGGCGCAATCCGGGTCGGTCTCGGTTCGTGCCGGTCAGGCCGTGGTCGACATAGATCCGCTTCGGGTCGACGCCGAGCGCCGAGAGCGCCTCCCGCTGCACCGTGAGATCTTGATCGACCGTCGATACTCGCGCGTAGCCGATCTTCAGCTCAGTCACGCAAACCAGTATGCCGGTTAGCCCCCCTTCATCGGGAACGATGACCGAACCAGTCTTACGGGACGTCGGCACTCCAGTCCGGCCGGGTCCTGGTCGGTCGTTCCGGGCATGCCGTTGGAGGTTCCCCAAACGGACAGTCAGTTTGGATATTGCTCCAGTTCTCAAGCGGTCCGCGACACCGACGGCGCGGGACTGGATGAAAACCCTTGGGCCGCTGGCGGGCGATCGCGAGTGCGCATCGACGCGATCATGAAAGTCGAAACCACCCCCGGCGGCGCCGTGAAGACCACCTACACCGCCCGCGCCGTGCACCGCCTCAACGGCGAGCCGACCTGACCAGCGAGGCGTTATCGACGGCAAGCTGTGCGAATGCCGCCGGGGTGTGAGATTAAAACGCGCTAGCAGCTGCGACAGCCGCTCTGAGTGCGGTCGCGACCTGACGAGGTAAATCTCTGGTTGTTAACATTCGCAAGTACCGATCAACGCGTCCATCTCGGGGGACTCTCCCGGGCCGACACCATCACCCCGACCGCAGGAGTCACCAATGAGCAACGACACAGGACGCCTTCGGCCGAACGTCCTTCAGTACGTCGCCTATTGCTACGGGCGGGTCCTGCCCGACTCGATGCACGACTGGGTGCGCAACGACCTTGGGGGCAAGGGTGCGACGATCCGTACGATGATCCGATGGGCCATTCCCGCCCTTTTGGTGCTGGCCCCGTTTTGGCTGATCCCGACAACGCTGTACGTACACGCCAGTATGACGCTGCCGATTTTCCTGCCGTATGTCATGTTCACGCACGCGCTGAATAAGGTGTGGCGCCGCCACCGGCTGAGTGATCATGGTCTTGACCCCGATCTCGCCGACGAATACAAGCGCATGCGCGACGCGCCCATCCACCGTGCCTACATCGAACGCTACGGCCCTCGGCCGTAACCACGTTCGAACGACCTGATTCTGAACCTTGTCCGTTGCCGCCAGCAGCCCGCGCAGCGCCTGTCGGGTGACATTGCGGGTAGTAGCGGTAACGGTCGTGAATTCTTGGTTAATTCGGTTGGGCAATGAGATTTTCAGCCATACGCGCTGCGCCTCATACTCGACATAGACCGACCCAATCACCGTCGTGGTCGCAGATCACAGCAGGTGTCCCGGCATCGGAAGTACTCGATGCCCTTGCCGAACTCGCGCCACATCGACCTGCGCGATCTATGTTCTCCGCCCTGGGTGGGCGGCCAGCTCTGCGTCGGTGAAGTACTTCTCGAGCTCACTGATCTCGAACAGCTCCAACAGGTCGGGCCGCACCGGTACTTGCGGCTCTCGGGTGATACTGACGTCGGGAACGACCGGATCGCCGCCTTGTGCGCGGCATACCAGCAGGGTCTTGCGCCAGTTCGGGTCCATCGATGGATGGTCCTCGCGGGTGTGGCCGCCACGGCTCTCGGTGCGCGCAAGTGCGGCCTTGGCGATGCATTCGCTGACCAGGAGCATGTTGCGCAGGTCGATCGCGAGATGCCAGCCCGGGTTGAACTGCCGGTGGCCCTCCGCGACGACGTTGGCGAACCGGGCCCGCAGCTCGTCTAACCGGCTCAGCGCCTTAGTGATCTCGCCGGCGTTGCGGATGATGCCCACCAGGTCGTTCATCGTGTCTTGCAGATCGGTGTGCACCTTGTACGGGTTCTCGGCAGCCTCACCGTCTTTCGGGCCCGTGAATGGGGCCACCGCGAGCTTGGCGGCGGCGTCGACGGCCTCCGGTGACACCGACGGCCGCTGGCTCAGGGCGCCGACGTAGTCGGCGGCCCCCAGGCCCGCGCGCCGACCGAACACGATCAGGTCCGACAGCGAGTTGCCGCCCAGCCGGTTGGAGCCGTGCATGCCGCCCGAGCATTCACCGGCGGCGAACAGCCCGGGCACCGTCGCCGCGCCGGTGTCGGGGTTCACCTCGATGCCGCCCATCACGTAGTGGCAGGTCGGCCCGACCTCCATGGGCTCCTTGGTGATGTCCACCTCGGCCAGCTCCATGAACTGGTGATACATCGAGGGCAGCAGCTTGAGGATGTCTTCGGTCGATCGACGCGATGCGATGTCCAAATACACCCCGCCATGCGGGGTGCCGCGGCCCGCCTTGACCTCGGAGTTGATCGCGCGGGCGACCTCGTCGCGGGGCAGCAGGTCCGGCGTGCGCCGGTTGTTGTCGTTGTCGTAGAGCCAGGCGTCGGCTTCTGCTTCGGTCTCGGCGTACTGGCCTTTGAACACCGGCGGGATATAACCGAACATGAACCGGGTGCCCTCGGAGTTCTTCAGCACGCCGCCGTCGCCGCGCACGCCCTCGGTGACCAGGATGCCTTTCACGCTGGGTGGCCACACCATGCCGGTCGGGTGGAACTGGACGAACTCCATGTTGATCAGCGTGCCGCCGGCGCGCAACGCCAGCGCATGCCCGTCGCCGGTGTACTCCCAGGAATTGGAGGTGACCTTGTAGGACTTGCCGATACCGCCGGTGGCTAGCACCACGGCGGGGGCATCGAAGAGGATGAATCGCCCGGATTCGCGCCAGTATCCGAACGCCCCGGCGATGCGCTCGCCGTCCTTGATGAGTTCGGTGATGGTGCATTCGTGGAACACCTTGATGCGGGCCTGGTAGTCGCCGAGCTCGGCGTGGTCGTGCTGCTGCAGCGAGACGATCTTCTGCTGCATGGTGCGGATCAGCTCAAGCCCGGTGCGGTCACCGACGTGCGCCAGCCGCGGGTAGGTGTGCCCGCCGAAGTTGCGCTGGCTGATCCGGCCGTCGTTGGTGCGGTCGAACAGCGCGCCGTAGGTTTCCAGCTCCCACACCCGGTCGGGCGCCTCCTTGGCGTGCAGTTCGGCCATCCGCCAGTTGTTCAGGAACTTCCCACCGCGCATCGTGTCGCCGAAGTGGGTCGTCCAGTTGTCCTTCGGGTTGGTGTTACCCATCGCCGCCGCGCAGCCGC
>NZ_JBKQQD010000097.1:0-3677 GCF_052144515.1 Mycobacterium sp. | reverse complement strand
GGCGCGATGCTGGCCCGGGCGGAAATCAGAGCTGCGTTGGACGAGGTTCTGCTCAACACCGCCGATATCGGGCTCAGCGAGCCGACGGTCCAGCATCCCAACATCTCGTCGAATATGACGGTTTACGAGTCGCTTCCGATCCGGCTCGAACGCAATAACAAACAGCTGCAAGGTTGGTGAATTGATGGTGGCGATAGGTGCGCCAGCGCGGACGACTCTATCCTGCATCTGATGCAATAATCACGGTTCTACCGGTAGAGCCTCATATTCGTTTCCGGCGTATTGGGCGCCCGGGGGGGTGGCGAGGGATCAGCGATCGACCGCGCGGCGACGACCCCTATCTCAGCGTGAGCAATGTGTGGTCGATTTGGCTGCGGCTTTCGGGCGACAAGTGTGACGCGCTGATAGCGGCGATAAAGCGTGCGGCCAGCTCACGAAGTCTGACGTTGGTCTCTTGTGAGCGCCACACCAGGATCTCGAATGCGCGGTTCGGTTCGATGCCGTAGGCCGCCATCAACACCCCTTTGGCCTGCTCGATGACCGCCCGGTTCTCTGCGATGACTGCGAGCCCGGCGGTTATCTGGTCCTGTTGCTCTCGTTCATCCGGGGGCCGGGTATTGGCTGACCAGGCGGACTGACGGGCAATCAGCCGACCGTTTCAGCCTCGGGGCTGTCTACCCATTCCCTGATCGCGGGCGCGAGCCAGCGGCGAAGGTAACCGCGTAGTTCGTCGGGTTCCCGTGGCGGGTCGCTGGGATTGGACATGAAAGACTGCACGGCACGAAGTGTCCATTCGATCAGTTCGTCGAGCGTTTCTGACGCGAGTGGCGTTCGGTCCCAGTCGATTGCCGTGCTCTCCAACAAGACTGCCTCCCCGATACGGCGGGCAGTTTCGGATGTGACGCTCCGAAGCAACGTGTGAGACGGCTCATCAAGCAGAAGCTGTAGGTAGGGCTCGTCGGGCACTGCGGTTACGACCTGGACGACGCCCTCGATGATGGCTTCCGAGACGTCGTCGAATGAACTGAGACTTTCGGCGAGGCGTTCCAGGAATCGACGCGTTCCCTGGGCGGCGGCGGCGCGTAGCAGTGCGGTTGTACTCGGAAAGTACCGATAAACCGTCGCCCTGCTGACGCCGAGTTCAGTCGCGACATGGGCGATGGTGGTCTGGCCTCCGCGTTGCTGAACGCACCGATCAGCCGCCGCCAAGATCCTCGCCACCGCCTCATCGTCGCTGCTTGGCGGCTCGCCCAGCCATCCGTGAGTCCGCATGCCAAGCAATCTAGCGCCTGGTCCCTACTCGGGCTGGTGACACCTAGACAATGGCGATACATAGCTGGTATGACTGTATCGTCATGGCATCGGTAAGGGTCGCAGTAACTCTCTGCCGCTGATCTCACGAGCAGAGGATGACCTGCAGCGGTGCCATCTAGCGAGAGTGCCGAGGTAGCAGGCGATGAGCAGCCAATGCAGCGACAGCATCGAGCGCATCGCGAACCGTCTGGGGTTCAGTTGCGAGAACGCCTCGCCGGTCGTGCACCTACGCGATCCGTTCGAACTGGCCAACTCGACGCTGCCCGTCCTGGAACTGATGGTGGTCGCGGGCGCTGTACTCGCGCTGTGGTGGGCGATCCACCGGCTGCGGCGCGACGGCGACCCTGTCAACCTGGTGATCTGGTTCTCCACGGTCATCTATCTGCTTATCGTCGAACCGCCGCTGTACTTCCCCACGGTGTTCGGCATCGACCAAACAATCGGTGCTGTCTTCGCCCACAACGTGTTCACCGTGCAGTTCATGTATGACCGGCTACCGCTGTACATCGTGGCGCTCTACCCGGCGATGATGATGCTGGCCTACGAAATCGTGCGGAGCCTCGGTGTCTTCCGGGACCGAGGGCCGCTCGTCGGCGCGGTGTGCGTGGGATTCGTCCACCACTGCTTTTATGAGATTTTCGACCAACTCGGCCCGCAACTGCGGTGGTGGGCGTGGAACACCGACAACGCGATCAACCGTCCGACGCTTGCCTCGGTGCCGATGAACAGCGTGCTGCTGTTCGCAACAGTGGGACCGGCATTGGTCGCACTCTTCACGCAGCTTCTGGTAGCTCGACCGCACGCGCGAGGACAAGCGATGAGTCCAGCGGCACTGGTGCTGCGCACGTTTGGCGTCGCCGCGCTGGTCCCCGTTGGACTGGTCATCGCCAACCTGCCGATCCTGCTAGCCGGTGCAGACCATCCAGACGGCCCGCTGCGGTGGGGCGTCTACGTCCTATTCCTTGCGGCCTTCGCAGTGGTGGCGCTTCCGGTTCTGCTGCGCCAGTGGCGCACCGCAGCGCCCCTGCCCGACCTACCCAACCCGTTCGTCCTGATATTCGGTCCGGTGTTCCTGGTGGTGATCGGCGCACTGTGGCTCACGGCTCTGCCCGCCTACCTGAAGGCATCCAACGGCTTTACCTCCGGCGGCACGCCTACCGGCAACGCGGTGTACGCCGCTGCGTGCTTCTTACTCGCGGTCGCGATGACGATGTCGGTGTCGATCCGCGCCCGCACGACCGCAGAACCTGCCGAAGTCCCGGCAAGCGATAGTCAGAACAAGCAGAGCGAGGTAAGCCCATGACAGACTTGGAGATTCGACGCATACGCTTCGACCTCGACGGAGACGTGCCCTTCAACTGGAACGCCGACAATCCCGCGTTTTCCACCTACATGAACATGGTCTCCATCATGGCGATCTGCTTCGAGAAGATGCTCGTCGCGGCCGTACGCGAGGCGATGCCACTCATCACCGACGACAGCGCCGTAGCCGAGGAAGCCGACGCCTTTCTACGGCAAGAGGCACAACACGCCAGCGCCCACCGTCAACACCTGCGGGCACTCATCAAACGCCACCCCGGCCTACAGGAAACCCTCGACGAAGCCGTCGCATCGTACGACCACCTCACGGAGACGACGCCGCTGAACTACCGGCTGGCCTACGTCGCCGACCTGGAAGCCACCTTCACGCCGTTCTTCAAGATGCTGCTCGACAACGAGGCCACCCTGTTCCGATCCGGAGACGAACGAGTGGCGTCGCTGCTGATGTGGCACTTCGTTGAGGAAGTCGAACACCGAAGCTCGGCGCTGATCATCTATGGCGCCGTCGTTGACGACAAGCTGTACCGAACGCGTGTTCTGCCCCGCGTCGTCAAACACCTAATGCGGGTGTCCAACAACGTCTTCGAAGGCATCAACGCCAACGTTCCGCTCTCAGAGCGCGGCATCGACGCACGCGACTTCGGACCGCTCAGCGGCATAATCGCGGCCATACGCCGCACGACCGCACGCGACCGTACGACGGAGCGCACCCACCCGGCGCTGCACACCGTGTCGTGGAGTCAGAAACTCACTACCGCAGCCCGAGTCCTGCTGAGCCAAACGCCGTTCCACAAACCCGCCAAGGAACCACTCCCAGACTTCGCCGACCGCTGGTTCCAGCGGTACGACCGAGGCGACGACATCGCTCACTGGTACTCGGGTGAATCTGCGCCCTAGTCGCGCACACGTAACTAGAGGGTGCGTTCTGAACTGCACCAATCCATTTGGGTTCGAGTGGACGCCCGTCGACCCGTCGACTGGATCGCCGATCTAGTCGCACTAGAGATCACGCCCGGATCGCGGCAATGGTCCAGGCAGGTAGA
>NZ_JBKQQD010000096.1:0-12948 GCF_052144515.1 Mycobacterium sp. | reverse complement strand
GGTCGGGTGCGGCGAACACGTCGTGCGAACCCGCCAGCCGGGTGGCCAAATCACCGATGCCGGCCCGGGCGCGCCAAAAGTCGCGCACGTTGGCGCGGTAGTGGTCGTTCCACTGCGCCCAGGGTGGGGGGAACTGGCCCAGCACGTAGCCGCCGTTGGCGTCCCACGGTTCGGCGATCAGCTTGACCTGCGAGACCACCGGGTCCTCATAGACCAGGTCCAAGAACGCCGCGAACTTCTCCAGGTTGCCCTCCTGGCGGGCCAGCACGGCGGCCAGATCGAACCGGAAGCCGTCCACGTGCATTTCGCTCACCCAGTAGCGCAGGCTGGACACGATCAACCGCAGCACTTCCGGTTCGCCGGCATCCAGCGTGTTGCCGGTGCCGCTGTAGTCGTAGTAGTTGCTGGGGTCGGCCGGGTTCAGCCAGTAATAGCTGGGGTTGTCCAGCCCACGGAACGCCACACTGGGGCCGTCGGGATTGCCTTCCGCCGTGTGGTTGTAGACCACGTCGAGGATCACCTCGATGCCGGCGCGGTGCAGCGCCTTGACCATCGATTTGAACTCGGTCACCTGCTGGCCGCGGGTGCCGGACGAACTATATGCGCCGTGCGGGACAAAAAAGCCGATGCTCATGTAGCCCCAGTAGTCGGTCAGACCCGCCGGCACCGGCGTGGCGGCGGGCAGGAACTGGTGCACCGGCATCAACTCGACGGCGGTGATCCCCAGCGAGGTCAGGTGCGTAATGATCGGGTGCTGGCCAGCCCGGCGTAGGTGCCCTTCAGCGCGTCGGGCACCCGCGGGTGCTGTTTGGTCAACCCCCGCACATGGGTTTCGTAGATGACCGAGTCGCCCAGCGCGATGCCCGGCGGTGTGTCGCCGCCCCAGTCGAAGCTCGGATCGACCACCACCGAGCGGGGGGTGTGCGGCGCCGAGTCACGCGGGTCGGGTCTGGTGCGGTCCGTGGGCAGGTGCGCACACGCCGACGAGTCACCGTCATAGCCGCCGTCGATGGCCTTCGACCACGGGTCCAGCAGCAGCTTGGCCTCATTGGCCCACAACCCCGCACCCGGATTCCACGGCCCGTCGACCCGGTAGCCGTAGTGCTGCCCGGCACCGACCCCCGGCACGTAGCCGTGCCACACGTCGCCGGTGCGCGCCGTCAGCGGCAGCACGGTCTCGGAGCCGTCATCGGCGAACAGGCCAAGCTCACGGCACCCTCACTCGCCGACGAGGAGTACACCGCGAAATTCGTGCCCCCCGCGTCAGGCGTCGAACCCATCGGCGTCGGCTGGCCCGTTCGCACCTCCATCGGCGCGGGGCCACCGACGGTCGTAACCGACTGCGTCATGGTGAGCACTTCCCTAAGCTAAAGCTCCAAATTCACAAGCACCGTGGCGTTCTGTGGCTTATCGAGGCTTTATCGACGAATGGCGAGCGACAAGGAATGCCAGTCCCATTGCACGCCAACAGTTTTTGGATGGCAAGAATCCGGTCCGCTGAGCGGACCGACCCGTCAACGACTCCCTGTCAGTGTCGCTCACGATCTGTGGGCGCGCCCCCGGCCGTGCCGTATTTCACGTGCCGGCTGAGGTAACGATGACGGTGTTACTCCACAGCAGGCCCCCGTCACCACCAGGGTCGGGGCGGTGGTCGGTGACGGTGATGTGCCCGGTTTCGGTGACCGCGGTCTCCGGCAACGGTGCGCTCAGGGCGCCGTCGGCGTCGCTGATATAGGTCAGGTAGTCCACGACGTCGTCGCCGCTGTGCGCGATGCGGACAGTGACCGGGCGATTAGGCAGGAATCCGGTGCCCGTGATGAAGACCTGGCCGTCGTAGGCGCTAATGATCGGACCGGCCGGTCGGACCGGCCGCGCGGGTGACTGATTACCGGGCACCTCGGTAGGCATGCGACTCTGATCGCCTCCTGGTCATGCCGGTCGCGGCCAACATATTCCGCGAATCGCGACGATCAACTATCCCCAGTACGCTCTCCCATTTGATACCCACACCTGCGGCGGCGCCAAACACCGGGTCCGGTGAGCGGACCGAACCAGGACTGTGGTGCAAGGCGCCGATTTCCCCCCAAGGAGCCTTAGCGGCGCGATTGTCGTAGGCCGGTTAGGCGTCAGCCACCATGAGGGTGTAGGTGTTGCTCCACAGCCGGCCGCACGCACCCTCGGGATCGGGGCGGTGGTCGGTTGCGGCGATGTACAGCTTGCCCGTGGCGCCGTTGGGCAGCTCGCAATGGAGGGAACCGTCGCCGTCCGTCACAGAGGTCAGGTAGTCACTGATGTCCTCTCCGGCGGCGGTGATCCGGATGGCGACGCGGTGGTCGGGCAGAAATCCGGAGCCGGTGACGAGATGCCCCTGGGCGCTGATAGTAGGAGTAGCAGACGAGTGAGATACCGACGGGTTATCCGATACAGGGGTGGGCACGGGCCGCTCCTATCGACTTATCGGGCCCGCACTGTGGTCGATGCTGCGGGGCGGTCGTCGATCAGCGGCCCGGGACAGAATTACTCAATCCGATACCACATGCACGGCGATGCGCAAGTGTCGACAGCAAACCCATGGCAAACCCATGGTCTGGCTAGGCGAACCGCAGGCGTGGCGCTCAGGAACACCAACGCGTTACTTCGGCTTTAGTTGAAGGGCGGCGCCGATGCGGTGCGCGGCGTACGACACCAGGGCGGGTAGGCCGGCGGGTAGATCGTTTGCGTGCACCGTGACGGTGACTGCGCCAGCGCAGGTCCCATGCGGCCACCACACGGGCGCCGATACGCAACACATGCCGGCAACCGCGTCCTGATGGTCGATCACTGTCGCGCGCGGATCGCGCAGGGACTCGCGAAGGTGGCGCCATTCGCATTGGGTCCAGCAGTCAGGAAGCGTGATGTCACCGGCGGGTTGGGTCGCGTAGAGGACGCGTCCGGTGGCGGTGCGGGCGATCGATTCGGGGTCGGCGGGGTCGGGCACGTAGGCGTGGCCGTGGGGCACAGCGGCACAGATATATCGGAGTCGATGTTCGTGCAGGATCCGCAGCGACGCCATGGCGTGCGATTGCACGGCAAGGGCATGGACCGGCGCCTGCGCCAAGCGCCGCAGCAGCGGGTCCGGCTGCCAGCGCTGCCCGATGCGCAACATCCGCGGCCCGACATAGTAGCGGTGCTCGACGCACTGCACCGCGCCGAGCGTGACGAGTTGTTCGGCGAGCCAGTGCACGGACGTTTTAGCTAGCCCGCTCGCGCGGGCCAGCGCGGTCAGTCCGAGACCCTGATCGGCGTGAGCAAGAGCGTCCAGGACAGCGAATGCACCGTCAAGGACTCCCCGCCCCGCCGCGGCTGGCGGTATCAGGGCTTCCAACTGCTCTGATTTGGCGCCGGTATCGGTGACCGGGGTGGGCAGGACGGAGCCGACGACAGGTGATAACGGCGGAGACGTCGGCACGTTCATGTGGGCCTCATTGCATATAACCCCGGTACGGTGCAACTTCGCGTTTCGTGGTTGGCTCGGCCTTAAACATCAGCCAGCCGGTCAAGCCGGTCAAGAGTAGTCGACTACTTGCTTGTGCGGCCCACAAGACACCGGGCCCGATGACAACTACTTCCGGTCGCAACGAGTACGCAAAAGATCGTTGTCATGGGCGTGCCTCCAGGCTTGCCGCTAAACCTGCAGTTGCAACTTTGCAAAGGTATTTGCAAAGCTACATCGCTTCCGATACGAACTCCAGCAAAACGATCGAAAGCGCAAAGCCGCCGTGTCGCCCGTGCCGTGTGACAGGTTTACGACAATGGGGCACCGCTGAGAGCCAAGCGCAGTGTGACGGCACAAAAGCTGGCAACGCGCGTTGTCCACGAGGGCCGACATGTCCGGACCGCTGACACAGCATCACGCTTACGAAAGAATTAGCTGTTAACCCTGCCTTCGTTCGGAGGCAATCCGACCAAACCAGCAAACATCTTACCTGCTACTTCTCTTGTCGGGCTGACAGGGTTTGAACCTGCGACCACTTGACCCAGTCAAGGTTTTGGAGGCCGTTGGTAAGCCGATTTACGTTCCCGCGGCCGGACGTGATTCGGCGAGCGCGCGCCGTATGTCCTCGACGCTGACGTTGAGAACGGATGGGTCTGTGCGGACGAGTTGTTCGAGGTCCTGGGGGCTGGGCGCAAGTCGGTGGATTCTGCGGGCCCGCTCCCGCCGGCAGGCGACGGTCACTTTGCGTGCGTAGCGGCCGTTGCCGGCGACGTCGAGCATCGTGCCGCTTTCGTACGGGATCGAGCGCAGCTGGGTTGCTTCGTCGCGCAGCAGGTGCCATGCCGCGTCGTCGACGACTAGGCGCTCCTTGCCGGCGAGGTGGCGCCCAATGGCGACGACTTCATCGGGGGTGTAGCTGGCGAAGGTGAGGGTGAAGTGGAATCGCCCGGCCAGTCCGGGGTTGGCTTTGAGGAAGTCCCGCATTTCGGCGGGATAGCCGGCAACGATCACTACGAGTTCGTCGCGGTAGTCCTCCATGTACTTCAGCAGTGTGTTGATCGCGTCGACGCCGAAAGAGTGGCCTTCGGTTTTCGGGACCAGCCGGTAGGCCTCGTCGATGAACAGCACCCTGCCGCGTGCTTCCTCGCACACGTCTTTCATCCTCGCGGCGGTCTGCGATACATAGCCCACAACGATGTCTTCTTCGGTGACCTCTTTGACGTCGGGGCGCTCGATCTTGCCCAACCCGAATAGCACGTCGCCGACCACACGGGCGAATGTTGTTTTGGCCGTCCCTGGTGGGCCGAGGAAGACCATGTGGTTCTCGTTGCTGGAGGTGGTGACGGCGTCGCCGTGCTCGGCGAGAAGCTGGTCGATTTGAATCTCGGTGCGCCACACCGCGATTTGTTCTTTGGCGTCCTCCAAGCCGATCGGAGTACCAGACCCCGTGTGTGGTCGGCGATTCCGCGTCACTTACGACGCTTTGTCAAATTGCACGGTATCTGCGGCGGTTTCTAGCAGCGCGATGCCATGGCGCAGCCGGACCGCGCCTGGCAGGTCGAACTTGCGCTGCTTCTTGGCCGCCTCGATGCCCGCGACCGTAAGCGATCCAGCCACTGTGCAGTTCCCGGATTTGATCGCCGTCAGCCGGGCCTGCTTCACGACGGCGAGCACTCCGGCCATGGTGAAGGTGATTTGCAGTGTCATCTCGATGGTGCTAATCGACTTGCCGTCGACGTACAACTCGACGACGGGATGGTGCGTCGAGTCGATCTTGTGTGTCGCCATCGCCACGACCTCCTCGGTCTTCGGGGCATCGCGGGTGCGCTTGGCGGCTTGTCTGAGCGCCTCATACTTCTTCCAGCCGGCCGCCGCGAGGTCGACGAGGTTCAGTGAGAGCAGGCCGTCCATCGCGTTGGCCACTTCGCGCTCGACGGCGGCGAGTCCGGGCACGCCGGGGGTGAGCGCCCTGACCGTGCCGTGTTCGCGCAGCGACTCGGTCAGCGCGTCGATCGGTGCGCCAGGTACGTCGCCGAAGAGGAGGTCTCGTAGGGTCGCGGTCTCATTCAGCGGTGTGGTCATCCATCCACCTCTCTGACGGTTAGAGTGCTAAGGCCGGAATGGGCTTCCAATCGGAGGGCGTGCGTCGCCTCGCCGCGCTCAGGCGTTTCGCGCAGGGTGACGACCGGGGAGCCGTCGAGACGTGGTACGGCCTGGACGTGCGGGGGCGTTTCGGGCCGTTTGTGCCTGCGGCGGCGGGCGTATTCCACAGCGGAGAGAATGGCGCCGGCGACGATCAGCACGATCAGCAACCACGGAATCTTCGGTGGCGGAGGGGGCGGCGGCGGAGGTGGTGGCGCCGGACTGGCCAGGACGGTGAAGTCGGCGGCCAACACGACCCCGTCCGAGCAGGTGGCGCGCAGCGTGAGGCGCCGCGCGTCGGTCTTGGCCGGCACAGACACCCAGGCCTCGAAATGGCCTGACGGGTCCAGGGATGCGCCGGGCAGCAGTGTGCCGTCGTCCCAGGACAGATTCACCGGCCCAGAGTGGTTCGCGCAGGCGAATCCATCGCCGGTGGCCCGCAACTGGTCTCCGGGGTGCCCGCTGGTGGGCTCGAGCGTCAGCGCCGCAGGCCCGGTGGTGACCGAGGTCGTCACGCTCGTTACCGTGAAGCGCTGACTGTCGGCGATGTCGGGATGGTGTTCGCAGGACGCCACCACCATGTGCCCGCCGGTGGACGCAGGCGATGGAATCGTGAGTGGCACCGCACTGAACATGCCGGACGAAGCGTCCGCCAGCCGTATGTCACCGTCCCAGAGCAGCTGGACGTTGCCGTCCCCGCACGCGAACCCGGTGCCAGAAGCCGTCAGGTGTGAGCCACCCAATCCGTGACCGGTGTCCAGAGTCAGGGTGGGTTTCGGGGCCGGGACGACCGTGAATGTGGCGGGGGCTGAAGTGTTTCCGCATGTGGCGGTCACTTTGTGATCGCCGGCCGAGGCGTCTTTCGGTACCGCGAAGTTGACCACGAGGCTGTCGCTGCCGACGGGGGACGTCGGCAGTGGCTGGCCGTCCCACTGGAACGACATCGCACGGCACGCCCCGAATCCCGTCGGTGTGGCCGTGGCTTGCTTTCCTGGGCCGCCCTGGGCGGGCGTCAGTGCAAGAGCGGGGTTTTCGGGTGCGGTGACCGTGAACGTCGCGAGCAGGCGCGCGTTCCCGCAGGGTACGGTCACCCGGTGTTCACCGGCCGAAGCGCCAGCCGGCACCGGGAACTCCAGCTTCACATCTTTATCGCCGTTTACGGTGCTGGGGTTGGAGGGTGTCAGCGGTGTGCCGTCCCACTGCAGCGATATCGCCGGTACCCACGCTGCCCGTATATTGTTGCCGTCGCTGCATGCCCAGAAGTCCGTAATCGTGGCCGTGATGTGTGTTTCCGGATCGCCCTTCTCCGGCGCAAGCGTGAGGGTGGGCCGTGTCTCGGGCACGACGACAGCGAACGTGCTCTGGGCGTGCTCGTGGCCGCACGATGCGACCACGTCGTGCGTACGGGCATCGGCGCCGGCCGGCACTTGTAGGGTGGCGACCACCGGACCGTCCGTCTCGACGTCCACGGACTTGAGTTCAACGCCGTCCCACTGGAACGACACGGAGCCGCACAGCCCGAAGCCCGTTGCGGTCGCCTCGAATGACGTTCCGGGACCACCTTGGTTGGGCGTGAGCGCGAGGTGCCCGCCTGTCTCCACAATGCCAGCTGAGGACTTACTGGTGCTCACCGATGGCTTAGGTATGCTCACTGAAGATGGCTTAGGTGTGCTCACCGAAGACGGCTTAGGTGTGCTCACTGAAGACGGCTTAGGTGTGCGCACTGAAGACGGAGGCGAAGACGAGGATGGAGTCGGATCGGCGAGTGCAGGGCCGCCGGTAAGCGTCGCCAATAAGATCGCACATCCCGACGCCAGCGCGCCTGCCGCGCCACGCCAGGAGTTGCGTGGGCCGTGCCCGCGAGGCTTACGCGCAGTTGACGGCGGCGTCACTCGTGCAGTATCGCGCCTTTCACGTGCGGTGTCGTAGGTAGTGCACTACTCGTCTTGGACCACGTACTCACGCGATGGACATCTCGGGATGGGACGTTCTAGTCGTGGTCGGCAAGGCGGCGCTGCTGGCGTTCCTGGTGATCGTGAGCAGCGACGATCTCGGTGGTGCACCGGCTTCGCATCGGGGCCAGTGCTCAACCACCTGCCGTTGACGCGATCCGTCCCAGTCTCTGGCGAACTTGCCGGCCGTGCGGTCGTGACGGCGCAATTTCTCGACGATCAGAAAGTTCGTTCGCAGTTTCGCAATACCACGCGAGACCTCGGCACGCGACCCGCCCTAAGCCGATCACCGGTAGATGCTCGGGATTGACTCCCCGGATCGCAGGCGGGCTGAGGACTCGGGTATTCGTAGGATCAAAGACTTCAATATCCGAGCAGCCAATCACCCGCGACGCCGGTGCGATCTGCCCGGTATTGATGACCAATACGCCATAACGAAGCGTCGGCATGCGCGGAGCTGGCGTCCTATCACAAGCCCCCATGATCGACCGAGTTCAGGCAGGTGAACATGGACGAGCCGTCAATAGCCGTCACACCGGTTGCTTTCGGAGACTCTAACGATGATGTCCACCACCTGCATCTGCTATTGGCAGCGCTTGTGCGTCGAGTCGACCAAGGCGAATGGGAAACCCGTGAGTACGGACGCGACACTGCTGAGGTCGTGGGAGTCCTTCTGCAGCGCATGAATATGGGGGACACGACCGCAACGTTGACAGCGGCACCGCCGCGGACATCAACGATTTCGCCTACAACCAAGGCGTCTTCTTCCGCGTCACCGGCGGTGTGTTCGCCGCAGTCGGATCAGTCACTACTCATCTCGAGGACCCGGCCAGATCCTGGCAAGTCGCACCGTTCGCGATCTGCCGGCAGGCCCGGGCCTCACCTTCGAACACCTTGGCACTCACCGACTCAAGGGCCTGCCCGAGGACATCGACATCTTCTGCGGGGCCAAGCGGCCACAAAATCTCACGCCCGTGTCATCTATGAAAGACACACGACACGATTGGTCAGAATGTGACACTAGTCGTGGGATCCTACGACCAGCCGGGCGGCGCGCAGCTCGTCCAAGTATTTCACGAACTCGTCCCAATCGATGAGCTCAACCATTTCACCGGGAGTACCCCGGGGGATCAGTCGCGCCTCCCGAGTGTTGCGCGGCAACAACTCCGCGGGCTCTAGCGCATTCCCAAAGTGACGGCTCGTGTTCTTGTCGTCCGAGTTGGGGTGCCGGTAAAAAGCGTGTCACCAGGTACATGAAGCTGTCGTAAAACCGGCCGTCGCCGGGTGGTGCGGGTGTAGCTTGCGCACGTGATGAGGGAGCTTGATCAGGATGAGCTGATTGATCGGTGGACGCTGGTCGGTGAGGAATTGGGTTTGGTCGCGACCAAGCGCGGCGCGGCGAAGCTCGGGTTCGCGGTGATGCTGCGCTTCTATAGTGAGCGCGGCCGGTTTCCACGCGGGCGCAGTGAGATCCCGGACAACGTGGTCGAGTACGTGGCCCGGCAGGTCGGGATCGAGCGGACCGAGATCGCGTTCTATGACTTTGCCGGCCGCACGAGCAAGGCGCACCGCGCCCAGATTCGCGAGGCGCTGGGCTTTCGCGAATGCTCGGTGGCCGACGCCGACGTGGTGACGGCGTGGCTGGTCGAGAACGTCATGCAGGTCGAACGGTCCGGGGATCGGGTACGCGAGCATGCGCTGGCCCGGTGCCGGGCGGAGCGAATCGAGCCGCCGACGGCCGGGCGCACGGACCGGATCGTCCGATCGGCGTTGCACCGTGCCGAGGAGCTGCTGTTCGCACGGGTGACCGCCCGGCTGGATCGGCCTGTCACGGATCAACTGCTGGCCCTGGTTGCCGAGGTGGTCGGCGGCGGCCACGACGACGAAGACGGTCCGACGATTCTGGTCAATTCGCGCGGACGCGGGCAACGTCAGCCTGAACACGATGCTGACCGAGATCGCCAAGTTGGAGGCCGTGCGAGTGATCGGCGTGCCGGTCGACGTGTTCGCCGATGTGGCGCCGAAGATCGTGAACGCCTGGCGCGGCCGGGCGGCGGTCGAGTCGCCGAGCCATCTGCGCAGCCACCCGGCCGAGACCACGCTGACGCTGCTGGCGGCCCTGTTGCACTGCCGGTGCCGGGAGATCACCGATACCCTGGTCGAGCTGCTGTGCTCGACGGTGCATCGGATCAATGCCCGCGCTGAGGTGCGGGTTACGAACGAGCTGATCAAGGAGTTCAAGCGGGTCACCGGCAAGGAGAATCTGCTGTTCCGCATCGCCGAGGCCACGGTGGACGCCGGAGACAAACTGGTCCGCGACACGGTGTATCCGGTGGCACCGCAGGCGGTGCTGCGGGATCTGGTGACGGAGTTCAAATCGTCAGGGTCGACGTATCAACGCACGGTGAAGGCGACATTGAAGTCGTCCTACACCAATCATTACCGGGCCGGGCTGATCAAGCTGCTATCGGTGCTGGAGTTCCGCAGCAACAACACCATGCACCGGCCAGTGCTGGACGCGCTTGAGCTGATCGGCACTTATGCCGGCGCGAACCTACGCTATTACCCGCTCGACGAACCGATCCCCGTGCATCGCGGATTGTCCGGCGACTGGGCGGAGCTGGTGTATCAAACCGATCAGCGTGGGCGGCGGCGCGTGGTGCGGATGGTGTATGAGATCTGCACCTTCCAGGCCCTGCGGGATCAGTTGCGGTGCAAGGAGATCTGGGTGGTGGGTGCCGACAAGTGGCGCAACCCGGCGCAGGATCTACCGCTTGACTTCGAGGAACGCCGCATCGAACACTATGGGGCGCTGCGCAAACCTTTGGATCCGACCGAGTTCATCGACGCGTTGCGTGAGGAGATGCGTACCGAACTGGACGTCTTGCACGCCGAGCTGCCCGAGTGCAGCTGGCTAGAGATCGCCGAACGCCGCCAGGGTCCGATCAAGCTGACACCGTTGCCGCCGGTCGCCGAGCCCCGCAACCTGCGCAGGCTGAAAAGCCATATCCAGACCCGTTGGGGTGTGGTGCCGCTGATCGACATCCTCAAGGAGACGGTGCTACGCACCGGCTGCCTGCGCGCGCTGACCTCGGTTGCCGACCGCGGCACCCTGCCGGAGAACGTGCTGGCTGAACGGCTCCTTTTAGCGATTTATGGCAACGGCACCAACACTGGCGTGAGGACCGTGGCCGGCGGTGCGCACGGGCATAGCGAGGACGACATCCGGTATGCGCGGCGCCGCTACCTGAACACCGAGGCGGCACGGCGGATCGCGATCGAGATCGCCAACGCGACCTTCGCCGCCCGCCGCACGACGATCTGGGGTGAGTCTTCGACGGCCATCGCGTCGGATTCGACGCATTTCAGCGCGTTCGATCAAAACATCTTCACTGAGTACCACTCCCGCTACCGCCGCCGCGGTGTGCTCATCTACTGGAGCGTGGAGAAGGGGTCGGTGGTCATCCACTCCCAGCTGCTCAACTGCTCCGCCTCCGAGGTGCACGCGATGGTCGATGGCGCCATCCACCACGGCACCGAAATGGCGGTAGAAGCCAATTATGTTGATACTCATGGCCAATCGGAGATCGGGTTTGGTGTCACGAAATTGCTCGGGTTCGATCTGCTGCCGCGGATCAAGCGCATCAACAAGGTGAAGATGTACCGGCCGGCCGCCGGGGAGCCGGACCTGTGGCCGCAGCTGAAACCGGCGCTGACCCGTCCGATCAATTGGACCAAGATCGCCGAGCAGTACGACCAGATGCTCAAGTACGCCACCGCGATCCGCACTGGCACCGCGTCGACGGAAGCGATCTTGCGGCGGTTCATGAAGGCCAACGCCGCCCATCCGACCTACCAGGCCATGATCGAACTCGGCCGAGCGCAGAAGACGGTGTTTTTGGCCCGCTACCTTCGGTCGCGCGGGCTGCAACGCGAGATCAACGACGGGCTCAACGTGATCGAGTCGTGGAACCGCTGCAACTCGATCATCTTCTACGGCAAGAGTTCAGAGCTAGCGTCCAACCGGCGCGACGAACAGGAGATGAGCGTACTGTGCCTGAGGATCTGCCAGGCTGCGATCGTCTACATCAACGTACTCATGATCCAGGACGTCCTCGCCGACCCGGACTGGGACGGCGTACTCACCGTCGAGGACGAGCGCGGTCTCACGCCATTGTTTTGGTCACACGTACTGCCTTACGGCGAGGTCAAACTGAACATGAGCAGCCGCCTCACCCTCGGCGGTGCGTGACCCCGTACCCGACACTCTACTTCTGAGCGCTATGGGCAGGTCGTCCCAATTGGCAGGTGGCAATCCGGTGGTCCCATCCCCATGGCAGGCATCCCGGCGTGTTGTCGGCCTGCTAGCAGCTGTATGGCCCTCGATTGAGGCACGATTGGGGTTGTGTGCGATGAGGTGTTGCTGCAACAAGTCCGTCAGCTACGGGCGCGGGGCGCCTCGCCCAAAGAGATCGCGCGGGCGTTGCGAGTGCCGCCAGCCAAGGTCGCGCCGCTGGTCCGATTGATCGCCGCGCAGAACACGGAACTGCAACGCAGGCCCGATGTCGTCGAGTGCTGGGTAAACCCGGGATGGCACGAAGATCTCACATTCGAGCCACACCCGGACTGGTCGGTCAATCCCAGCGCCTCAGACGGCACGGGCGGGCTGGCCACGGTGATGGTAGTGCGCCCAGACCAGCGATCCCGAAGCCTCGTGTGCGTGTACCTGGTCGACACGTTCTGTCTTGGCGTCAAAAACGTGATTGGTCCGGAAACGGTATCCAACAACCGCCTACCCAAGCTTCGCTACACAGTGTTCGCTGGCTACGACGAACTCCCTGTGCACGCACCACTGGAGCTGGCGCAACACCTGGTGTTCGGCGCTGTCAAGTTCGCGCGTGAGTTCGGGTTCGAACCCCATCCCGACTTCGCGGCCGCGGCCGACCATCTCGGGGCGTGGTCGGGACGCTGCCCAATTCAGTTTGGGTACAAGGGATCTCCGTTCTACATCCAGGGTCCACACGACGATGTTGAATCCATCGCGCGTACGCTGGCCGGCACCCCGGCGGGACAAGCACTGGGCCTGAAGCTGAACGCGGCGCTGGTGAGGGGTTAGTTCACCAAACGCAACTCCTTTGCCGCATGCCGCGCAGCGCATAGCAGTGCCCGATGGATCGGGTAGCCACGGATAACGGTCTGTTATCTGTGGCATCATGAAACCCGGCCTGCGGCAACGCCCACCAGGCAGTGCGCGGAGGTTGTCCCGAGTTCCGTGGAACTTCGGTGGCGGTCCGGTGAGCATCAGGCTGCGCTCACCTGGTCATTGTGCACGACAGGTTCGGCGGTTTCGCGTTCGAGTGCAGCGCGGACTGTGGGTAG
>NZ_JBKQQD010000095.1:0-3506 GCF_052144515.1 Mycobacterium sp. | reverse complement strand
GTCAGGAGTGTGAGGCTGCAGTTTCCATTTCGCCCGCGGGAAGTGAAAGGCTATGGATTCGCGGTGAAATTTGCGCTGGCGTGCTGGGGAAGTCGTGGCGATGTCGAGCCCCCCGTCGCTGTCGGCCGTGAGCTGCAGCGCCGCGGGCATGACGTGTGCATAGCCGTCCCGCCCTTCCTGGTTGGCTTCGCCGAGGCGGCAGGGCCTGCGGCGGTCGCCTACGGACCAGATTTGCTAGTCAATTTGGTTTCGCGGCAGCGCTACTACTGGATGTGTTTCTTCCGCACCCCCTGGAGGATCCGGGAGCTGATCAGGTTGTGGCGCGAAACTTGGGAGCCGTATACCCAGTGCCGGGAGGAGATGAGCACGACGCTGACGTCGCTGGCGGACGGGGCCGACCTGCTACTCACCGGCATGAATTTCGAGGGCGTCGCTGCCAACGTCGCGGAGTATTACGACATTCCATTGGCCACGTTGCATCTCTTTCCGGTGCGGGCTAACGGCCAGCTCCTGCCGTCCCTGCTGGCGCCGTTGTGCCGCTCGGCAATGACGGTGTTCTGGTGGCTGTCTTGGCGCCTGTCGAAGAAGGTCGAGGACGCGCAGCGTCGCGAACTGGGTCTGCCGGAGGCCACGGGCCCCTGGTCGCGGCGGATCGCAGAACGTGGATCGCTCGAAATTCAGGCCTTTGACGAGGTGTACTTTCCCGGGCTGGCAGCCGAATGGGCGAAATTTGATGGCCACCGGCCTTTTGTCGGCACGCTGACGCTCGGGTTGGCGGGGGATGCCGATGAGGAGGTCGCGTCGTGGATTGCCGCGGGAACACCGCCGATTTTCTTCGGGTTTGGCAGCGTATCGGTCGAATCTCCGGCCGACACGCTGGCCATGATCGGTGCGGCCTGCGCGCAGTTAGGCGAGCGGGCGTTGGTTTGCGCCGACGGAACTGACTTCAGCAACGTCCCCCATGCCGAGCACGTCAAGGTGGTCGGCACGATGAATCACGGGGCGGTCTTTCCAGCCTGCCGCGCAGTCGTGCACCGCGGCAGCGCGGGCATCACGGCCGCAGGCCTGCGCGCCGGGGTCCCCACGTTGATCCTCTGGACGCTGACCGATCAGCTGTTCTGGGGAGCTGCGGTCAAACGGCTGAAGATGGGCACCGCCCGGCGCTTTTCGACCACTACCGAGAAATCGCTGGTCGCAGACCTGCGCACCATTCTCGCCCCGCAATACCTCGCCCTGGCCCGCGAGATCGCCACCCGGATGACCAAACCCGCCGAAAGCGTTGCGGCCGCAGCTGATCTTGTGGAAAATTTCGCCCGCCTCAAGCGTGTTGGCTGATCGGCGACGGCGGGCCGTCGGGGTGATCGGCGCCGGCGAAATCTGCAAGGTGCCGAGACCCTCGTCACAGCGCATCGGCGTTTCTGTGTGACAGCACAGCGTCGAGCCTTCTGCGCCGCTCCGGTGCCGCGAAGTCGCGGAGCCGCTGCGGGGCCCCGGCATCCCTGGGCCGCAGGTAGCGCCACGGCCAGTAGTTGGACGGCAGCAGGTAGACGTTGGAAGCCGCGCTCAAGGAAGGGCCGCAGCACGTCGATCGGCCGCAGCTGCGGATCGCTCCACCATTGTGGTATCACTTCAACCACCAATTCCGCGTCGGCGGCGAGCGCATCGAGGGATGCCAGCATGCCGGCGAACGCGCGGTCCTCGGCGCCTTGATCAGGCGGTGGTCGCCAGCTCCTCGCGGGTTACGAGTGAACCGAGCGTCGCCGCCCGCACGCCCAATGTTCCCGGAGGAGGGAGCGGCGGGCGACCGTCGTGGTAAGGCCGCTGCCGTAGCTCGGCCCGACGAACAACGGGAGTTCACCCTCGCGATCCGATACCGCGGCGGCCAGCAGCGCCCGACCCAGCGCTCGGCGACGCCGACGCAGCGCCCGCTCCGATGGTCAAGCAACACGCTCGCGTGTGGGGGGAGCACTCGGCCCCGGTAGTTGCCATGAGACCTAGTCGAGCCCCAGCCCCGGCGACCAGATGCGTTGACTTGGGTTGCGGCCCTGCAGTTCGAAGTGAGGTTGCCGTTAACGGCACCCATCATGTTCTACTACAGCACGATCTGTTACATGCGCGTGATCGCTTGGCTCGAAAGGTAATTCGGGCTGCCTGCTGATCCATTCGAGCAGTGCATGCAGACCGTCCTCGAGCGCCCACTTCGGACCCCAGTGGAGCTTGTTCTTCGCCGGCTCGATGTTGCAACTCGCGGCGCGTACGTCACCGTCGCGGAATTTCGGTACGACGGTCGGTTCGGGGGCGTCGCAGACGGCGGCGATCTTGCGAGCCAGCTCATGGATGGTTGTTGCGCTGCCCGACCCGATGTCGAGGCAGCGTGGCTCAGCCGCGGGTTCCTCTATCGCGGCGAACAGCGCCTCGACGACATCGTCGATAAAGATGAAATCGCGCACGATCCGACCGTCTTCGTAGACCTCCAACCGGCGTTGCTGGCGCGCCAAACGCGCGAAGAGAGCGACTATTCCGGTGTACGAATTGGTCAGCGACTGGCCCGGCCCGTAGACATTCTGCAGACGCAGCACACTGAGATTGGCGTCATGCGCGGCCGTCCAGGCGGCCAACATGTGCTCCTGCGCGAGTTTGGTCGCGGCGTAAATGTTGGTGGGCCGGGGCTCCGTCCGGCCTGAGCAGCTCGTAAGCGGCACCGCAGGTTCGCCCGTGGGCCCTCGCGGATCCCAAATACCGGCCACCAGCTGAGTGTGGCTGCGCGGCCGCGGATAGAAGGTTTGTGTTCCGCATTGCCAAGCGCCCTCCCCGTAGACGGCCCTTGACGACGCCAGGACGAACTGGTCGGGCACGAGTGCCGAGCGGCTCAGGGCGTCAAGAAGTTGGGTGGTGCCCACCACGTTTACCGAGCCGTGGCGCGTCGCCTGAGAGAGCGACTCTCCCGTTCCCGTCTCGGCCGCCAAATGGACGATCTGGGAAGGTCGGAACAACCGAAGCACGGCATCCCAGTCAGGGGCATGGGTGACATCGCCGGTGAACAACTGCACGGATGGCGGCAGGTCGATCGCTGCACGTTCGCCGTGCACCTGCGGGTGCAGGACGTCCATCACAGCGACGTCGTAACCGGCTTTGACGAGTCGGCGCGTGAGCGCGGATCCAATAAATCCTGCCCCGCCAGTGACGAGCACGGATGTTGACAAAATCCGACGCCTCCGGTTCCTCTGTGGAGGAAGTAGGTGACCGGCACGCGTTGCCGAGAGTGCGGTCCGGGTCGATCATATGCGGGACCGCGTCGCCAACACCCCGCAGCATGTCAACCGGGGGCGAGCGCGCGGTCGGCCAGCGCCCCCATTACCGGTGCCAACAGCCGGGAGTATTCGAGCGTCACGTGTTCCTCGTCGATGTAGACCAGGGTGTTGCCGACGATGACCGGGCAGCGGTTTGTGGTGCAGAACAGTTCGGTGAGGTCGGTGTATTGTCCGCCGCCGGCTTTGGTGGCGGCG
>NZ_JBKQQD010000094.1:0-26945 GCF_052144515.1 Mycobacterium sp. | reverse complement strand
ACCGCCGTCCTTGTTCGAGTCGGAATAGCCGAGCATCACCTCCTGGCTCCCCCCGCGCGAGTCCACCAGCGCGCGGTACAGCGGCAAGTGCAGAACGGCCTCCAGGATCGACGGCCCGCGCTGCAGGTCGTCGATCGTCTCGAACAGCGGCACAATTCCCACCGGGCATCTCGGCTCGTCGCCGGACGGGTCCAGCAGCCCGACCTCCTTCAGCAGGATCGCGGCCTCCAGCATGTCCGACACCGATCGGCACATCGAGATGACGTAGTTGGGCACCGCCTGCGGCCCGAACAAGTCGATCGCCCACGCCGCGGCCGCGAGGATGTCCAGCTCGTTGCGGGCCAGCTCCGACAGTTGTGCCCCATCCCGGATCAGCGGCCTGCGAGTGGCCAGTTCGGCGGCCAGCAGCTCGACGCGGTCTGGCTCGCACAGTGACGAGTAGTCAAGATGCACACCGGCCCACGCCAGCAGCTCGGCGACGACCTCTTCGTGCACATCCGAGTTCTGCCGCATGTCCAGGCCACACAGGTGAAAACCGAACGTGCGCACCGCCTCCCGCAGCCGGGACAGCCGATCCTCGGCCAGCAGCACGCTGCCGTTGGCACGCAGCGACGCATCGATGGCGTCCAGATCGGCCAGCAGATCGGCGGATGTCCGGTAGGGCGGCAGAGCGAGGTCGAGCTGGAACTCGGTCTGTCGGTCCAGGATTCGCGACACGGTCGCGGTGAGTCGCGCACGGACCACCCGCACCGCCCGCCGGTACGGCTCGTCGATCCGTGCCGGGTCGTCGCAACCGTCGGCCAGCACGCCAAGATGATCGGTGATGGTCACCAGCTGTGCGGACATCGACAGCTCTCGTTCGAGCGCCGCCAGCTCGACGAAATAATGAGCGAGGGCGGTGTAAGCGGCACTGCTGGTGGCCAAACGCACCGCGCCGGCAGTCACATTCGGATTGCCGTCGCGATCGCCGCCGATCCACGAGCCGAGCCGTAGGAGAGGTTGGCCGAGCAGCTGCGCATCGGGCCACAGCGCTTTCACCATCGCCCGTACCTCAGCGTTGACCTTCGGAACCACCTGCAAGAAGGCTGCATGGTAGTACTGCAGCCCCATCTCGATCTCGTCCCGGATCCTCAACCGCCGTGGCCGGACGAGCGCCGTCTGCCACAAGGTCAACACGTGCCGGCGCAATTCCTGCTCGACGTCGCGGCCGTCGGGCGTCTCCGTCTGGCCGTGCAGCCGCAGCCGCATCAGCTCGGTAATGTCCCGCTGGGCATCGAATACTGTGCGGCGGCGCGTCTCGGTCGGATGGGCGGTCATCACCGGCGACACCAGCGCATCGGTCAGCGCCTCGGCTACCGTCGACGACTGCAGATTGGCGGCGCGTAGTTTCCGGCAGGTGGCGGCCAGGCTGCTGTCCTGCGGTGGCTCCCCCGCGTGCACGTGCAGTGCGCGACGGCGCTCGCGGTGAATGTCCTCGGCGACATTGGCCAACAGCGAGAACTGCGTCAGCGCGCGGATCAGGGGGATCGCCTGCCGGATGTCCATGCCGTCGAACATGCGCGCCAGCCCGGCGCGATCGAGCTCGGAGCGGCCCACTCGAAATGACTCGGACCGAGCCCGCTCGACGAGGCCGAACACCTCGTCCCCGTCCTGCTCACGAATCGTGTCGCCGAGGATGCCGGCGAGCAACCGGATGTCCTCGCGCAGCGGCTCGGTCGCGGTGCGGCCGACGCGTGTCCGCTGCACCGCCCCGATCGGCGCGAGCTCGACGTCGACCTCTGCCATGGGGGCCAGTATCGATTCCCGGTCGAGGCCCGCGGGACCCTTATACCGGTGGGTGGCAACATCACGCGCTGACCGCCGGCGAGCGCTCTACGCTGCCGCCATGTCGCGATTGTCCAGCCTTGACGCCGCCATTTGGTACTCGGAGACCCCGAGCTGGCACATGCACATAGGCGCCTTGACGATTTGCGATCCCACCGAAGCCCCCGGCTTTTCATTCGACGCGGTTCGCGATCTCGCCGCGGCGCGGTTGCCGGCGATGCCGCGGCTACGCTGTCGGGTGGTCGACGCGCCGCTGGGCCTGGACCGGCCCTGGATCGTTGACGATTCGGGGTTCGCCATCGACTTCCACATTCGACGGATCGCTGTGCCGCCTCCCGGCGGCCGCAAGGAACTCGAAGAGCTCACCGGGCGTCTCTTGTCCTACAAACTCGACCGCAGCAGGCCGCCGTGGGAGATGTGGTTCATCGAAGGGGTCGAACACGGGCGGGTAGCCCTGCTTTCTAAGATGCATCACGCGCTGGTCGACGGCGAATCGGGCGCCGGGATCGGTGAGATCATGATGGATATCACGCCCGAACCCCGACCGCCGGCCGCCGAGGGCAACCAATCACCGATCGACGACGACATCCCCCGCTTCGAGCGACGACTCCTCGGTGGACTCGTGAACGTCGCGGTCATGACGCCTTACCGGGTGATGCGCGTCGCCGAGCAGACCGTTCGCCAGCAGCTGGCAGTGAGGGGACTGGCCAACAAACCGCCCGGATACTTCGACGCGCCGAAAACGCGGTTCAACACCCCGATTTCGCCGAACCGCCGCTTCACCGGAAGCAGAGTGGAACTGGCTCGCGTCAAGGCCATCAAGAGCGCATTCGAGGTGAAGGTCAACGACGTGCTCCTTGCGGTCGCGTCCGGCGCGATACGGCGCTACCTGCAAGACCGCGGCGAACTTCCCGAGCGGTCACTGGTGGCCCAAGTTCCGGTCTCCACGCGGAGTGACAGCAGGCAGCTCGGCAACCAAGTCAGCGCCATGCAAGTCCGCCTGGCCACCGACGTCGCCGACTCGGCCGACCGGCTGAGGAGCATCCACACGAGTACCCAGGGCGCGAAGGAGATGGCCAAGGCGCTTACGGCGCACCAGATCATCGGGATGTCCGAGGTGGCGCCACCGGGTCTGGTGTCGTTGGCTGCCCGCGCCTATGCCGCCAGCCATCTCAGCGGAACCCTGGTCCCCAACAACGTCGTGATCTCCAATGTGCCCGGGCCGGACTTCCCCCTCTACCTCGCGGGCGCGGTCGTCGAGCGCATGATCCCAATCGGCCCCGTGACGTTGGACGTCGGCCTGAACATCACCTGCTTCAGTTACCGCGACTGGGTCGACTTCGGTATCGCCACCACGCCGGAGATCGCCGATGACATCGACGAACTCGCCGACGCCGTCGAGCCCGAGCTGCAAGCGCTCGAACAGGCTGCCGGCATCGCGTCGCACTGACGTGCGGGTCGATGCCTGACCTGGCACTGGCTAGCTGCTTTGCAGGATTTCGCGCACCAACGACGCCGTCTTTGAAGGCGTCTTGCCGACTTTGACCCCGGCCGCCTCGAGAGCCTCCTTCTTCGCGGCTGCCGTGCCGGACGAACCAGACACGATCGCACCTGCATGACCCATCGTCCTTCCCTCAGGGGCAGTGAAACCGGCAACGTAGCCGACTACCGGCTTGGACACGTGGGCCTTGATGTAATCGGCCGCACGTTCCTCGGCATCACCGCCGATTTCTCCGATCATCACGATAAGCGCGGTGTCCGGGTCCTTGGCGAACGCCGCAATCGCATCGATGTGCGTGGTGCCGATCAAGGGATCACCCCCGATACCGACACAGGTCGATAGGCCGAAATCCCTTAGTTCGTACATCATCTGGTAAGTAAGCGTGCCGGACCTGGACACCAGCCCGATCGGGCCCGGCCCGGTGATGTTGGCGGGGATGATCCCGGCGAGCGCTTGCCCGGGTGTGATCACGCCCGGGCTGTTCGGCCCGATGATTCGCGTCTTGCCGCCCTTGTGCATGTTGTAGGCCCAGGCATATGTCATGTCCTGAACGGGGATTCCCTCGGTGATCACCACCAGCAGTCGAATTTCGGCGTCGCTGGCCTCGATGATCGCGTCCTTGGCGGCCGCGGGCGGTACAAACGCGACGGAGACGTCCGCGCCGGTTTCTTCCATCGCCTCGGCAACGGTTCCGAACACCGGCAATTCGACGTCATTGCCGTCCTTGTCCACCTGGGTGACAGTGGTGCCGGCTTTGCGGGCGTTGACACCGCCGACAATCCGGGTACCGGCCTGAAGCATCCGAGCGGTGTGGTTGCTGCCCGCGCTGCCGGTGATGCCCTGGACAATGACCGTGGACCCTTTGCTCAGGAAGATCGACATGTCGGTGGTCCCTCTCGTGTGCTTGCGTCGTCGACGTCGTTTCGCCTAAGCGGGTCGCCAGCGGCTGTCGCCGTCGACTCGACTCTGCGATATTGAGGTGCAGACGGCCGGCGTTGGGGAGCCGCCGTCCGCTCAGCAGAAAACGCCGGCCTCCTCGTGCGTTCCAGCTCCTAGTCTGTGCCGACGAGGAGATGCGCATGCCTGCAACGGATATGGGTCGAACCGAGATCGCAAAATGGGACCCCGAATTCACTGAACGCCTGATCGGGGTGATCGGGCCGCTCCTCAAACGCTGGTTCCGCGCGGAAGTGCGTGGACTGCAGGCCCTTCCACCGGGCGGCGTCCTCGTGGTGTCGAACCATTCCGGCGGGCTGTACGCGGTGGACGTGCTGGTGTTTGCCACGGACTATTACGACAAGCTGGGGTATGACCGCCCCGTGTACACCCTTGCCAACGACATCCTTTTCAAGAGCCGGACCCGCGATGTGCTCGTCCGGGCCGGAGTCATCCGCGCCACCCGCGACAACGCCGCCGAGGCGCTGCGATCGGGTGGCGTCGTGGTCGTCTTTCCCGGTGGGGATCACGACGCCTACCGACCCAGCTGGTCGGCCAACAAGATCGACTTCGCGGGACGAAAAGGCTACGTCAGCACGGCGCTGGAGGCTGGGGTTCCGATCGTGCCGATGGTATCGATCGGCGCCCAAGAGAACCAGTTGTACCTCGGGCGGGGCGAATGGCTGGCGAAGCGGCTGGGATTCAAGCGGCTGCTCGGCACCCAGTCCATGCCGATAACCTTCGGGTTTCCGTTCGGTCTCAACGTCGTGCTCCCGCTCAACCTGCCGCTGCCGACCAAGATCGTCACACAGGTGCTGGAGCCGATCGACATCGCCGATCGATTCGGCCCCAACCCCGATGTCGAAGAGGTCGACACACACGTGCGGTCAGTGATGCAGACAGCTCTCGACCGGCTGGCAAGTGAGCGTCGATTTCCGGTGCTCGGTTAGGTGGTGGCGATGCTGGACCGGATGAAGCAGGGCCGGGAACTGGCCCGAACGATGCGGCGGGCGCGGCTGATCGCCCCGCTGAGGCCGGACAAGTACTTTCGGATCCTCGCGGCAGCGCGGCGCGAAGGGGCAACGGAGACAGTCGGCTTCGCGATCGCGGCGCGGCGCTGCCCGGATCGCCCGGGACTGGTCGATGAACTGGGCGTGCTGACATGGCGTCAACTGGACGAGCGGTCCGATGCCGTTGCGTCGGCGCTGCAAGCACTCTCGGGTGGCCAAGCCGCTCCGAAGACGGTGGGAATCATGTGCCGCAACCACCGCGGCTTCGTCGAATCGCTCGTCGGTGCCACCCGAAGCGGTGCCGACGTGGTGCTGATGAACACGTCATTCGCAGGACCAGCGCTGGCCGAGGTGGTCATGCGAGAGAAAGTGGACATCGTCATCTACGACGAAGAGTTCACCGCCGCAGTGCATCTGGCGCTGGCCGGCAATCCAGACGCCACTCGGATCTTCGCCTGGACGGATGAGCTGTCAGCGGATGGCCTCACGGTCGAGAAGCTGATCTCGGCCCACCTCGGTCAGCGGCCCAGGCGTCTAAGCAAGGGCAAGCTGATAATGCTGACCGCGGGTACCACCGGAACACCGAAGGGCGCCAAGCGATCCGGCGGCGGCGCGGAGGCCTTGCTGGCCATTCTGAAAGCGGCACCGTGGCGGGCCGAGGAGACCACCGTCGTGGTGGCCCCTATGTTTCACGCCTGGGGATTTTTCCAGTTGGTTTTCTCGGCGATGATGACCTGCACCGTGGTCACCCGTCGCAAGTTCGACGCCGAGGCCACCCTTGAGCTCATCGAGCGGCACCGGGCGACCGGCCTTGGCGTGGTACCGGTGATGCTGGACCGCATCATGGATCTTCCCGAGGAGGTGCGCAATCGCTACGACTGTCGCACACTGCGCTTTGCCGCCGCCTCGGGTTCACGCATGCGGCCCGACGTGGTGACCGCGTTTATGGACCGGTTCGGCGACATCGTCTACAACAACTACAACGCCACCGAGGTCGGCATGGTGGCACGGGCCGCGCCCGAGGACTTGCGCGCGGCCCCCGAAACCGCCGGTAGACCGGTCGAAGGCACCCACATCCGCATTCTCGACGAGAAGCTCTGGGACGCGCCGACCGGGACGGTAGGTCAGATCTTCGTGCGCAACACCACCCAGTTCGATGGCTACACCTCCGGCGCCACCAAGGATTTCCACGATGGCTTCATGGCCTCGGGCGACTTGGGTTACCTCGACGCGGCCGGGCGGCTTTTCGTCGTGGGCCGCGATGACGAGATGATCGTATCGGGGGGCGAGAACGTCTACCCGATCGAGGTGGAGAGGATGCTCGCGGCCCATCCGGCCGTCGCCGAAGCGGCCGTGATCGGCGTAGACGACCAGCAGTTCGGCCAGCGGCTAACGGCGTTGGTCGTCCTCGAACACGGGGCCTCGGCGACCGCGGACCAACTCAAGCAGCATGTCCGCGACAACTTGGCCAACTTCAAAGTTCCCCGCGACATCGTCTTCATCGACGAGCTGCCCCGCAGCAGCACCGGCAAGATCGTGCGTCGCGAGCTGAGGGCCCTGGCCGGCCTGGCGACGAGCGAACAACCTTGACCCCGGGCGGCCGCAACTGACCCTGGCTTATGCTGGGCCCATCGCAAGGAAGCGGTGAATGGCCAGGGATCCGTCCAAGACACAGCGCGACGTAGCATTTGCCGTCGCCGCGGAATTGCGTGCCGTCGGGCTGGCAGATGCCGAGGAAATCGGCCGCGGCGGTTTCGGAATCGTGTATCGATGCACCGAGACCGCCCTGGACCGCGTCGTCGCGGTAAAGGTCCTGACTGGCGAGCTGGATGCCGATCGGCAGCGGTTCATTCGCGAGCAACGCGCCATGGGCCGGCTGAGCGACCACCCCAACATCGTCGCCGTGCTGAGGGTCGGTGAAACCGAAAGCGGCCAACCGTTTTTGGTGATGGAGTACCACAACCGTGGTTCGCTCGACAACCGGATCCGCCGGCACGGTCCACTGCCGTTGCAGGAGGTGTTGCGGCTGGGAATCAAGATGGCCGGCGCCCTGCAGACCGCGCATCTCATCGGCGTGCTGCACCGCGATGTCAAACCCGGCAATATTCTGTTGACCGACTACGGCGAGCCCGCTTTGACCGATTTCGGCATCGCGCACATTCCCGGCGGGTTTAGCACCGCCAGCGGCACGTTTACCGGATCGCCCGCATTCACCGCCCCGGAGGTTCTCGGGGGCGAGGCGCCGACGACTGCATCTGACGTATACGGATTGGGAGCCACCCTGTTCTGCGCACTCACCGGGCACGCGGCCTTCGAACGCCGCAGCGGCGAGCAGGTGGTGACGCAGTTCTTGCGGATCGCCTCCGAGGCCGCGCCCGATCTGCGGGATAGCGCTGTCCCAGCTGACGTTGCGGCGGCCGTCGCAAGCGCGATGTCGCGCGATCGGCGGGATCGCCCATCCGTGGTCGAGTTAGGGGAGGAGCTGCAGCAGATCCAGCGCAATCACGGCTTGCCCGTTGACCAGATGGCGTTGCGCGTCCCGCCGTCAACGCAAAGGCCAGCGGAAAGCGTTGGCAGCGAACGTGCTCCGGGCAACCTTCCGCTCGACCTGACCAGTTTTGTCGGCCGCAGCACCGATTTGCGGCGCCTGAAGGAAATGTTGGCTCGGTCTCGTTTGGCGACGCTGACGGGCATCGGTGGTGTGGGCAAGACTCGTCTGGCCCTTCGAGCCGCCGCCGAGGTGAGAACGAAATTCCGCGATGGGGCCTGGCTGGTCACGTTAGATGAGTTACGTGACCCGTCGTTGCTGATCGACGTGGT
This sequence comes from Mycobacterium sp., assembly GCF_052144515.1. Lineage (GTDB taxonomy): Bacteria > Actinomycetota > Actinomycetes > Mycobacteriales > Mycobacteriaceae > Mycobacterium. Next base: position 18,854 of record NZ_JBKQQD010000094.1, on the reverse strand, counting down.
GGCCGCGGCTTTGGGTCTACGCGACAAGCCGGGCCGACCGTTGCGCGACGTGGTGATCGAGTTCTTGTCTTCCAGTGAGTTGCTGCTCGTACTCGACAACTGTGAGCAGGTGATCGATGCCGTCGCTACGTTCGTCGAATCGGTCTTGCGAGTCTGCGCGAATGTTCAAATCTTGGCGACGAGCCGCGAACCCCTCGCCATTGCAGGGGAATCCGTGCTGCCGTTATTGCCGCTGGCCTGTCCGGACGTGGAATCCGAGCCCACGCTGCATGGACTTTCCGGATATGACGCGGTGGCGCTGTTCGCCGACCGCGCTGCCGCCGCGGTACCGGGTTTCGAACTAAACCAGGAGAACAAAGACATTGTGGCGCGGATCTGCGCGCGGCTTGACGGCCTGCCGTTGGGCATCGAGCTCGCAACGGCGCGGCTGAAGGCGATGACGCCCAAGCAGATCCTGGACCGGCTGTCCTCCCGATACACCTTGTTGAGCAGCGGCCGCCGTCACGCTCCGGCCCGCCAGCGGAACCTGAGTTGGAGCATCGCTTGGAGCTATGACCTCTGTACGGCTGCCGAACGGCAGCTGTGGGAACGGCTTTCGGTTTTCGCCGGGAGTTTCGAACTTGATGCGGCCGAAGACATCTGCGGCACCGGACTCGATGCTGACCAGCTTGTCGACCTGTTGTCCTCGTTGGTCGACAAGTCGATTCTGGTGCGAATCGGCGCGGGCGGCGTTGTCCGCTTCCGGTTACTGCAGACATTGCGCGCGTTCGGCCTGGAGAAGATCGAGCAAACCAGCGGATATCACGAACTGCGTCAACGGCACCACAACTGGTACCACAAGTTGGTCGTCGGCGCGGAAGCGGAGTGGTTCAGTCCGCGTCAACTGTGGTGGTTCCACCGGGTGGAGGCGGAGTTGCCGAACCTGCGCGAAGCGCTCGACTTCAGTCTGTCTCAGGGTGGCGTGACGGCGCTGCAGACGGCAGCGGCGCTGGTCCCGTTCTGGACGACCCGTGGGCTGTTCAGCGAGGGACGCCGGTTGCTTGACCGCGCGCTTCGTGACGCGCCGCCCGACAACACCACAGGTCGCGCCAAGGCGCTGTATGCGGCTACTATCCTGGCCGCGGTGCTGGGCGACATGTCGGCGGCGCGGGCGCGGGTGACCGAGGCTCGAGCGCTGGTCGAACAGCTGACCGACCCCTCCGCCCACGCCTACGTCCTCATCGCGGACGGGTTCACCGCCCTGCTCGAGGGGGACCTCGAACGTGCGCTGACCACCTTGGAGCCGGCAATCCAGGCGACCAGCGATCTCAATGTGCTCTCCGTGGGGTTGATGAACCTCGGCTGGGCCCACGAGCTGCGCGGCAGTCCGGAGCGGGCGCTGCCGTGGTATGAGAAAGCGCTTGCGCTTTCGGTGTCGCATGGCGAATCGGTGTATCGGACAAACGCCTTGTGGTCAATCGGGGTTGCAAAATGGCGGCTGAATGAGCGTGAAGAAGCGGGCAACCGGCTCAGGGAGGGTTTGCAACTGGCGCAGTCGACCAACGATGCGCGCGTGGCGGCAGCATGCCTGGAGGCGCTGGCATGGATAGCGATGGAAGACGGCGGCGCGCGCTATGCCGTCGTGTTGATGAGTGCCGCCGAGTCGATGTTCAGTGCCGTCGGCACTGCGATGCTGAAGTTCCCCGACCTGATGGACCACCACCGCAAGTGCGAAGAACTTGCGCGCGAAGCGCTCGGAACGACCGAATATGACGCAGCCCGTCGAGAGGGTGAATCGCTGACCTTCGCTGAGGCTGTCGACTTTGCCCTGGCGGCGCATCGTTGCTGACGGCAGCCCCTGCTAGTCAGCGAAACACCGGTCGGTCGCCTCGTCGGCTCGGTGCTACAACGGAAGACGGCCCATGCAAAGCAAAGAAAGGACATCAGTGCAGATTGCTGTGACCGGGGGAACCGGATACGTCGGTGCCCACACCGCCCGGGCGTTGCTCGCGGCCGGGCACCGTATCCGCCTACAGTTCCGGGCAGACAGGGGGCATGACGAGCTGCTGCGGCGGCTGTCCGATCTGGGTGACCTGACGCCGGTAGAAGGCGACGTCCGTGACACCGAGGCCGTAGCCGAATTACTTGACGGCTGTGACGCCTTGGTGCACGCGGCCGGCGTCGTCGGTACCGACAATCGGCAAGAGAAGCTGATGTGGCAGATCAATGCCAAAGCAACGGAATCGGTGCTGCGGCTCGCACATGAGCGCGGCTTCGACCCGATCGTGTTGGTTAGTAGCTACACTGCGTTGTTTCCGCCGCCGGGAGACACGATCGGTCCGGAAACCCCGACGGCAGCGGGCCGGTCGGCGTACGCGAAAACCAAGGCGTACGCGGACCGGGTCGCCCGAGCGATGCAGAGCGATGGCGCTCCGGTCGTGGTCACCTACCCGTCCAGTGTGGTGGGCCCGGCGTTTTTCACGGCGGCGGGTATCAGCGAACAGGGTTGGGAGATAATGATTCGCTACGGCGTGGCGCCGCGCATGAGCAACGCCGCCATGCCGATAATCGATGTGCGCGACGTAGCAGACGTGCACGTCGCCCTCATGCGACCCGGGCTGGGACCCCGCCGCTACGTCTGTGGCGGCGAATTGATGACCTTTGACGACATCATCTCCGCCATCGAAGAAGGCGCCGGACGCCGCCTGCGACGCATCCCGGTGAGCCCGGCCGTGTTCCGCGCGATGGGACGAATCGGCGACCTGGTCAACCGGGTGCTGCCCATCGGAAGCACCTTCAGTTATGAAGCGGCGCAACTAGTTACCGCGGCGATCCCCACCGACGATTCACGAACCCTGGCCGACTTAGGCCTCACCTGGAGATCGGCACGCAAGGCAATCATCGAGACGTATCAGCAAGGTGGGGGCAGCCGCTGACAGTGACGCGGCGCAGCGTGCCGACGCCCCGGTCAACTGGTTGCGTGGGCGGGCGCCATGCAGCTGACGAGTTCCGTCATCTCCGTGGAAAGTCCTGCCGCCCTGCGGATGTCCACGAACGCGTCGACGATCGCGTCGGTCGCCTCATGCGGATCGTTAAGTGTCTGGTCGTCGGTGAGCACCGACACGTTGAGCTGATCCACGTAACTCCACACCGTGATGTTCATCGCGCACCCGGCTACAAGCGGTCCCACCGAATAGATCTCGCTTGCAATCGCGCCGGCGATGGTTCCCCGTGCACGAGGCCCGGGAACGTTCGAGACCGGCAGGTTCAGCAGCTTGTGCCTGGCCTCCCGCCTGGACCGCCACCGGTACCACGGCGGGGACAGTGCCGGCGGTAGATACGCCACCCAGGATTCGAGCACCGTGGGCCCGAGCAGCCGGATGTCTTCCTTTGCGATCGTGGTGGCCACCGATGTCAGCCGCACCCTTTCCAACGGATCGTCGATATGAACCGGCAACGACAGGTTCATGGCGCTCAGCTCGTTGCCCGACAGTCGGTCCGGCGAGGCATCCAGGCTCGTCGGCACCGATGCGATGATCGGCTGGTCGGCGCGACCGCCATAGCGCAACAGCAACTGCCGCAATGCGCCTGCCGCCACGGCGAGCACCAGGTCGTTGAGCGTTGTCCCGAGATGCTTGCTGGTCTGTTTGAAATCCGTGAGCGACAGGGTCGCTGTGGCAAACCGCCGCCCCGCGGAGACCGGATGGTTGATGAAGGTCTTCGGCGCCCGGAAGGAGGGGGCGAGCTCCGGCAGCTCACCACGTTCCTTGGCGCGCCGCTGCAGTCGCGACACGCCCTGCGCCGTTCCCCGGACCAGGCCGGGAAGACTCTCGACTTGGCGCAGATGGTCTCGTGCCGCCGCGCGCAGCAATTGGCCGGTCGTGGGTTGCACTGCGCCGGCATCCACGTCGTCTTGATGCTCGCCGTCATGGCCCGGATTCAGGGCACGTGCGATCAAGTTCGCTGCCGCCACGCCGTCGGCCAGTGAGTGGTGCAGCTTCAGCACGATCGCGAACCGGTGGTCGGCCATGCCCTCGACGAAGTGGATCTCCCACAGCGGACGGCCACGGTCCAGAAGACCGCTCGCGATGTCACCGATGACCTGGTCCAGCTCCCGCCGCCCGCCGGGACTGGGTAGCCGCACGCGGCGCAGGTGGTAGTCGAGGTCGACCTCGCTATCCTGCAGCCAGACCGGATGGTGCAGCTTGAATGGCACCTCGACGAGTCGGTAGCGCAAGGGGTCCAGCACCGGCAGTCTGCCCCGCAGCCAGTCGCGGAACAACTCGAATGTGAAGTCACCGTCGAAGTTGCGGGCATCGATGACGATGATCTTGAGGGTGTGACCGGGAATGTTGGCGGTCTCGCTGTAAAGCAGCATCGCATCCCAGCCGTTGAGTCGCTTCACGGCAATCTCGTCCTCCGCGGGTTCGCTCGCCGACCGGATCGGTGGGCCACGGCTACACCGGGTCGAAGGCCGAGATCAGCCAGGTGCCGTTGACCTTGGTCAGGCTGACCACGACGCTGCTGGACGTCTGGGTCGGTTCGGGTTTGGTTGTGCTGATCGTGGTCTGATTGAGAAAGACCACGACCTTGGCTGAGTCGGGGCGCAGCTGCGAGACGGCCGTGCGCACCACCGACGCGGTCGTCTTCACCGCTTTCTGCTCCGCCGCCGGCGCGACGATCTGGTCGCTGAACTTGCTGTAGTAGGTGAGAAAGTCACCCGTCAGGTGCAACTTGGCCGCTGCCAGGTCGCGGTCCAGGCTGTCCGGCCCATACGACAGCAGCGACACGGTGCCTTCCGCGGCCGCGGCGGCGGCTGCCTTGGCTGCCGCGTCATCGGTCTCACGGTCGGGCCGATACTGGGTGAAGTACAACCCGGCGGCCACGCAGGCCGAGGTCACCAGCAGCAGACCCACGGTCAGTAGACGCCGGTGTGACATGACCCGGCGGACAAGGACGAATCGCGCACCGTCCGCCCGTACGCCGTCTGCCCTTGTGTCGCCCGTCTCGGCGAGTGTCTCGCCGGAATCGTCGGCGTGCGGCTCGTCGATGTCGGAACCGTGGTCGCGCTCTTCGTCCACGTCATGGGTCTTCACATGCTCGGTGGTCACGGTACGAACTCGACTTTCGAAATCTTGACCCGGTCGCCGTCTCGGGACACGTTCACACTGAGCCGCCATGGCCGGGGATCTTGTTTGGCGCCGGCCGCGTTGGTGACGGTCGAGGTGGCTGAGACCAGCACGACGGCGGAGTCATCCGTCATCGATTCGACGGCCGCGGCTTGCACCGTGCCCTCGGTGACGACCTTGGCGTCCTGCGCCGCCTGGGTGAAGTCCTTGGCCTCGCGCTGGAAGTCTTCCTTGAACTGGCCGGTTGAGTTGTCGAGGATGCGGCGCACGTCCTCCTTCGCCTTGTCGTGGTCGATGGAGAACAACGCCACCACGCCCTGGCGAGCGGCCGCCACGAACTCCGCGGTGTGCTGCTGGCGACGCAGGGCCTGCTGGTGATACCAGGCCATGTAACCGCTGGCCGCGAGCAACGCGCAGGTGCAAATGACGGCGAGCGCGACGGCGACCGCCCGCCACGGCGGACGGCGCAACCAGCGCGGCCGTGACCGGCGCCACCGAGCTGAGCGCACCTCCTCCTGAACGACGTCTTCGCTTGCGGTGGCATCGGTGTCCGCGACCGTCGCGTCATCGGTGTCATCGATAACCGCAAGTTCAGTGGGCTCCGTGGCAGCAAGCTCCCCGATACTGCTGCGCTGGGCGGTCTCGGCAGCCCGGCGCAGCCGGATCGCACGTGCGCGAGCCAGCGCGGCGGCGGCGCGAGCTTCGGCCGCGACGGCTTCTGCCTCCGCCTCTTCGGCGAGGGCAAGCGTGTCGCCGGCTATCGCCTCACTGTCGAACTCGCCCACTTGCCCATCGAGCCGGAGATCCTCCAGCGTCGGGAGAGGATGCTTGCCGGACGGCATCGCGACCTCCTGTCCATTCCGCGTGCTGCGCCGATAGTCGGTACTCGTTCTAGGCCGTGCCCGGTCGGCGCACCAACGAAGAACCACGGCGAATTGCCTTGCGGCAGACCGTCAGCAGTCAACGTAGGTGACGGAACTCACGAGCCCGCTGCGGTATTCCGCGTAGTGGAAATATCACCCGGACCCCGTATCGGTGAGTGGACGAATCGACTCACCGGGGCGGGTGCGCTGACAGGATGATCCCGGCGGACCCGCAACCGCGCGTCCCGCCGGTGGGCGGTCCCGACGTTCAGGGGCAGGCGATGCGTGTATCTCGTGTGGCGGCGGCAGCCGCATCTACGGCTGCCGTGCTGGCGGCAGGGCTGGGTGGTGCATCACCGGCTCAGGCAGACGACTGGGGCCTCAACGGCCGCTATGTCGCCACGTCGAACGGCGACTGGGCCAATACCAACGAGGTGTTCCACGACGAGGCGACGGTAACAAGCACGTGGACGGTCACGACTACGTGTAGCTATCCCACCGAGTGCACGGGCACCGTGACGAGCGACCAGGGATGGACGGCAACCATCTACAAGAAGAGCAATCTGTGGTACGTCAAGCGGATCGTGCCGAAATGGGAGCCGTGTTCCGACGGTACGGCTGCCGATGGGATGCAGATCTACAAATTCTGGTCGGCCGGGCCGGACGCCTACGTCGTTCCCGGGTCGACCACCCTGGCCGGCTTCGATGAGACGACCGGGATCAGTGGCGCCTGCGGCATCAGTAAGGCGCTTCAGATCACCTTGCCCTTCAGGTTGGTCAAGGCGGGCTGACCGACTGCCCTGTTGATCCTGCGGCCTATGTCGGGAAGAAGTCTCTCCATGTCCGTGCCCCATGCGGCGCCACCAGGTCCGACTGGGTAAAGACTTGGCCACTCGGGGTGACGTACTGACCCGTCACCGGGTTGTACTGCGCGATAGCCACCGACGGACCCGGCGTTGGGCCGCCGGTCGCCGACGATCGTGCGGACGCGGGTGCCAAAGCACCTACGGGCCCCGCCGCCGGCGACGGCGCAGGCGGCGGAGTCGCGCTCTCGGGTGCGGGGGGTGAGGCCGGCGGCGAAGGTTCCCCGGGTGGCGTTCCCGCCGGGGCAGCACCCGGCGGCAGCGGTGTCCCCTCCACCGGCCCGAAGATGTTGCCCCCGAACGTAACTCGATCATCCGGAGGGATGCCCTGCGCGAGCAGATTCGGGTCGATCGGATAGGGGCCGAGCGCATGTTGGCGCATTGCCAACGGTTCGTACGGCTTGTCGCTGTCGCAGATCTCGACGGTCGGCGCGCGCTTTCCCGGCTTTCCCATACATGGGTAGTTGCGGGCGCCGCGAACTCCGAGCGGTGAATCCTGCGGGAGCTTGCAGTAGAGGCCGTCGGGAGTATCGATCGTGGTGGTATCCGCCGGAGATCGCCACGAAGACGGCGGCAGGAAGCCGACGGTGCATGCCGGCCCATCGCTCACCGTGAGGGTGAAATCGCCCATAGCAAAGCCGTAGGGATTGTTTCTTCCCAGGCCGTAGGTCTGAATGCTCGCGGCATAGGGAGGCAGCAACACCAGCAGCTGCTCCAAGCCGGCGTGATACGTCACGGCGATCCTGCCGATTGTCGTGAGGTTGGCAAGCAATACCGGCAGCGTCGGTTTGACTTGGTTGAGGAGCCGAGAAACCTCGTCGAGGGCTCCGGGCCCCTCCCGCAAAAGCGTGCGCAGCTGATCGTCGTCGCTCACCACCTGCTCGGTAACCCCTGCCAAGCTGCGCGCCCAAATCCTGATGGCGTCGGTCGTCTGGGCTTGTGAGTCCAGTAGCGGACCGCTGTCCTCGACCAGGGCGCGGGTGCGGCCCGCCAGGGGCGTCAGATCGCCCGAGAGCGTGGCCGTGGAGTCGAACAGCGACCCGAGGTCGTAACCTGCCCCGTTGAGGCCCTTGAACGACTCGTCGAGCAACGCGTTGAGCTTGTTCTTCGGGATGCTGTCAACCAGCGCGCTCACCTGATCCAGCATGGGACCCACCGGTTGCGGGATTCTGGTATCGCTCATCGGGATAACCGAGCCGTCCCGCAGGTACGGCGCGGAGTCGGTGCGCGGCTGCAAGTCCATGAATTGTTCGCCCACTGCCGAGACGCTGCGCACCTCGGCGGTCAGGTTGGCCGGGATTTTTGGCGATGTCCCGAGAGAGAGCGTCGCGTTCGCACCACGAGGTGTCAACGCGACCGCGGTGACCTTGCCGACCCGCACACCGCGATAGGTCACGTTGCTGAAACGGTAGAGCCCGCCGGCAGCGGGCAGTTCCACCGTCACGGTGATACGACCGATGCCCAGCAGCGTCGGCGCCTGGATGTAGTTGAAGGTCATCATGGCCACGGCAAAGGTGCCCACAGTGGCGAAGATCGCCAGCTGGATACGGATGAAGCGGGTGATCATCAGCGACCACCCTCGTCTAAGGGCGCGAGCTCCGGCGGCGATACCGCAGGGCTGACCGGCGATCCGATTCCCGGTGCGGCGGCAGGTGGCGGCGAACCGGCGGGGCCCGTTGGCGCGGCGCCGTCGGGTGGCGGCACCGCGAACGGGGCGCCGAGCGGATCGTAAGAGTAGTTCAAATACCACGGGTCCCCAGGTGCCGGTACCAGCTGAGCGCCCTCCTCGCCCCAGCGGGTTCCCATCAGCAGCGAACGTTTGAGTCGGGGAATGGTGAAGTCGAAGATGATGAAGAGGTTCACGTAGTCGCCCCGATACGCCCTGTCGATATAAACCTGGGTGTACGGGAAGATCGGCGCACCGGCCAGTGCCGTGACCAGATCCGGACCGACGTCGGCAAGCGCACGGATCGTCGGCTCCAAGTTCTCCAGATTTTTCACGAGGTCCGCCTCGGTGTCGTTGACCACGCCTGTGGCGGTGTCACTGAACACGCGCAGTCTGTTGAGTGCCTCGATGAGGCGCGGTCGCTCCGTGATGAGCACCTCCAGCGCGGGCGGTAGTTTGCGCAGCGCGTCGGTGAGGACATCGCGCTGCCCCGCCAGTATGTCGGCGAGCCGGTTCAGCCCCTGAATCGATGCAATGATGTTGTCGCGCTGTTGGTCGAGCGTCCCCACGAAGCTGTCCAGGCGACCCAGCAGATCTCTGATCTGCCCTTGCCGTCCTGACAGAACCGCGTTGAAGTCGTGGATGATGTCGCCGATCTGCCCCAATCCCCCGGCGTTGACCACCAGCGACAGCGACGCCAAGGTCTGCTCGGTCGACGGGTAGGTCGAGGATTTGTTCAGCGGAATCGTGCTGCCGGGTGCGAGCCTCCCGCGCGCCGCCTCCCCGGGCGGCGGGGCCAGTTCCACATGCATTGACCCCAGCAGGCTGGTCTGACCGACGGCGGCTACCGCGTTGACCGGCACCACCACATCGGGTTTCACCGACACGTCGACAATGGCGTGCCATCCCTTCACCGTCATCTTGCCCACGCTGCCCACCACGACGTCGTCGATCATCACCGGCGAGTTCGACTCCAGCCGGCCAACGTTGGCGACCTCGACGTGGTAGGTGGTGGCGCCGGACCCGCGGCCAACGGCGCCGGGCAACGGCAGTGCGTTGACCCCCTGGAACGCGCAGCTTGTGCCGGTCAGCATGACGCAGCAGCCGGTCGCCACGGCTGCCGCCGCCTTGTGCCAGGCGGTCATGAGGGCCCCTCTGCGGGCAGCAGCATATCGGGCAGACTCCGGGGCGGCGGCGCGGGCGTTGCCTGGTTGGACGCCGGCGGTGCGGGAACGGGTGCGCCCGGGTACAGCGCCGGCGATGGAGCCGCCGGCAAGTGATCGGGCGCGGTCGGACCCGGGCCCTCCGCAGGAGGCAGACCGTATCCCGGTGGCGGCTGAACATCGTTGTTCAGTCCTGTGTATGCCGACACAATCGGCGGAATCTCGGGTGCAGCCGGTTTTGGCCCGGTCCCCCCGGGGGCCAGGTTCGGCTCGGAATAGATGATGTTCTCCGGGCTGGCCGACTTCATCAGGTATGCATTGAACGGTAACGGCAGCTCGTTGAAGTTCAGCAGTCGCAGCACGGGGCCGAGGTACTGGCCGCATAGCTTCGCCGTTTCGGGGGCGGTCGCGTTTCCGACCGCGCCGATGGCCGAACACACCAGCTGCACGGGGTTGGAGAAATTGGTCAGCGCGAATGCCCCCAGAGCGCTGCCGGTGTCGGGGTTGTAGACGTTGTAGGCGTTCGCGAACGCCGTGGGCGCGATGTGCAGAACCTGTTCGAGATCATGCTGATGGTCAACGAGGTTTTGCGTCACGTTCGTCAACCGTTGGATCGCCTCAACGGTCTGGTCTCGGGTTTCCGCGATGAACCGCTGCACCTCGCCCACGGCAACCGATAGATCCTTCAGGGCTGCATCCAGGTCAGACTTGCCCTCGTCGAGCACGCTGGTCAGGGTGGCGAACCGGTTCTGGAAAGAGACGATCTGGCTGCTGCTGTCGCGCAGCGCAGTGACGAACGTCTGCAAGTTCTTGATGATGTCGGCAATGTTGCCGCTGCCGCTCGCCAGAATGCGGCCCACCCCGGACAGTTGCGCGATGGTCTCCCGCAGCTTGGCGCCGTTACCGTCCAAGGCGTTGGCAGCGCTGTCGATGAAACGTCCGACCGACGTGGTGGAGACGGCGCTGCTGGGCCCCAGGTCGGTCGCCAGTCTCATCAGCTGTGCCTTGACCTGATCCCACTCGACGGGCACCGCGGTCCTCTCCAGGGGAATCACGGCACCATCGCGCATCGTCGGGCCGCTCGACCGATAGGCCGGTGCCAGCTGGACGTAGCGCGACGCGACGAGGTTCGGTGCGACGATCACCGCCTTGGCGTCGGCTGGCACGGGCACATCGCGATCGACGTGCATGACCAGCTTCGCCTGTCGCCCTTGCGGTTCGATGGACGCTATGGTGCCGACCTTGACGCCGGCGACGCGCACCTCGTCGCCCGGGTAGATCGACGTCGTGGTGGAGAAGTAGGCAGTGATCGTCTTAGGGCGAAAGAACGCGTCCCAGCCGAGCACTGCGGCGCCGCCGATGAGAAGTCCGACGAGCAGGACCGCCAGCGCGGCGGCGAGGCCGCGACGCCCAGTCATCGCGAACCTCCCGGAATTCCGTTGGCGGGGAAGGGGATCTCCGCACGCGGCCCCGCGTTGTCCGGTGGCTGCCCGGCGTTGACGCCCCTGCGGAAGCCAAAGGCGTAGTCGAGGAACGGCTGAAGCACGGGTCCTGGGATGAGATTGGGGATGAACGCGTTGTAGTAGAACCCGCTGTTGACGGTCTCGCCCTGAGTGATTTCGTATTTCGCCAACCCGGGCAAGGCCTTGCCGATGTTGTCGCGGTTTCTTTCCAGGACCGCTATGACCGAGTTCAGCTTGGCCAACGTCGGGGCGAGTTTCTTTTCGTTGTCGGCCACCAGCCCGGAGAGATTCTTCGCCACCGCAGACGTGTTGGCCAGCAAGATGACAATGGTCCGGCGGCGCTCCACCAGCACGGCCAACAGGTCGTTGGCATTGAGGATCAACGTGTTGAGCTGTTGGCTGCGTTGGGACAGGATTCCGGTCACATCGCCGGCGGACTTGAGCAAGTCACGCAGGGTACCGTTGCGCCCGTTGAGGCTGCGGGAGAGTCGGGTCAGTCCATCGAAGGTCGGCGCCAGCTGGGGTGCGATTTCGTCGATGGTCGCCGACAGGGTGTCCAGAGACTGGTTGAGCGTTTCGGTATTGGTGCCGGCGACGTCGGTCGTGAGGTCACTGAGCGCCTCCGTCAGCGCGTAGGGCGACGAGGTGCGTGAAGCCGGTATGACGGCGTTGGGTCGCAACGTGCCGCTGCCCTCCGATTGCACGGTGAGCACCCGCGCGCCCAAGATCGTCCCGGTCCGGATGTGGGCAGTGCTCTGCAACCCCAGCGGATGGGCGCTATTGACCGTGAAAGTCACCAGCGCCTCGCCGTTACGCAACGAGATGCAAGAGACCGTTCCGACCTTGAATCCCGAGATCGTCACGGCGTTGCCCGGCCCGATTCCGGCTGCGTCGTCGAACAGAGCCCCGTATCTGATCGACGTCGCCAACGCGAGCAGTTGCTTGGGCTGAAGCCCGACGGCGATGAGGAGCACCACCAACATCGCGCCCATGAATCCGGCGCGGATCAGCTTGCGGCCGTGGTATCTGAGCATCAGGGTTCAGCGCACCTTCCTGTGTCTTGCTTGAACCATGGGAAAACGGCGGTACGGCCCTGAAGATCGGTGACCCGGAAGGAGAACCCGCATATGTAGTAGTTGATGAACGATCCATAGGAACCGGTCCGCACCAGCTTGCGGTAATCCTCCGGGAGTTTTTGCAGCGCGATGTCCAGCAGCTGTTTGTCTTTGTCGAGAAGGGGCGCAACCCGATTCAGTTGCTCCACGGTGCCGGCCAGCGGCCGCCGCGAGTTAGTCAACAGCTCGGCCAAAGACGCGGTGCCGTTGCGAAGCGAATCGATTGCGGCGCCGATCGGATCGCGGTCGGCCGACAGGGCGGTGACGAGCCGTTCCAGACGGTCGATCGTGCCCGAGAATTGCTGGCCGTCCTTTGCGAGCGTGGCGACCACCGTGTTCAGATTGTCGATGAGCTGCTCGATCACTCGGTTGTTGTCGGCCATCGCGTTGGCAAAGGACGAGGTCTTCGACAGCAACGACTCCAAGGTGCCGCCTTCGCCCTGCAGGATCTGCACGAGGGACGTGGTGAGAGCGTTCACGTCCTGCGGGTTCAGGCCTTGGGTCACGGGTTTCAGCCCGCCCAGTAGCAGGTCGAGGTCAAGCGCCGGCGCCGTCCGATCGAATGGAATCTCGGATCCGGCCGACAGTTTCCTCGTCGACCCGGGACCGTCGACCAGCTCGAGGTAACGATCGCCCACCAGATTGAGGTAGCGAACGACGGCCCGGGTCCCGTCTGTCAGCACGATGCCCGGCTCGGCATCGAATTCCACGACGACCTTCTCGTCCCGGCGCAGTGAGACGCCGTTGACCGTGCCCACCCGGATGCCGGCGACCCGCACGGAATCGCCGGGCTTGAGTCGCGATACGTCGGCGAAGACGGCCGAATAGCCGGTGGTAGCGCCGGTCCGGTACTGACCAAAGACCATGAAGAGAAAGACCGAGAACGCCGCCGTCACAGCGACAAACGCCGTGAACTTGGCCAACGTCGCATACCCGGTACCCGTCATCCCGGTTCCCCCACCTGTCCGGTGTTTCTCGCCGGCCCGTCGATGGGTCCGAACAACCACTGTTTGAGGCGGTTGGAATTCAGCAGAAGGCCCTGGTTCCCGTATTGCCACGGGTTCGAGCCGTTGTCGGTCACCACGAACGGCACCCGCTTCCCGTACGGCACGTTCGGCAGGTCCGTGCACTGCGGACCACCGGTAGCCGCGACCTTGGGCAGGTCTTTCGGGTAGCGGTACCGTTCGACGCCCAACACGAACGAGGTCGTGTTGACCTGCCCCGGCACCGGCGACGGCGGGCCGCTCTGCAACGGAATGATGCCTCCGAGCCCGCAGGTGAGCGCGGCGTGGTATTGGTTGGTCAAATCGGTGGTTGGCAGCAACAGTGCCAACGCGTCCGTGAGCGGCTGCCTATTGGCCGCCAGAACGTCGTTACCGATGTCGGCCAGACCGATCGCACTCAGCAATAGCGCATCCAGGTTTTGTTGTTCGTCCACGACCGTCTGGCTTATCCGTGTCGCGTTGGCCGCGATCCTGACCAGGTCGGGCCCGGCGTCGGCGTATGCGTTCAACACGCCGGGCGCCACGGTGAGATCGTGTGCAAGGGCGGGCAGACTGGGCTCCACCGTGGCGAGAAACGTGTCGAAGTCGACGAGCGCCTGGCCCAGCTTGTCGGCACGGCCGTGCAGCGCGCTGGCGATGGCACCCAGACTCTCGTTGAGTTTCTCGGGTTCTATTTTCGCCAGCAGGGCCGTGAGTTGCTGGAAAACCGTGTTGATCTCCACCGTGACGTTCCGGGCGTCGAGCACCGCCCCCGCGCGCAGCGACTGCGGCGAGGGATCGGCTGGAGGCATCAGCTGTACGTACTTGGCGCCGAATACCGTTGTCGACGCGATATCCACCAGCACATTAGCCGGAATCAAGTGCAGCTGTGCGGGATTCATCGCCAGATGTAGCGCGGCTTGCCCGTCCGGCAGGGCCTCGATGTAGTCGACCTTGCCGACCTCGACCCCGCGCATCTTCACCCTGGCGTCGACATTCATCACGAGGCCGGCTCGCGGCGATACCACGGTAACCGGCACTGCCGGGGTGAAACTGCCCTGAAACAAAGCCAGAGACACGGCGACTAGCGCCGAAATCAAGAGAATCGCCACCCACCCCAGCACCGGCGACACCAAATCCCGTTTCATCGGACTCCCCTAGCCCGACAGGTGGAAGTTGCCGCTGGAGCCGTAAACCGCAAGAGACACAAGCAATGTCAGGGTTACCACGACGACCAGCGAGGTCCGCACTGAGCCGCCTACCGCGATACCCACGCCGGACGGACCGCCCGTGGTGAAATAGCCGAAGTAGGTGTGCACCAGCAGGATTGCCAGCGCGATCAAGATGGCCTGCAGGAAGGACCACAACAAGTCGATCGGGTTCAAGAATGTTGTGAAGTAGTGTTCGTAGAGGCCGCCGGACTGGCCGAACAGCGACACGGTCACGAACTTGCTGGCAAAGAACGACAGGATGACGGCGAACGCATACAACGGCACGACCGCGATCATCCCGGCCGCGATCCTGCTGCTGACCAAGAACGGGACCGAGCGGATGGCCATCACCTCCAGCGCGTCGATCTCTTCGGCGATCCGCATCGAACCCAGTTGGGCGGTCACGCCCGCCCCGAACGTGGCCGCCAACCCGATTCCCGCCACGACTGGGGCGACGATGCGTACGTTGATAAACGCCGCCAAGAATCCCGTCAGCGCCTCGATGCCGATGTTGCCCAAGGAGGTGAACCCTTGCACCGCCAGCGTGCCGCCGGATGCCAGAGTCAGGAAGCCGACGATGACCACCGTTCCGCCGATCATCGCCAAAACTCCTGTACCCATGCTGATTTCGGCGATGAGTCGGATAACCTCCACCCGGTAACGGACGACCGCGAACGGCACCCCCGCCATCGCCGTGGCGTAGAACCGGATCTGGTCGCCCAGCTTGCGCGGAACGCCGATGGGCCTGCGCAGGAATCGGGTGATCCGTGGGTAGACAGCGTGCTGCGTCATAGTCGGCCCCGCTACTTGCTGGTGAGCTGGACGCCGATGGCGGTTACGACGACATTGACCACGAACAGCGCTATGAACGCGTATACCACGGTCTCGTTGACCGCGTTGCCGACGGCCTTGGCACCTCCGCCGGTGATGATGAGGCCGCGGTAACAGGCCACCAGCCCGGCGATGAACCCGAACAGAGCGGCCTTGACACCTGAGATGAGCAAGTCTGGGAGACCGGTCAAGACGGTGATGCCCGCGGCGAACGCACCGGGGTTTACGTCTTGGACAAAGACCGAGAAAAGGTAACCGCCGACCACTCCGACGATGATGACCACGCTGTTCAACAGAAGGGCAACCAAACCCGATGCCAGCATGCGGGGCGTGACCAGGCGCCGCACCGGGTCGATACCCAAGACCTCCAACGCCGAGATTTCTTCGCGAATAGTGCGCGAGCCGAGATCCGCGCACATGGCCGTGGCCCCCGCACCCGCTATGACCAGGACGGTGACCACCGGCCCCACCTGGGTGACGGCGCCGAATGCCGCACCGGCACCGCTCAGGTCCGCGGCACCGAGCTCGCGCAGCAAGACGTTGAGGGTGAAACTGACCAACACCGTGAGCGGGATTGCCACCAGCAGCGTAGGGACCAGTGAAACACGGGCCACGAACCACGCCTGATCCAAGAATTCCCGCCGCTGAAACGGCCGCCGGAACAGAAACCGCACCGAATCCGCGGACATCATAAAGAATCCCCCGATAGCCTGCATCGGCTTGGAGGGATCGTGCCTCGAGGTGACGGCGAGCAAGCTGCGACGCGTGCTGCTAACTGTCATGAGCCCTCGACTCCCGCCGCATCCGTGTGGGCAAGTCAGCGGCAGGGCCACTCTCCGACGCGGGTCGCCGCGGCGACTCGGGTAGGTCCCACCGTGGTAGGTCCCACCGTGCTCGGCGAAGAACCGGGGTGCCTCGCCCGCGAAAAGTGGTTGCTGACAATTGGTCTCCCATAGGTGATGAACGGTCTACCAAGGAAGATCGCCGGTGAGTGTGGCCGTTACCGGTGAGTGGAAACCGGCAGGAGCCGATGACGGCGATCGGCTGCCGGTCCGAGACCACGCCGGCGTCGGCACGGTTCTGCGGGTCAACCCAAAGGGCCGGTGACGTTCGACGCGATCGGCTGCGGCCTCTCCAGATCCGAGTCAGATTCGATCCATGGGGCCGCTGCTTGGCTCCGTCGATGAGCGGGTTGCGGTGAGCATGAAATCCTTTGCTCGCCATAGTCTTTGCAGCGAAAGGCCGTTAGTCGGCGCCAACCGGTACGCTATCCGGTCGGGTCGGCTCTCCCGAGGCCGGACTGGTCGAGAACCGGCAGACGTCCCTGCGCGGCTGCGGCGACGATGGAATCGCGCAGGTAAGGGCAACCCAGACACACCGGATCCGCACTCGGTGACGCGGTGCTGAAGTCGTGCCGGTGCGGACACCGCGACAGTGCCTGTGCGCTCCACTGCACGCTGGTCTGCTCCCAGCTGCTCTTGCGCGCGAGAACCTCGGCGCCGCAATGCGTGCATGCGACCGGTGTCATCGGCGCCTCCAGGAGCCGGTAGTCGGTCCGGTGTCTCATCAGCGGGCGGCCGGGCCGGTCCGTTCGGCGAGATTGGCTTGCGCCACGGTGGAGATCGCCGCATCCATGGACCACGGTCCGTAAGGCGAGGTCCGCGAGGTGGTTCCCATCATCTTCGCCACCTCGGGGTCGTTGACCAATCCGGTCTCATCTGTCCGTTCCTGAACCGGGTTGCGAACCCTTCGAGGCTGCTGTTGAAGTAGGTTCGGCACCGAACCGCGGACGTGGAAGATTGCAACGTTGTCCGCCGCTGTGCCGCTCATCTGTCCACCGTCCCTAGAAGCTTGGCGCCGATAGCAGTCTGCGCTGCCGCGATCGACTTCCGCTGCTGTCATCTAGCACGGGCGCACAGCGGTACGCAGGAATATTCCACTGACTGGAAATCCCGCTCGCCCAAAATGATTCAGAAGCGGTCACTTTGTCACCACTCTTGCATCAACGCTTGATTACCACATCGCAGAGGCTAATCTTCCGACATGGTGTCAACTGATAGCACGACGCCGACTCGGCTGATGCGAGCCGCACATTGGCTTCGCCCCCGTCGGTTGCAGCGCCTGGCTTCGGCGAGCAACCCTTTCGCCGTTTCGGCGGTGGTCATAGACCAGCTGCGGCGGCTGACTCCACTGCCGTCCCTTTCGTCGAGCTGCCGGTTGGCGCTCGATGTCATCTGCTGGACGTTCGATCGCCTACCGACGGCCCAGCAGGCGCCAGAGCAACGTGAGGACTGGGCGAGGCTGGTCAGCGGCGTGAGCACGGCGCTGCAGGACGTTGTGCCGCCGGGCCGGCTGCAGATCGATTGGCCTGCGCCGGAGAGAATCCAGCCGGTGTTGCGTGCCGCGGCGCAGCGCCAGCGCTACCTCCACCGCTGCGCGCTGCCCTACGGCGACGAGCCCGAGCACGTGCTCGACATCTGGCGGCGCAAGGACCTCATGACCGGCCCGGCGCCGGTGCTGATCTTCGTGCCCGGCGGCGCATGGGTGTACGGGAAGCGCAGACTGCAGGGTTACGCGCTGATGTCACACCTTGCCGAGCAAGGGTGGGTGTGCGTGGCGATCGACCACCGCGCAGGCCCGGGGCACCGATGGCCCCGGCCCATCCACGATGTCCGGATGGCCGTCGAATGGGTCCGAGCCAACATTGATCAGTTCGGCGGTGACCCTGGCTTCGTCGCGATCGCCGGGGCTTCGTCGGGCGCACACCTGGCCGCGCTAACCGCGCTGGCGCACGACGATCCCGACTACAGTGCCGAGTCGAAGGGTGACGGCTCGGTCGACGCGGTGATCGCCCTCTATGGTCGCTATGACTGGCAAGACGTGTCCACCAGGCAGGACAAGGGTGTCGTGCAGTTCCTCGAACGGGTTGTGGTGGGCAAGCCCAGCAAGCACCACCCGCACCTGTTCAGGAACGCCTCGCCGATCGCGCGAGTACGACCCGACGCCCCGCCTTTTCTGGTCGTGCACGGCACGGCGGATCGGTTCGTCCCGGTAGAGCGCGCACGGGCATTCGTGGACAACTTGAGGTCGACGTCGCTGGCCCCGGTTTGTTTCCTCGAACTGCCCGATGCCGGGCACTGCTTCGACATAACCGACGGACTCCGGACGGGCACTGCGGTAACCGCAATAGGGCTGTTTCTCAAAGAAATTCATCGCAACCACCGATCGGCCGGGCAGCGGCGGCAGCAGCAGCAGCAGCAGCGCGTTTAGCCGACAGGATGAGGGCAGTGCGCTGTCCCGGTGGCGATGCCGTCAGAACTGTTGTCCTGATAGATCACCGACCGCGATGTTCCCTCGCCTGAGACGCCTTGCATACCGTCGGCACCCTTGGCTGCCACGATTCGGAAACTCGCTTCGTCGAGGCGCACCCCGTTTTCGTCCGGCGGTGTGACCGACCCGTCGAATTCGATGACCGCCAAGCCGGTTCCGCAGCCGTCGAGGGTGACGGCTCCGGTCTCGGTGCCTAGGTACCGCAGGCTGCCATCGGGGTTGGCATAGGCGCAGCTGACGTCGCTTGCCTGGGGTGCG
>NZ_JBKQQD010000093.1:0-18644 GCF_052144515.1 Mycobacterium sp. | reverse complement strand
CGCGTCACCCGCTGGCACGTCCAAATCAGGCTTCGTATCGCCCTCGACCCGCCACCACCCGAACCACCCCACCCAACAGGCCGAACAGGCCGAACAGGCAAACCACCACCACACCTGCGCCCAGTGTCAACCCCAGACGGTTTGCGATCCGTTGGTGACACGATGATGCCCGTGGTGAGACCGACCGTGGACTGCATGGCCCGGCTGAAAATCTCCGGCCCTTCGGGAGCCACCGGTCGCCCTGCCGCCGTGTTCAACGCTGCCAGGACGGCGGTGCGACGGGATTCGTAATCGATCGACTTGGCGATCACGGGCTCAGCCCAAATCCGGGCAAAGACGATGCCCAACACTCCGGCGATCAGACCGGCGACGGCTCCGCGCCCGATGACACGGGTCTCCATCAAGTCGCCTGATCAGTGGCAGGGGAAGCCCAGGAAGTGTCGCGCGTCATGCACCCACTCGTGGACCACCATGGTCTTGCCGAACACCGAGACCATGCCCTCGTCGACACCGACGAAGTAGTAGGCCAACAGCGCCAGGAGAACCGTCACGCCGAGCAGCACGGTTACCCGGCCCTTCGACAGGGCTTCAGGGGAGACACCCACACGGGGACTCGGTACGGAAACCGGGAATGCTTGCCACGAGAAACCTCCTTCAGGAGTTGTGCGCCCCTAATCGGACCAGCGTGACGGCGGCGAAAGATCTGACTCACCCGCCGAACGAGGCCGGGCCTACAGTGGCGCAACCGTCCCGGACTCTCACCGGGTTCCATGCACCGCCATCCAGACCTAAGAGAAACACCCCGAGAATGGCGCGTCAAGGCGGGATCCGTTCGGATTAGCGCCGGTCGAGCCATGTGGCCAGCGACCGGCCGGCTTCCAGCACGTGGCGTTCGGCGATGGAACGGGCGTGCTCGGAGTCGTGGTCGGCGATTGCTTGGAGCAGTTCGTCGTGTTCATCGAGTGAGTGCTTCTCGTGGTCGGGGAAAAGGGTCAGGAAGTTGGTGGGGACCACGCGGGCGGCTTGCCTGAGTTGGGCGAGTAGACGCGGCGAATGAGCGGCGCGGTGGATCTCTTGATGAAAGTGCCAATTGGCTTCACCGATGCTGTCGTCCCCCGCCCGCGCGGCGACCTCGGCGGCAAGCTCGCGCAGCGCGGCGAGTTCGTGCGGGGTGATGCGCTGCGTTGCCCATGCGGCGGCCTGTCCGGTGAGGACACCCAGAATGGTGAAGCTGTCGATGACGTCCTTGGAGCTGATGCCGACGACGGTGATTCCGCTGCGTGGTGCAACGTGCACCAGTCCTTCGAAGGACAGTTCCAGGAGTGCCTCACGCACCGGGGTGCGACTTGTGGCGAACTCTGCGGTGATGGCATCCAGGTCAATGCGCGAGCCCGCAGGTAGTGCTCCGGTCAAGATGCGGTCTCGGAGCTCGCGGGCAGCGCGTTCCCGCACGGTCCCAGAGATATCGACTGTGCCTGCCATAAGTGCACGATAACAGGCACAAGCACACCACATTTGAAATCTGATATATCAAATGTTAGTTTCCTTCCATGGCACAGCAACAGCGCACGATGTCACTGGTGGCGTTTATGCAGGCGGGCAGCACGTCGGTCTATGCGGGGTCGTGGCGGCATCCGGCCACCGAGCACGGGTACCTCGACGCCTCGTACTACGCCAAGATTGGGCGTCAGCTCGAAGAGGGTTGCTTCGATCTGATGTTCTTTGACGACCGGCTCGCGATGCCCGGCATTTACGGAAATTCGGTAGCCGAGGCGGTGCGCTATGGGGCCAGACCGGTCAAGTTGGACCTGAGCGTGGTGATGGGTGTGCTGGCGCAGACCACATCGCGCATCGGATTGGGCGCCACCTATTCGACGACGTACTACGCGCCGTTTCACATCGCGCGGACGTTCGCCACGCTGGACCACCTGTCGCGCGGGCGTGCTGCGTGGAACGTCGTCACGTCGGTGAACGACAGCGAGGCCCAGAACTTCGGCGTGCAGTCGCACCTGGGTCATGACGAGCGTTATGACCGGGCCGACGAATTCCTCGAGGTGGTGTCCGGCCTGTGGGACACCTGGGAGGACGGGGCGGTACTGCACGACCGGTCCTCGGGCATCTACGCCGACCCCGGAAAGGTGCATGAGCTCGGCCATGTCGGGCAGTATTTCTCGGCGCGCGGACCACTGACCGTTCCGCGGACTCCGCAAGGGCGCCCGGTCCTTCTACAGGCGGGATCGTCGGGCCGTGGTCGTGAATTTGCTTCCCGCTGGGCCGATCTGATCTTCACCGGCGATCCCGGCATAGAGGTGGCCCGCGCCCACTACCGAGATCAGAAGGACCGTATTGCCGTCGCCGGCCGGGATCCCGCGCAGGTGCGGATCTGCCCGATGGCATACGCGGTGGTCGGTGAATCCGAAGCGCACGCCAAGGATCGTGAGGCCATGCTCCTCAACGACCTGGTGCATCCGATGGCGTCGCTGACTCTGTTGTCGGAATTGATGAATTACGACTTCGCCCAACACGATCTCGACGAGCCGGTGACCGACGAGCTGATCGCCTCGGTGTCGGGCATCCGGGGTTTGGTGGAAGGCCTGCGCGAACACATCGGCGGGGACATCACCGTGCGCGACCTCGCCGCGCACCGCGCCACCCTGCTGCAGGGGCCACGCTTCGTAGGTACCGGCCCTCAGGTCGCCGACCAGATGGCCGAATGGTTCGACAGCGGAGCCTGCGACGGGTTCGTCCTGGCCGCCACGCACCTGCCGGGCGCGTTCGAGGACGTCGTGCGGATGGTGGTGCCGGAGCTGCAACGGCGCGGCCTGTTCCGCACCCGCTACGAGGGATCGACGCTGCGCGAGCACCTCGGACTGAGCCGGCCGGAACCCCGTCGTCGCGTGGCGTCCGTCTCGTAGATGGGTACACAGCAGAGCGCGATGCTCGACGGTGTACGAGTCCTCGAGCTGGCGACGCTGGCGGCCGCCCCATTGGTGGCGACGTATCTCGGCGAGTTCGGGGCCGACGTCATCAAGGTCGAGGATCCGCGGCACGGTGATCCGATTCGGGCGTGGGGCCACCAGCGCAACGGAATTGGGCTGATGTGGAAGTCGATAGCGCGCAACAAGCGTTCGATCACGCTCAACCTGCGCTGCCGCGAAGGTCAGGCGCTTGCGCGGCGGTTGGTGAAGAAGGCCGATGTCGTGATCGTCAACACCCGGCCCCAGACGTTGCGCCTGTGGGGTTTGGATTACCACAGCCTGCGGGCGGTCAACGAACGGATCGTGATGCTGCACATCACCGGTTATGGGTTGACCGGGCCCAAATCGCAGCGTCCCGGGTTCGGGACCTTGGGCGAGGCGATGAGCGGCTTTGCGCACATCACCGGCCAGCCCGACGGGCCACCGACGCTGCCGCCCTTCATGCTGGCCGATGGCGTCGCCTCGCTGAACGCCGCCTACGCGGTACTGATGGCGCTGTATCACCGAGACGTGCACGGCGGGACCGGTCAGCTGATCGACATCAATCTGATCGACCCGTTGGCCCGGCTGCTGGAGCAGACGCTGCTGGGCTATGACCAGCTCGGTCTGGTTCCAGCGCGGGCGGGCAATCGCTGGGATATTTCGGCCCCCCGCAACACCTATCAGACCGCAGACGGCCGCTGGCTGGCCATGTCGGGTAGTTCACCTGCGTTGGCGCTGAGGGTGTTTCGGGCAATCGGCCGCGACGACCTGGTCGTGGATGCCGACTTTTCAGATCCGCAGCGCCGCCTGGCGCGTGCGCCAGAGGTTGATGAGGTTGTCGCGAAATGGGTGTCGTCGAAAACGCTGGCGGAGGCGATGGAGGTCTTCGACGCTGCGGAGGTGGCGGCCGCGCCCGTGTACGACATCGCTGACCTGGTAGCCGACGAGCAGCTGCGGCACCGCGGGGTTTTCGTCTCCGTCGACGATCGCGAGCTCGGCCCGATGACGGTGCAGGCGCCGGTCCCGAGGTTCTCCGGATCGCCAGGCCGCATCGAGCATCTCGGGCCGACCTTAGGGGAGCACAATGCCGAGGTATACGGCGAGGTTCTCGGCCTGACCGTATCCGACATCGACGAACTGCACGCCACAGGTGTGCTGTAACCCGTAAAGGAAAACCGATATGACCGGCCTTCTTCGCCGCTCCGAGCTCGCGCTGCCGGCCAGCAATGACTATATGTTCGCCAAGGCGCTGTCAAGCGGCGCCGACCTGGTCTTCCTCGATCTCGAGGACGCCGTACCGCCTGCGTTCAAGGAGGAATCGCGGGAAAAGGCGATCGCCGCGCTGACCGAACTCGACTGGGGATCCACCGCGCGGGCGGTCCGCATCAACGGGCTGGAGACTCAATGGTCTCACGACGACGTCATCGAGGTCGTCACCCGGGCCGGCGCCCACCTCGACACCATCGTGGTCCCCAAGGCCCGCACCGCCAAGGACGTGTGGTGGGTAGACGTGCTGCTCACCCAGCTCGAAGCAAAGCTCAACCTGGACAGGCGCATTCGGCTCGAAGTGCTGATCGAGGAAGTCGAAGGCTTGGCGAATGCGGAGGCGATCGCGGTCTCCAGCCCGCGCATCGACGCACTGATATTCGGGGTCGGCGACTTCTCGCTGTCGCAGGGCGCGCGGGTTGACACCAACTTCGTGCCGCTCGGTGATTATCCGGGCGACTTCTGGCACTATGCCCGCAACAAGATCATGGTCGCGGCGCGGATCGCCGGCATCGACGCCATCGATGCGCCCTACCCCGACTACCAGGACCTGGCCGGCTACGAACGCGACGCTCGTCGTGCCTCGCTGATCGGCTACACCGGCAAATGGGCGATCCACCCCGGCCAGGTGCCGGTGGCCAACGAGGTCTACTCGCCGACTGATGGCGAAATCGCTTTGGCTGAACGCAATCTCGCGGCCTACCGTGAGGCCGCTGCGCAGGGCCGCGGCGCGGTAGGCGTCGAGGGCGTTCTCGTCGACGCCGCTCACGTGAAGATGGCCGAGCAGACCCTGGCCCGGGTCGCACTGATCAAGGGTCGCCTGCCCGCCGGCGTCGGACGGTAGCGACCGGGCCGTCAGTTTGGGGTGGCGGGTGGATAGGGGAGATCAGTATTGGTGTGGGGGTCGACGTACACCGGGCGGCCGAGGTAGGGGAAGGCGCGCTGGGGGCAGGCGGCGCGGTCGCAGATCTTGCACCCCGCACCGATCGGCACGATCGCCTCGGGATCCGTCAAGTCGATCCCGACGGAGTAGATCAACTTCTCGGCGTGGGCCACGTCGCATCCGAGCCCAATCGTGAAGGTCTTATCCGGGCCAAGATAGCGGCTCGGTTCTGCGGTGATGGTCCTCGCGATCCAGAAATAGGTGCGTTCGTCGGGCATCTGAGCCACTTGCGTCAGGAATTGACCGGGCCGTGAGAAGGCGTGGTGAACCACCCATAAGGGACAGTTTCCCCCGACGCGGGAAAAGTGAAATGCCGTGGCGGACTGCCTTTTAGAGATGTTGCCGGCACTGTCGGTGCGAACGAAGATAAACGGGACACCACGCGCACTCGGCCGTTGCAGGGTGGATAGCCGGTGGCAGATGGTTTCGAAGCCCACCTCGAACCGTCGTGCTAACTGGTCGATGTCGTAGCGCACGCTCTCGGCGGCGTCGAGGAATTTCAGGTAGGGCAGTAGCAGGGCGCCGGCGAAGTAGTTGGCCAGGCCGATGCGGGCCACCCCTCGTGCATCGTCGCTGAGCTGATCGTCGCCGGCGATGATCCCGGAAATCAAACCGGCCTGGGTGAGCAGCGCGATCTGAGTCGCGAGCTGAAAGGCGCGTTGGCCGGGGTGGAGCCACCGGGCCACGTACAGCGTTTTCGATTCGGGTTGAAAGAGGCGTTTGGCGTTGGGATTCAGCGTCCGGCCGTCATCGATCACCACGGTGACGCCAAGTTTGTCGGCAAGTAGCTCCGCCAGCTGGCCGTCAAGTCCACCAATCCGCAGGCGGCTTCGGTTGAACAGTTCCTCGGCCGCGATATCGAGCTCGCCGACGTAGTTCTTGCGGTCATAGAAGAAGTCTCGGACCTCTTCAAAAGGCATCGGCTGCTGGGATATCGCTGTTGGTTCGACGTTGGCTCGACTATGGAGCGCTTCAAGGTCGGCAGTGGCGTCGTGCAACCGCCGGTGCAGGTTGACCAGCGTTTGGCCGACCGCCGGCATGCGGGCGACGAGCTCCGCGATTTGTGCGGCGGTTGCGGACGTCTCGGCAAGGACCTCTCTGAGGTCGGAGATCAAACGGGCATCGGAATCCGGCGCGAAATACTGGGGCGGTAAGTCGAAACGCTCGGTGAGGGTGAGCAGTACCGGGACCGTGATCGGGCGCTGGTCGTTTTCGAGCTGGTTGACGTAACTGGTCGACAATTCCAGGACGCGCGCCAGCGCCACTTGGGTTAACCCATGCTCCTCGCGTAACCGCCGTAGCCGCGCACCGGCGAACGTCTTCGCCACCTGTCCCACGGTACGCCCATCGCCTTTCACAATATTCGCAAAATCGAGCGGTCCAGGACACAAAATTACGCTTTTACAGGGCATTTACGTCCAGACTGGGGCTGCGTACTGTGCGGCTTATGCGCATCCATGACGTTCGAACCCGGCGCAGCGCCGACGATTTCCCCCGCAGTGAACACCTCGCGTGGAAGATCGCCGAGGTCGCGGCGGACCCGGTCGCCGTGCCGGCGGACACCGAGGCGATGGTGATCAACCGCATCATCGACAACGCCGCGGTTTCGGCCGCCTCCGTCATCCGCCGTCCGGTCGCCGTAGCGCGGGCCCAGGCGCAGGCGCACCCCAACTCATTCAAGGGCGCGAAGGTTTTCGGTGTCGGCGGCGACCACTCACCGGAATGGGCGGCCTGGGCCAACGGGGTCGCGGTACGCGAACTGGACTTCCACGACACCTTCCTGGCCGAGGAGTACTCCCACCCGGGTGACAACATCCCCGCCCTGGTCGCCGTTGCGCAGCACCTCGGGATCGGCGGAGCCGACCTGATCCGCGGCATCGCGACCGGCTACGAGATCCAGGTCGACCTGGTCAAGGGGATCTGCTTGCACGAACACAAGATCGACCACGTCGCGCACCTCGGCCCGTCGGTGGCCGCCGGCCTGGGCACCATGCTGCGTCTCGACAAGGAGACCATTTACCAGGCCATCGGACAGGCGCTGCACCTGACGACGTCCACCCGGCAGTCGCGCAAGGGCCTGATCTCCAGCTGGAAGGCTTTCGCGCCCGCCTGGGCCGGCAAGGTCGCCATCGAGGCCGTCGACCGCGCGATGCGCGGGGAGGGCGCACCGGCGCCGATCTGGGAGGGCGAGGACGGCGTGATCGCCTGGCTGCTGTCCGGCCCCGAGCACACCTACCAGGTGCCGCTGCCAGAGACTGGCGAGCCGAAACGGGCCATCCTGGACAGCTACACCAAGGAGCACTCGGCGGAATACCAGAGCCAGGCCCTGATCGACCTGGCCCGCCGGCTGCGCGAGCGCATCGGTGACCTGGATCAGATCGCGACGATCGTCCTGCACACCAGCCATCACACCCACTACGTGATCGGCACCGGGTCCAACGATCCGCAGAAGATGGACCCGGACGCTTCCCGGGAAACGCTGGACCACTCGGTGATGTACATTTTCGCGGTCGCGCTCCAGGACGGCACCTGGCATCACGAGCGCTCCTACGCGCCTGAGCGGGCGCACCGGCCCGACACCGTCGAGCTGTGGCACAAAATCTCGACGCGCGAAGACCCCGAATGGACCCGGCGCTACCACTCCAGCGACCCGGCACAGAAGGCCTTCGGTGCCCGCGCCGAGATCACCCTGAAAAGCGGCGAGGTCATCGTCGACGAGATCGCCGTCGCTGACGCCCACCCGTTGGGAGCCAGGCCATTTGAGCGCAAGCAGTACGTCGGGAAGTTCACCGAGCTGGCCGAGGGTGTCGTCAACGACGCTGAGCAACAGCGGTTCCTGTCGGTGGTTGAAGGCCTGTCCGGACTGGAGGCGGGCGCTCTGGGCGCGCTCAATATTGTCGTCGATCCGACGGTGCTGGAAAAGGCGCCGACGATTCCGCCGGGGATCTTCTGATGAGGGGGCTCATCGGCAGCGCCCTGCCTGCCGGCGACAAGCGGGCCCGGTTCCGCAAGGGGCTGGAAAGCGGTCGGCTGCAACGCTTTCCGGGCGCCTTCTCGCCGCTGGTTGCCAAGCTGGTCGCCGAGATCGGGTTCGACGGGGTGTATGTGTCGGGTGCGGTGCTGTCGGCCGACCTGGGCCTGCCCGACATCGGGCTGACCACCCTGACCGAAGTCAGCGGGCGTGGCGCACAGATCGCGTCGGTCACCGACCTGCCGACCTTCATCGACGCAGACACCGGCTTCGGCGAACCGATGAGCGCGGCTCGCACTGTAACCGTGCTGGAGGACGCCGGACTGGCCGGATGCCATCTGGAGGACCAAGTAAACCCGAAGCGATGTGGACACCTCGACGGGAAGGTAGTCGTGCCCACCAGCGAGATGATCAAACGCGTCCGGGCCGCGGTATCTGCCAGGCGGGATCCCAATTTCATCATCTGCGCACGTACCGACGCCGCGGGTATCGAGGGGGTGCCCGCGGCTATAGATCGCGCCAAGGCCTACGCCGACGCGGGCGCCGACCTCATCTTCACCGAGGCCCTGCACACACCCGCTGAATTCGAGCAATTTCGAGCGGCGCTGGATACACCCTTGTTGGCCAACATGACCGAGTTCGGCAAGTCGCAACTGCTGACGGCCAAGCAGCTCTCCGACATCGGCTACAACGTCGTGATCTACCCCGTGACCACACTGCGGTTAGCCATGCACGCCGTCGAGGTCGGCCTTCGTGAAATCGCCGACACCGGAACGCAATCCGGCCTTCTGGACCGCATGCAACACCGCAGCCGACTCTACGAGCTACTGCGCTACGCCGACTACAACCAATTCGATTCCGACATCTACAACTTCGCACTCAAGGGAGTCACGCCATGAGCACCATCGAAGACAACAAACCCCGCATCTACAAAGGCTTAGCCGGTGTCGTCGTCGACACCACCGCCATCTCCAAGGTCGTCCCGGAGACCAACTCGCTGACCTACCGGGGATACGCGGTCCAAGACCTCGCTGCACACTGCAGCTTCGAGCAGGTGGCCTACTTGCTGTGGCACGGCGAACTACCCAACGACCAACAGTTGGCGCTGTTCACTCAGCGGGAACGCGCTTCCCGCCGGCTGAACCGATCCATGCTGTCGCTCTTGGCGAAACTGCCCGACACCTGCCACCCGATGGATGTGGTGCGCACGTTGATCAGCTACATGGGGGCCGAAGACCCCGACGAGGACGACAGCAGCCCGAAGGCCAACTACGCCAAGTCGCTGCGGATGTTCGCGGTTCTGCCCACCATCGTCGCCGCCGACATGCGCCGCCGGCGCGGCCTGGAGCCCATAGCCCCGCACAGCCACATGAACTATGCGCAGAACTTCCTGCACATGTGCTTCGGCGACGTTCCCGAGCAGGTGGTCGTGGACGCTTTCGAGCAGTCCATGGTGCTCTACGCCGAACACAGCTTCAACGCCTCCACATTCGCCGCGCGGGTGGTCACCTCCACCCAGTCCGACATCTACAGTGCGGTAACGGCGGCCATCGGTGCGCTCAAGGGCCCGCTGCACGGCGGCGCCAACGAAGCGGTGATGCACGACATGCTCGAAATCGGCACTGCAGACAAAGCATCGGAGTGGCTGCAGGGCAAGCTGGCCCGCAAAGACAAGATCATGGGATTCGGTCACCGGGTGTACAAGCACGGCGACTCGCGGGTGCCGACCATGAAGCAGGCCTTAGAACGTGTCGCCGCAGCTCGCGACGGTCAACGGTGGCTGGACATCTACAACGTCCTGGAGCAGGACATGCTGGCTGCCACCGGAATCAAGCCGAACCTGGACTTTCCGACCGGGCCCGCCTACCACCTGATGGGCTTCGACATCGGTTGCTTCACACCGATTTTCGTGATGAGCCGAATCACCGGATGGACGGCCCACATCATCGAGCAGACCGCGTCCAACGCCTTGATCCGTCCGCTGAGCGAATATGTCGGGCCGCCGCAACGCGCGCTCACATTGACCCGCTGACCTCGAAGTACGCCAGTGATTTCCAAGGTTCTGGTCGCGAACCGGGGCGAGATCGCGATCCGGGCGTTCCGCGCTGCCTACGAACTGGGCATGGGCACGGTGGCGGTGTATCCCGTCGAGGACCGCAACTCGGCACACCGGGCAAAGGCCGACGAGTCGTACCAGATCGGTGCAGCCGGGCATCCCGTCCGGGCGTATCTCAACGTCGGGGAAATCGTCGCGACGGCGCAGGCCTGCGGTGCCGACGCGATCTACCCCGGCTACGGCTTCTTATCGGAGAACCCGGAATTGGCGGCGACCTGCACATCGGCCGGGATCACCTTTGTGGGCCCTTCGGTGCATGTGCTCGAGCTGACCGGGAACAAATCGCGGGCAGTCGCCGAGGCGCGGGCGGCAGGGCTGCCCGTGCTGGCATCCTCGGCGCCCTCGTCGTCGACCGAGGAATTGCTGGCGGCCGCCTCCTCGATGCAGTTCCCCGTGTTCGTCAAGGCGGTCGCCGGAGGTGGCGGGCGCGGCATGCGCCGGGTCAGTGATCCCGCCGAATTAGCCGAGGCGATCGAGGCGGCATCCCGGGAAGCCGAATCAGCCTTCGGGGACCCGACGGTGTTCCTCGAACAGGCGGTGATCAATCCGCGTCATATCGAGGTGCAAATCCTGGCCGACACCCACGGAAACGTCATCCACCTCTACGAGCGAGACTGCAGCCTACAGCGCCGGCACCAGAAGGTCATCGAAGTCGCGCCAGCGCCAAACCTAGATCCGCAACTGCGCGAACGCATCTGCGCGGACGCGGTGGGGTTCGCGCGACGTATCGGCTACACCTGCGCCGGCACAGTCGAATTCCTGCTCGATGAACGCGGCAACTACGTGTTCATCGAGATGAACCCGCGCATCCAAGTCGAACACACGGTGACCGAGGAGATCACCGACGTCGACCTGGTCTCGGCGCAGCTGCGCATCGCCGCCGGCGACAGCCTCAGCGATCTCGGATTGAGTCAGCAGTCAATCACCTCGCACGGGGCCGCCTTGCAGTGCCGGATCACCACCGAGGATCCCTCAAACGGGTTCCGGCCCGACACCGGACGCATCACCGCCTACCGCACGCCCGGTGGAGCGGGCATCCGATTGGATGATGGTGCCCACCTGGGTGGGGAAGTATCGGCATATTTCGATTCGATGTTGGTCAAGCTGACCTGCCGGGGCCGGGATTTCGCGACCGCTGTTCGCCGAGCACGCCGGGCGGTCGCCGAGTTCCGCATCC
The DNA here is from genome assembly GCF_052144515.1 of Mycobacterium sp. Taxonomy (GTDB): domain Bacteria; phylum Actinomycetota; class Actinomycetes; order Mycobacteriales; family Mycobacteriaceae; genus Mycobacterium. The sequence goes on along the minus strand of NZ_JBKQQD010000093.1, from coordinate 7,211 downwards.
GCGGAGTAACAACCAACACGCCTTTCCTGCAGGCGGTGCTCGACGACCCCGACTTTGTGGCAGGCCGCGTAACAACGTCGTTCATAAACGAGCGCCCGCAGTTGCTGACGGCGCATGCCAGCGCTGACCGAGGCACCAAGATCCTCAACTACTTGGCTGACGTGACGGTCAACCAGCCGCACGGTCCGCGACCGTCGACGGTGTACCCCCACGACAAACTGCCGCAGGTCGATCTCTCGGCGCCGCCGGTGTCGGGGTCCAAACAGCGTCTAGCAGAGTTGGGACCGGAAGGATTCGCGCAATGGATGCGAGAATCAAAACACGTCGGTGTCACCGACACGACGTTCCGCGACGCACATCAATCGCTGCTGGCCACCCGGGTTCGCACCACCGGATTACTCAGGGTCGCCCCCTACATTGCCCGGATGATGCCGCAGCTGTTGTCGGTGGAGTGCTGGGGCGGGGCGACCTACGACGTGGCGCTGCGGTTCCTGAAGGAATACCCCTGGCAGCGGCTGGCCGCGCTGCGTGAGGCGATGCCCAACATCTGTTTGCAGATGCTGCTGCGCGGCCGGAACACGGTGGGATACACACCGTATCCGGAGATCGTGACGAAAGCATTTATCGAAGAAGCCACGAGCACCGGGATCGACATCTTCCGGATCTTCGACGCTTTGAACAACGTCGACTCCATGCGACCGGCCATCGACGCCGTCCGGGAAACCGGGACGGCGGTCGCCGAAGTCGCGATGTCCTACACTGGCGATCTCGGCGATCCGGCCGAAACCCTCTACACCCTGGACTATTACCTGAAACTGGCCGAGCAGATCGTCACCGCGGGCGCGCACGTGCTGGCGGTCAAGGACATGGCCGGGCTGCTGCGGGCACCGGCTGCGGCCACGCTGGTTTCGGCGCTCAAGTCGCGGTTCGACTTGCCGGTGCACGTGCATACCCACGACACCCCGGGCGGACAACTGGCGACCTACGTCGCGGCCTGGCACGCCGGAGCCGACGCGGTCGACGGGGCAGCGGCCCCACTGGCCGGGACCACGAGTCAGCCCGCGCTGTCCTCGATCGTGGCTGCCGCGGCCCACACCGCCTACGACACCGGACTGTCGCTGGGCGCGGTATGCGACCTCGAACCCTACTGGGAGGCGCTGCGCAAGGTCTACGCGCCGTTCGAATCCGGGCTGCCGGCCCCGACCGGGCGGGTATACCGCCACGAGATCCCCGGCGGGCAATTGTCGAACCTGCGGCAGCAGGCCATTGCGCTCGGACTCGGTGACCGCTTCGAAGACATCGAAAACGCCTACGCGGGTGCCGATGCCATCCTTGGACACCTCGTCAAGGTGACCCCGTCGAGCAAGGTGGTCGGGGACCTGGCGCTGGCTCTGGTCGGTGCCGGGATCAGCGCGCGGGACTTCGCTGCCGATCCGGCACGCTACGACATCCCGGACTCGGTCATCGGATTTCTGCGCGGCGAACTCGGTGATCCACCCGGGGGCTGGCCGGAACCCTTGCGTACCAAGGCGCTATACGGTCGTGGCCCCGCCAAGCCCGAGCAGTCCCTTTCAGCCCACGACGAGAAGTCGCTGTTAGCGGCAGGAGCCGTCCGCCAAGCAACACTGAACCGGCTGCTGTTTCCGGGACCGACGGCAGAGTTCGAAGCGCACCGCGAGGAATACGGCGACACGTCACGGCTGAGCGCCAATCAATTCTTCTACGGTCTGCGTCATGGCGAGGAACACCGGGTGAAATTGGAAGCCGGTGTCGAGTTGCTGATCGGCCTGGAGGCTATCTCCGATCCCGACGAGCGCGGAATGCGCACCGTGATGTGCATTTTCAACGGGCAACTGCGCCCCGTAGTGGTGAAAGACCGCAGCATCGCGCCGTCCGTTCCTGCCGCGGAGAAGGCCGACCGTTCCAACCCCGATCATGTCGCGGCTCCGTTCTCCGGCGTCGTCAGCGTCAACGTCGTCACTGGCGACACCGTTGAGGCCGGGCAGACCATCGCCACGATCGAAGCGATGAAGATGGAAGCCGCTATCACCGCGCCCAAAGCCGGCACCGTGGCACGTATGGCGGTTTCCGACACCGCCCAAGTTGAAGGCGGCGACCTGTTGCTGGTCCTCAGCTAGTGGCGTGAGCCATTAATGCAAGACCAGCTCGTCTGTCCCGACGAGGCTTCATCGAGATTGGCGTTGGTGCGAAGAAGTGCGAGTGACCAGCACGCTGGCGTGGATCTCGCTTACCGGAACACCCAATTCGCTGCCAACAAGCGCGCCAGCACGGTGTCGACGAATCAACGGCTCACAACAGCCGGTTTTAGGCCGGCTCCGCGAAGCGGACCCAAAAACCAACTTGCCTAGCTGCGAACCGCTTTCGCGGCGTTGACCATATTGCGCAACGACGCGGTCACTTCCTCCGTCCGACGGGTCTTCAGTCCGCAGTCCGGGTTCACCCAAAGCCGCTCCGCGGGAACGGCGTCAAGTGCGTTACGCAACGCGGACACCATCTCGTCTTTTGTTGGCACCCGTGGGGAATGGATATCGTAGACGCCCGGCCCGACGCTGTTGGAGAAACCGATTGCGTTGAGATCGTCGAGCACCTCCATGTGCGAGCGAGCCGCCTCGATCGAGGTGACATCAGCGTCGAGATCGGCGATCGCGTCGATCACTTCGCCGAACTCCGAATAGCACAGATGCGTATGGATTTGCGTGGCATCACTGACTCCGGAGGTCGCCAGCCGGAACGCTTTCACCGCCCAGAACAGGTAGGCCTGCTTGTCCTTTGCGCGCAGCGGCAGCAGTTCCCGCAGCGCCGGCTCGTCGACCTGGATGATCGCGATCCCCGCCGACTGCAGGTCCACGGTCTCATCACGGATGGCCAGCGCGACCTGATTGGCGCTGTCGGCCAGCGGCTGGTCGTCGCGCACGAACGACCACGCAAGGATGGTGACCGGGCCCGTCAGCATGCCCTTGACCGGCTTGTCGGTCAGCGCCTGGGCGTAGGTGATCCAGTCGACCGTCATCGGTTTCGGCCGCACGACATCGCCATAGAGGATCGGAGGCCGCACGCACCGGGTGCCGTAGGACTGCACCCACCCGTTCTGTGTGGCGAAAAAGCCGTCGAGTTGCTCTGCGAAGTACTGCACCATGTCGTTACGCTCCGGCTCGCCGTGCACCAGCACATCCAGACCGAGCTCCTCCTGCAGCTTGATGACGTCGATGATTTCGGATTTCATCTGCCGCTCGTACTCGGCCTGGTCGATCTGTCCGGCTCGTAGTGCTGCCCTCGCCTTGCGGATCGCCGGGGTCTGCGGGAAGGACCCGATGGTCGTCGTCGGCAGAGCCGGTAGGTGGAGCCGGGCGTTCTGGGCCTCGCGCCGCTGCGCAGCGGGTCCCCGGTGCACACCGGCGGCGAGTACAGAGTCCAGGCGTGCCCGAATCTGGCCCACCTGCAAGCGCGGGTCGCGCGCGCGGGAGGCCGCCGCGGAGTTGGACGCCTCGATCTCCGCAGCGATCGCCTCGCGGCCATCACGAAGCGCCACCGCGAGGGTGGCCACCTCGAAGACCTTCTCGGCGCCGAAAGCCAACCAAGTACGCAGAGCGTCGTCCAGGCCGTCCTCCGGGTCCAGCGAGTAGGGGACGTGCAATGTCGAGCACGACGTGGAGACGGCAAGTGAGCCCACCGAACCCAACAGCGACGCCAGGGTGCTCAGTGCAGCCTCCAGATCGGTGCGCCAGATATTGCGCCCGTCGACGACACCGGCCACCAATAGTTTGTGAGCCAATTCGGGAACCGCAGCGACCGCCTGGACACCGCCCGCCACCAGATCGACCCCGATCGCCTCGACCCGAGTGTGGGCCAGGGCCGGCAGCGCACCGTCGAGCGCGCCGAAATACGTCGCGACAAAAATCGCGGGACGGTGCGCGGCGCTTGCCAGCGTGGTGTAGACGCGCTCGGCAAGTTCGGCCGCATTATCGAGTTGGTCGGTCACCAGGATCGGCTCGTCGAGCTGCACCCAGTCGGCGCCGGCGTCAGCCAACAGTCCCAACACCTCGCCGTACAGCGCCACCAACTCGTCGAGCCGTCCAATCGGCGATCCGGCACCGTCGACCGCCTTGCTCAGCGCAAGGAACGTGATCGGACCAATCAGCACCGGTCGGGCCGGAATACCTTGAGCCTGAGCCTCTTTGAGTTCGTTTAGCACTTTATCAGGGTGCAGCGAGAATGTGGTATCCGGCCCGATCTCGGGCACGATGTAGTGGTAGTTGGTGTCAAACCATTTCGTCATCTCCAGGGGAGCGATCGTGGCGGTACCACGCGCCGCCGCGAAATAGCGGTCGAGATCGTCCTCGATCGCCGCGACGCGAGGCGGCAGCGCGCCCAGCAGGACGGCGGTGTCTAGCACCTGGTCGTAGTAGGAAAAGGTGTTGACCGGAATCGAATCCAGGCCTCCGGCCGCAAGCGCGGCACGCGAGGCGTGGCGAAGCTCCGCGGCCACCGACTCCAACTCGGCGCGAGGGATGGTGCCGGCCCAATACTTCTCGGTCGCGCGCTTGAGCTCGCGGTTCGGGCCGATGCGAGGAGCACCGAGGATGGTGGCGGTAAAGGGTAGCGGTGTCACGGTGATGACGTCCTTCAATGCGACGGGATGCTCGTCGCCGTTGAGGACGTCGCCGAACGAGTGGAACAATGCGCGCCCATAAGGCACGTCCCACTGCGTGCAGCCATCCGCCCAGCCCACGGGGCGACGCGCGCCGGACGCGGCGCGCCCGGCACAACTGGCAGGTCTTCGGACTCACAGGCTCGCACTCCAAGGTGCACCTACTGGCCGTCGCTTCCCAGTTGCCGACTTGCGGCGAACCAGTGCCGATGACGGCGGTCGTTCCTGCATACCGCTGCGGGACAGTCCCGGATTTCCACCGGGTTCCCTCTCACGGTGCGCCTGGATCAGCGCACACCGCTCGATGCCTCCGGCGCACAGGCCCTTGGCAAACCAGCTGCAGGGTGCAGATTACCGCGCCTGTCCGCGGGCAACTACAGCAGCCGCTGTTGCGGGGTCACGCCGACGGCTGTCCACAGTGGATACCGAACTGCAGAGGGTGGTCAACCGTTGTCGTTCCCGTTGTGTGGGGATCACGTCGGGCGCGCTCAACCACTCCCGAACGGCGGGATATTCAGAGCGCGCAGCAGAGAGCCGAGGCCGCTCGTCACCGCGGACACCGCAGTGACGCTGGGCTGACCCAGGTTAATCGATAGACCCGGATCTAGAGACGGAACGAACGGGTAGGTGTCGGGCATGTCGGCCTGCGGCAGCACTCCAGCCAACACCAAGTCGGCCTGCACGCCTTGTGCAGCTCCCCTGGCCAGGTCGGTGCCGAGGGTGACCGGGTTGACCAGGTGGAACAGGCTGGCCGGGGTGGGAAGATTCGCATACTCGGTATTGGCTCCGCCGATGTCGCCGTAGCCCATGTCGATGAGCACCCGCAAGTCCGGCTGAATCAAGTTGAGCAGCGGCTGCGGCAAGTCCAGCGGCCGCAGCAGCGGCAGGTTCTGGGTGGGAACGATGTAGTAGGTGGTATCGCCGGTAGCCCCGGGGGACACCGGCTCGACGACCGCTGTCGCAATCTGCTGGGGCGTGAGGCTCTCGTATCCGGGAATCGGACTCAGCAGGTGGTCGTAGTAGATGCCGGCAATGGCGTTGGCGTCTGCCAGGAAGTTGAGCGGGTAGCGGGGGAAGTCGGCGTAGCCGTCGTATTGGATGGTGTAGATGGACGTCGGGTAGGCCAGATCGGGTGTCGCCCCGTTGAATGTCTCGTTGAAGCCGGGGATGTAGAACCCGGCGAAGCGTTCGAACAAGCCGCCGTCGGGATTGTTGGGATCACCGGCCAGTACGAATCTCAAATCGGACGGGGGCGGTGCATGGATGGAACCGTTGGCGATGCCTTGTAGGTAGTTGGTGGCGATGGTGGCGCTTTGGGAGAACCCGAACACGACGGTTTGTGTGCCCGACGGTTGGGCTGCAATCGCCTGCTTCAGAATCTGGAGTCCCTGAGCAACCGACGTATCGAAGGTCAAACTGTGCAGACCGGTCAGCGGCCAGCCCTGCTCGGGGGTTGTTAAACCGGTCGGGATGGCGGTCTCGGGGGCGATGAGCGGCGAAATGTAGGTGTTGTAGATGTTGGTCAGATAGGTGCTGTTTGGGACGGGGTTGCCGGTGCCGCCCATGATCAGCGTGGCGACGCTGGCGGGTGCAGGGCTGACGGCCGTCCCGATTGCTCCATTGCCGATCAGCGGACGCGCCAACAGCGCCTCGGTGGGTGCGTTGATCGCAGCGAGCAAGTCGCCCCGCGCCGTCTGCAACGGCGACGCGTTCAGCGCCTCCGCGGCCAGATACGATCCAGCCCCCGCACTCAGCGCCTGAACGAACTGTTGATGAAACGCGCCGGCCTGCACGCTGAGCGCCTGAAACTCCTGGCCGTACTCGGCAAATAGTGCCGCCACCGCCGCCGATACCTCATCGGCGCCGGCAGCCATCAGCTCGGTGGTTCCAGCGGCGGCCGTCGTATGCGCCGTATCCAGCGCCGAACGGATGCTGTGCAAATCCGCTGCCGCCGACACCAACGACTCGGGCGTCACGACCAGAAGTGACACGCTGCCCCCTCCCTCCTCGAAGCAAGCTTATTTGTCTCGCTCTTCTGTCTGCCCGGGATCCTGCGGCCCACCGTCTCCTGGTGATTCGTCGTTGGGGTCGCTGCCCCAGGTTTGCGGCAGTCTCGGCGCGGTCGGTCCGGCGCCGAAGCCAGTAGCCAGAGCGATCAATCCTTCCGGGCGGACCGTGTCGGCTTTGGGCACCGTCCCGGTGAATCCCAACGGCCCGGCGCCCCGGTTTGAGGCAGCTGTCGCGGCGGGGGCGCTGTCCGGCGCGTCCAGATCGGGGTCGGCGTCCATGTATTCGTGGCCGCGACCCCTCATCACGGCCTGTCGGCGTCGCCGCGATCGCTCCTGCGTTGATGCCCGCGCCGGGGCTGCGGCCGCCGCGACGATATCCGCCGCCGGCGCTGCGGCCTTGCCACGACCGATCAGCGTCGGGCCTTCCCCCTCGTCAGGTCCACCGCCGGACACCATATAGCCGAAACTGGCGGTGCCGGCCGCGGGTGCCGATGCCGATGCCGGCGCGGACGCGGGCGCCGATGCCGGCGTCG
>NZ_JBKQQD010000092.1:0-91872 GCF_052144515.1 Mycobacterium sp. | reverse complement strand
GCTCTCGACGAGGAAGAAACCATCGAGTCGGTGATCGACAGCATCTCGCCCCTGGTCCGGGACCGTGGGGGCCTGGTCGACGAGCTGATCGTGCTCGACTCGGGTTCCACAGACGAGACCGAGATTCGGGCCATCGCCGCAGGCGCCCGCGTCGTCAGCCGCGAGCAGGCGTTGCCGGAGGTCCCGTCGCGGCCCGGCAAGGGCGAGGCGCTGTGGCGCTCACTGGCGGCCACCAGCGGCGACATCGTGGTGTTCGTCGACTCCGACCTGATCAACCCGCACCCGATGTTCGTGCCGTGGCTGGTCGGCCCGCTGCTCACCGGCGACGGCATCCACCTGGTCAAAAGCTTCTATCGGCGGCCGCTGAATGTCAGCGACGCGAGTGGCGGCGCGGGTGCCACCGGGGGCGGGCGGGTCACCGAGCTGGTGGCGCGGCCTCTGCTGGCGGCGCTGCGGCCGGAGCTGGGCTGCGTGCTGCAGCCGCTCGGTGGCGAGTACGCGGCCACTCGGGAACTGCTGATGTCGCTGCCGTTCGCCCCGGGCTACGGCGTGGAGATCGGCCTGCTGGTCGACACGTTCGACCGGTTGGGCCTGGACGCGATCGCGCAGGTCAACCTCGGTGTGCGGGCGCACCGCAACCGGCCGCTGGCGGAGCTGGGCGTGATGAGCCGCCAGGTCATCGCGACCCTGCTGTCGCGGTGCGGCATCCCCGACTCGGGCGTCGGGCTGACCCAATTCTTCGCCGACGGCCTCGACGGCCTCGACGGCCCCGACGGCCCCGACGGCCCAGGGGGCTCGGGAAGCTATACCCAGCGCACGTCGCCGGTGTCGCTGGTGGACCGGCCGCCGATGAACGGGTTGCGGCCGCGTTAGGGCAATATCGTTCCCGTGGCGTTGGTGTTGCTCTACCTGGTGGTTCTCGTCCTGGTGGCGATTGTGCTGTTCGGCGCCGGCAGCCTGCTGTTCGGCCGCGGTGAGCAGCTACCGCCGCTGCCGAAGGGGACGACGGCGACGGTGCTGCCGGCGTTCGGGGTCACCGGCGCCGACGTCGACGCCGTCAAGTTCACTCAGGTGCTGCGCGGCTACAAGACCAGCGAAGTGGACTGGGTGCTGGACCGGCTCGGTCGGGAGCTCGAGGCGCTGCGTGGGCAGCTGGCGGCGCTGCAGGCCGCGCCGGCCCCCGAAACCGAGCACGACGCGGTGGAACCTGAGGACGCCGAGAAGGACAAGTATTGACGTCCTCCACCGGTTTAAGCCGGTGGATTCCAACCCTTCTCCGTCTCACCTAGGCGGCAGGAGAGCAAGGTTGAGGTTCACGGTTCGCAGACCGGCTAGCGCCGAGGTCTCCCCGTGCTGTCACCGCCCGTCCGGCGGCGATGTTGCGTGCGGCGTTGACGTCCGCGTTGCACGGCCGGCACTGCAGGCGACGCACTGGAAAACCGCTTGGCTCTTGCGGTTTTCGGGCGCGATGTGCCCGCAGTAAGAGCATCGTTGCGACGTGTACGCCGCCGGGACGAATTCCAGCCGTCCCGAGGCCTTGTGCTGCAGCCGGGCCACCAGCAGTCCCCACCCTTGGCGGCTGATCTGGCGGTTGAGGCCCCGTTTCTGCGCGACGCGGGTGCCCGGGTGTTCACGTGTCCCGCGCGCCGAGCGGGTCATGGCGCGCACGTTCAAGTCCTCGACGCGGATGGTGTCGAAGCGGCGCGCCACCTCGCTGGTGGTCTTTTCCACCCAGTCACGGCGGCGATCTGTTTCACGGGCACGCAACCGCGCAATGGCCAGCCTTGTTCGTGCGCGCCGCTGAGATCCGCGCTGCGCCCGGGCCAGCCGCTGCTGCAATCGGCGCAGCCGCTGGGTTTCGCTGGCGCGAAGGCCAGAAACCCGCAGCAGCTGCCCGCTGGACAGGGCAACCGAGACCGCCACGCCGCGATCGATGCCCACCACGCTGCCATCACCGGGGCCCGCGATGGGGTCGGGGATGGCGGCAAAAGCGATGTGCCAGCGCCCCGAGCGATCCAAGGTGACTCGGTAGGACTTCACGGTGTCGGCGATGGCGCGGGTCCAGCGGAAGCGCACCCATCCGACCTTGGGTATCCAGACCTGTCCGTAGCGGCGGTTGAGCCGTGTGATGTGGCGCGGTTAGACTCCGACCTGCCGGAATCCTTCATGCTTGCCCGCTTTGCGCCACGTGGGGCGACGGTGGGTGCCGTGAAAAAAGTTGCGCATCGCTTGGGCGAAGTCGCGCAACGCTTGAAGCTGCACGGTCTGCGACCCGGCCGCCAGCCAATCGTATTCCGTGCGTGCCGCTGTCAACTGGGCACATTGCTCGTGGTAGCGGGGCGGCTGGCGGCCCGGCTGCCAGTGCTGCTGCTGCTCCACGGCAAGATTCCACACAAACCGAGCATGACGACAGTGCTCGACCAATACCGCCGCCTGCTCGACACTGGGAAGCAACCGAAACCTGCCCACATCGAAAACCTAGGCAGCACCACCGACAACGCGCTGTAAGGAGGGAAGCGGCGTTTTCTCCCCTGGCCAAAGGGGGTTTCCACGCCGCAAGCCTGATGGACGACGACGGCCTGATCCGCTGCGGCTGGGCGGGACTTCGTTCCGGGCCCCACGCCGAGCTGTACCGCGACTATCACGACCAGGAGTGGGGCCGCCCGCTGCACGATGGGGTGGCGTTGTTCGAGCGGATGAGCCTGGAGGCCTTTCAGAGCGGCCTGTCGTGGCTGATCATCCTGCGTAAGCGGGATAATTTCCGGCGCGCGTTCTCCGGGTTCGACGTCGAGAAGGTGGCCCGCTTTAGCGATGCCGATGTGCAGCGGCTGCTGGCCGATGACGGAATCGTCCGCAACCGGGCCAAGATCGAGGCGACCATCGCCAACGCGCGTGCGGCCGCCGACCTGGGATCCCCCGACGACCTGTCCGGGCTGCTGTGGTCGTTCGCGCCGCCACCGCGGCCCCGCCCCGCCGACGGTTCCGAAATCCCCTCGGCCAGTACCGAATCGAAAGCGATGGCGCGCGAATTGAAACGCCTCGGGTTCCGCTTCGTCGGCCCCACCACCGCCTATGCGCTGATGCAGGCGACTGGGATGGTCGACGACCACATCCGCGACTGCTGGGTGGCCCCAGTGACGCGGTGAGGCACGGTGAAGCGCGACTTAACGGGTCTTTGTGCACCTATCGGCCTCGATAGGGAACAATGGGGGGGTGATTTGGCAGTTCAATGTCGGGTATGGCTGGGAATCCACTGGCGGGGCATGCTCGGCGCCGACCAGGTCCGCGACCGCGGGTCAGCTCAAATCTGGAGGGAGCACTCGATGGCGGCGATGAAGCCCCGGACCGGCGACGGTCCTCTGGAAGCAACAAAGGAGGGGCGCGGCATCGTGATGCGGGTACCACTGGAAGGCGGCGGTCGACTCGTCGTCGAGCTCACGCCTGACGAAGCGGCCGCGCTCGGCGACGAACTCAGGGGCGTCACCAGCTAACCCCCCGACACGGGGTTACGCGCACACCTTCCGGTAGATGTTCAGCGTTTGCTCGGCGACCTGCGCCCAGGAGAATTCCTCGATGCAGCGCTGACGTCCCGCGCGCCCGTAGCGCCCCGCTCTTTCGGGGTCGGCGACCAGCTCATTGACCGCCTCGGCCAACCTGGCCCGGTAACCCACCGGGTCGTCGCCGTCGTAGTGCACCAGCGACCCGGTGACCCCATCGGCGACCGCTTCGGGTATCCCGCCGACGTCGGAGGCCACCACCGCGGTGGCGCAGGCCATCGCCTCGAGGTTCACGATTCCCAACGGCTCATACACCGACGGGCACACGAAAACCGTTGCCGCCGAAAGTATTTCACGTAGCTTGCCGATGGGCAGCATGTCCCGGATCCAGTACACGCCGGTGCGGCTGCGGGCCAGGCCGGCCACCGCGGTCCGCACTTCCTCGGCTATCTCCGGGGTGTCGGGCGCGCCGGCGCACAGCACCAACTGCGCCTCGGGGCTGAACTGGTGCGCGGCCGCTACCAGGTGGGCGACGCCTTTCTGCCGGGTGATCCGCCCGACGAACGCCACGATCGGCCGGCTTTTGTCCACCCCGAGCTCGGCCAGCACGGAGCCGGTGCCCACGGGCCCGGCCGGGTACCACACGTCGGTGTCGATCCCGTTGCGGATGACGTGCACCAGGCTCGGGTCCAGGGTCGGGTAGACCCGCAGCATGTCCTCGCGCATGCCGTTACTCACCGCGATGATGGCGTCGGCGCCCAGCATGGCGGTGTGCTCCACCCATGTCGAAACCCGATAGCCGCCTCCGAGTTGCTCGGCCTTCCACGGCCGCAGCGGCTCAAGGGAATGCGCGGTCAGCACATGGGGAATGTCATAGATCATTGCGGCCAGATGCCCGGCCATGCCGGTGTACCAGGTGTGGGAGTGCACCACGGTGGCCGCCGACACCGCATTGGCCATCACCAGGTCCGATGACAAGGTGGACAGCGCGGCGTTGGCGCCTTGCAGCCGCGGGTCGGGCTGATGGGCGAAGGCGCCGGGGCGGGGCTCGCCCATGCAGTGCACGTCGACCGCGCACAGGCGGCGCAGCTGCGCAACCAGTTCGGTGACGTGTACGCCGGCCCCGCCGTAGACTTCCGGAGGGTACTCCCGAGTCATCATCGCCACCCGCATACTCCGCACCGTAACGGGACGACGACGCGACTCGCCAGCCGAGACGGGCAGGAGCCGCCAAATTTGGCTCGACTGGGCGGCCGTTTTAGCCCATCGGGACAGGGCGTTTGGGCGTTTCCCCCTGGCAGTGGCACCCGGCTGCCGATAGGTTTGACCCATGAGGGAAGCGCCGCCACACGTGCTGGGCATTGTCCTGGCCGGCGGTGAGGGCAAGCGGTTGTATCCGCTCACCGCGGACCGGGCCAAACCCGCGGTTCCCTTCGGTGGCGCCTATCGCCTGATCGATTTCGTGCTGTCCAATCTCGTCAACGCCCGCTACCTGAGGATCTGCGTTCTCACGCAATACAAGTCGCATTCACTGGACCGTCACATTTCGCAGAATTGGCGGTTGTCCGGTCTGGCGGGCGAGTACATCACTCCGGTGCCGGCGCAGCAGCGCCTGGGCCCGCGCTGGTACACCGGCTCGGCCGACGCGATCTATCAGTCGCTGAACCTGATTTACGACGAAGACCCTGACTACATAGTCGTTTTCGGCGCCGATCACGTGTACCGGATGGATCCCGAGCAGATGGTCCGGTTCCATATCGAGAGCGGAGCCGGAGCGACGGTGGCCGGCATTCGGGTGCCGCGCTCGGAGGCGCACGCGTTCGGGTGCATCGACGCCGACGACTCCGGCCGCATCCGCGGTTTCGTCGAAAAACCACTGGAACCGCCGGGGACCCCGGACGACCCCGGCGCCACGTTCGTCTCGATGGGCAACTACATCTTCACCACCAAGGTGCTCATCGACGCGATTCGCGCCGACGCCGACGAGGACCATTCCGATCACGACATGGGTGGCGACATCGTCCCGCGCCTGGTCGACGACGGGATGGCCACGGTTTACGACTTCAGCGACAACGACGTGCCCGGTGCCACCGACCGCGACCGGGCTTACTGGCGTGACGTCGGGACGCTGGACGCGTTCTACGACGCGCACATGGACCTGGTGTCGGTGCATCCGGTGTTCAACCTGTACAACAAGCGCTGGCCGATCCTGGGCGCATCGGAGAACCTGGCGCCGGCGAAGTTCGTCAACGGCGGTTCGGCTCAGGAGTCGGTGGTCGGTGCCGGCAGCATCATCTCGGCGGCCTCGGTGCGCAACTCGGTGCTGTCGTCGAATGTCGTGGTCGACGACGGCGCGATCGTGGAGGGCAGCGTGATCATGCCCGGCGTTCGGGTCGGCCGCGGCGCGGTGGTGCGGCACGCGATCCTGGACAAGAACGTCGTCGTCGGGCCCGGCGAGATGGTTGGCGTGGACCTGGAGAAGGACCGCGAGCGGTTCGCGATCAGCGCCGGGGGCGTGGTCGCGGTGGGCAAGGGCGTCTGGATTTAGCTGCACTGAGACACAAAAGCCCCTAATTTCATGCCGAAATGGGGGCTTTTATGTCTCAGTGTCAGGGTGACATTGCCGCGTTGCGGTGGTTGGGTCTGGATCACCTGGTGTTTGGCTCATTTTGTGTCTGTCGCCTTCGGGTTGGCTTGGAGCGGTAGTGCCGGCACCAGGTGAGACGGACCGACCGGCGTGACTTGATAGGAGCGTGGCATTCGCCCCGACTGAGATGTGTCCGCCGGCCGGCCCAACCTCAACACCCCTGTAAAAAGTGAAGGAGGCAACCTCCATGGTTGTTGTTGGAGCCGATGTGCACAAGCGCACGCACACTTTCGTTGCCGTCAGTGAGGTGGGGCGCGAGCTGGGCGAGAAGACGGTCAAGGCGACCAGCGCCGGGCATCTCAAGGCGATCATGTGGGCCCATGAACAGTTCGGCAGCGAGCTGATATGGGGCATCGAGGACTGCCGCAACATGTCGGCGCGTCTGGAGCGTGATCTGCTCAGCGCGGGGCAGAAGGTGGTGCGGGTGCCTACCAAGCTGTCCCACCAGACCCGCAAGTGTGCGCGTACCCGGGGCAAGTCTGATCCCATTGATGCGCTGTCGGTGGCGCGAGCGGTGCTGCGTGAACCCGACCTGCCGGTGGCCTGCCATGATGAAATCTCGCGCGAGTTGAAGTTGCTCACTGATCGCCGCGAAACCCTTGTGGCCCAACGCACTGCGGCGATCAATAGGTTGCGCTGGTATGTCCATGAACTCGACCCTGAGCGGCAGCCAGGCTCGCTGGATACGGCCAAACATCAGCAGGCGTTGCAGGTGTGGCTGGACACCGTGGCCGCGATGGTGGGCGAGATGGCCCGCGCCGAGCTGGCCGACATCATCCGGCTCACCGCCGAGAGCAACATCTTGGCCAAGCGCATCAGCGACCGCGCCCGCCAGGTCGCACCAACGCTGCTAGAGGTGTTTGGCTGCGCGGGGCTGACCGCGGCCAAGATCGTCGGAGAAGCCGCCGGAGTGACTCGTTTCAAAAGCGAGGCCGCCTTTGCCTACCACGCCGGGGTAGCACCCATCCCGGTCTGGTCGGGTGAGTCCGCCGGCCGGGTCCGACTATCTCGCTCGGGCAACCGCCAACTCAATGCCGCGCTATACCGGATCGCCATCACCCAGATCGCTCATCCCGGCCGCGGACAGAACTACTACCGCAAGCTGATCAGCGAAGGAAAAACCAAGAAAGACGCCCTGCGCTGCCTCAAACGCCGTCTATCGCACACCGTCTTCCAAGCCCTCAAGGCCGACCACCAGACCGCCCAACGCACCGCCGCTTGACATAGGAGCTACTGTTCGCGGCTAGTTTCGGGCCGCGGAGCGGCCAGCGCGGCGACCGTAGAAGCTGCCGTCTCCGAGTGAGATGCCGCTGGCGTAACCCCAGGCTGCCAATCCGGCCGTGGACCGGCCCGCGGCGAAGAGCCCGGGAATCGGCTCGCCGCTCACATGCAGCACCTCGGCATCCAACGAGGTCCGCAGGCCGCCCAGGGTGAACCCGCCGGTGTTCTCGCGCAGGTCGATCGCGCCGACCGGGGAGCCGATCGGCTTGAGCCACTCGGACTTCTTGTGCAGCAGTGGGTCCTCACCGCGCGCGGCGCCCTCGTTGTAGGCGACCACGGTCGCCTGCAGCGAACCGGGTGCCAGGCCCATGTCGCGTTCCAGGTCGGCGACGGTGTCGGCCACCCAGGTCGCCGGCCGCAGCATGAACTTGGGCGACCACGAGTTCATCGCTTCGTCCTGGGCGTCGCTGTCGATGATCAGGTACGCCGTATTGTCCTGCTGGTAGAGCGTGAGCTGACCGATACGGCCCGGGTAGGTGTCCTCGGCGACGTAGCGCTGACCACGGCCGTTGACCAGGATGCCGCGCACCAGTTGTTGAGGGTCGATGAAGATGGCGACCTCGGTGGCGTCCATGTGGGCCAGGTCGGCTCCCAGCGCCTGCGCCATCCGGATCGCCTGCCCGTCGTGCTGCTCGATCGACGCGGCCGGGCGTCCGGCGATCCGCGGCGCATACTGCGCGACCATCGCGTCGTTGTAAGCGAAGCTGCCCGCCGCGAGCACAACGCCGGTGCGTGCGCGAATCACCAGCTCGGTGCCGTAGCGACGGGCGCGCAGCCCAACCACCCGGCCGTCGGAGTCCACGACCAGCGACTGCACGCGCACGTCGTAGAGCGCCCGGGCGCCGGCCGCGGTGGCCGTCTCGACGAGCGGCTTCATCAGCATGTAGCCGGCGCTGGCTTCGCCCTGCTTCTTGTTCTGCATCTGCGGCACATGCCCGCGCGGGGCAGGCATGGCAATTGTGTTGAAGGGGAACGAATTTTCGCCGCCGCTGTACATCAGGCCCTGATCGCCCATGGGTTCCCAGCCCGGCTCGGAGAAGAACTCCTCCTTGAACGGCACACCGCAGCCGACCAGCCAGTCGAAGTGCGCGACGCTGCCGGCGCAATAGTCGGCGATCCGGTCGGTGTCGGCGCCGGGACCCATCGCAACGTTGAGGAACGCCGCCATGTTGTCGACGGAATCGTCGAAACCACAAGCCTTTTGCAGCGCGGTGCCACCACCGAGGTAGATGAACCCGCCCGCCATCGCCGCCGCACCGCCCCAGGACCCGGTGCGTTCGGCCACCAGGACATCGGCGCCGGCGCGAGCGGCTTCGACCGCCGCGGCGGCACCCGCGACCCCGTAGCCGGCGATGACGACGTCGGCTTCGTCGTCCCAGGCCGTGATTGACGCGGCCGGAACGGGTTTGACGTCCCGGTCGCCGGTCACAGCCGCATTGCCGCGGGCATCTCACCGACCCACTGGTGGCCCCAGTAGCTGTCGGCGGTAATTTCCTCTGCGGTGTAATAGTTTTCGTCTACCCGCATGCCATCGGTGCCGAACTCGATGTCCCAATCACCGGGCGCGCGGACGTAGAACGAGACCATCTTGTCGTTGGTGTGCCGGCCCAGCGTGGATGATAATTGGAAGCCCTCGGCGTTGATGCGATCCAGGGCCTGACCCACGGCGTCGAGGGTGTCGACCTCCACCATGATGTGCACCAGGCGTGGGTCTCGCTGGTTCGCGGCCGGGACGATCGCCAGGCTGTGGTGGCGTTCGTTGATGCCGAGGAAGCGGACCCGCACCGGGCCGAACTCTTTCGGCAGCGGCACCCGGAACGCGCCGCGGGAGCGGAATCCGAGAACCTCGGTGTAGAAGTCGAAAAGCCCGTTGGGATCGGTGGCCGGCACGACGACGTGGCCCATGCCCTGGTCGCCCGTAACGAATTTCGCGCCGAACGGGGTGATCACCGGGCTGTGGTCGAGCACCGCACCGTGAAACACCTCGAGTGTGGTGCCGGCCGGGTCCTCGAAGGCGATCGCCTCTTCCACGCGGCGGGTCTCGGTCTCTTCCGTGGACAGCTGTTTGAACGGCACCCCGGCACCATCGAGGGCAGCTTTGACCCGCTGCTGACCCGGGTGATCGCGCACTTCCCACCCGACCGTAAGCACCCGGTCGGTCTCGCCCGGCACCACGATGAGCCGCGCCGGGCGCTCGTCCATCCGCAAATACAACGCCGACGGGTCGGGTCCCTTGCCCTCGGCGAAGCCCAGGACACCGAAGGCGAACTGCCGCCAGCGGTCGATGTCATTGGTCGAAATAGTGATGTAGCCAAGGCTTTTCAGGTCGCTCATGAAAGCGTTCTCCTAGATCAGGGCCCTTAGGGGACCTTCCGGCGGCTCGACGCCGAGCGAACTCAGCGCCGACGCGTGGTACGTGGTACCGGGGACATGGATGGCATGCATGTGCCCGACATGCACATCGCGCCAATACCGCTGCAACGGTTTGTCCATCCGCGCCGCGTTGCCGCCCGACCGGGCGAAGATCTCGTCGACCGCCGACACCGCGCGCCACACCGCGCGGACCTGAGTGCGGCGACCGGCCGCGCGGTCCGCGAACGACACCTCCTTGCCGGCAGCGACCAGGTCGTAGATGCGGTCGGCATTGGCCAGCAGCTCCTGGCGGGCGGCATTGATGTCGGCTGCCGCCTCGCCGACGGCGTACATGACGTAGGGGTCGTCCTTGATCGCGGTTCCCGTGGCGCCGACGCGCTCCCGCTGATAGTCCAGGTGCGCGGCGAGCGCTCCCTCGGCGATGCCGATGGTCGCCGCGGAGATGCCCAGCGGGAACATCGTCGACCACGGCATCAGATATAACGGCTCGGTCATGCCGGCCTCACGCTGGGCGGTGCCGTCCATCACCTTCGTCGCATCCATGGTCCGGTAGGCCGGGACGAACGCGTCCTTGACGATGACATCCTTGGAGCCGGTTCCCCGCAGCCCCATGACATTCCACGAGTCTTCGACGATCTCGTAGTCTTTGCGGGGCAGGATCATGTGCAACATCTGGGGCGGCATCAGCGGGATGCCCTTGTCGTCGCCGAGCATCGCGCCCAGGATGATCCAGTCGCAATGGTCGGTGCCCGAGCTGAACTGCCAGCGGCCGTTGAAGATATAGCCACCGGCCCCCCCGTCAATGGGCTTGGCCACGCCCTGCGGCGCGTACGGGGAGGCCATCCAGGTGTCGACGTCGTCGGCCCATATCTCGGCGGGCACTTTCGGGTCCGCGTAAGCCAACTGGTAGGGGTGCACACCCACCACGCCGACGATCCAGCCGGCGGCCGGGTCCAGTGCCGCGGTGGCCATCACCGTCTCGGCGAACTCGCGGGGGTGGGCCTCAAACCCGCGGTACTGCTTGGTCTGCAGCAGCCGGATCAGTCCGGCCCCTTTCATGAGCTTGACGGTGTCGTCGGTGAGCCGGCCGATCTTCTCGGCTTCCGCCGCCTGTTCCCGCAACTGGTCGGCCAAGGCCATAACCCGGTCGATAACACGTTCGCTCATACTGCCGTCCTTACTCTGTGGGCGTAGATATGGTCTACCGCAGTCCGCGCCGCGACTCACCGTCATCCCGGTGAGCGGGTCAAAACTCGAGCCAAAACTCGAGGATGCATGAGCCGACGGTCCCGGTGACCGGGACGGGGCTGGGCCGCGGATGACAGAACACCTACGGTGACTCTTGTGGACAACGCCGGCGATCAGCTTCTCGACGCAGTGGTGGTGGGCGCCGGATTCGCCGGCCTCTACGCGCTACACAAGCTGCGCAGCCAAGGGCTCTCGGTGCGGGTGCTCGAGGCCGCGCCCGAGTTGGGCGGCACGTGGTACTACAACCGGTACCCGGGTGCGCGCTGCGACGTCGAAAGCGTCGACTACTGCTACTCGTTCTCCGACGAATTGCAGCAGGAGTGGAACTGGACCGAGAAATACGCCACCCAGACCGAGATACTGCGCTACCTGAACTGGGTCGCCGACAAACTCGACCTGCGCCGGGACACCGCCTTCAACACCCGGGTCGTCTCGACGGTGCTGGACGAGGCGACACTGCGCTGGACGGTCACCACCGACGACGGCGAGGTCCTCACGGCGCGGTTCTGCCTGATGGCGACCGGGCCACTCTCCGCCGCACTGACCCCGAGCTTCAGCGGCCTGGACACCTTCGCCGGTGAGATCTACCACACCGCGCACTGGCCCCACCACAACGTCGACTTCACCGGTAAGCGGGTGGCGGTCATCGGCACCGGATCCTCTGGCATTCAATCGATTCCGATCATCGCCGAGCAGGCCGCGCACCTCTACGTCTTCCAGCGGACCCCCAACTACAGCATCCCGGCGGGGAACAGGCCGTTGTCCGCCGAGGAGATGGACGACATCAAAGCGGGCTACGCCGAGCGGCGTCGGCTGTCATGGCGCAGCGGCGGCGGATCACCGCACATCACCGCATCCAAACCGACCATGGAGTTCACCCCCGAGGAGCGCCGCGCTGCGTACGAAAAGCGTTGGCAGCTAGGCGGTGTGCTGTATTCCAAGACATTCCCGGATCAGACGGCCGACATGACGGCCAACGACGAGGCGCGCAAGTTCTACGAGGAGAAGATCCGGGCCATCATCGATGACCCGGCGACCGCCGACCTGTTGATTCCCAATGACCATCCCATCGGCACCAAGCGAATCTGCACAGACAGCAACTACTTTCAGACTTTCAACAGGCCCAACGTGTCGCTGATCAGCGTGCGGGACACCCCGATCGAATCCGTCGACGCCGCGGGAATCAACACCACCGACGCACATTACGACCTCGACGTGATTGTGCTGGCAACTGGTTTCGATGCGCTGACCGGCGCACTGGCCAAGATCGACATCGTCGGCCGCGACGGCACCGTGCTGCGCGACTACTGGGAGCACGGCCCCCGTACGTATCTGGGACTGGGTGTCGACGGGTTTCCCAATCTGTTCGTGATTTCGGGTCCGGGAGCACCAGCGGTGCTGGCGAACATGGTGCTGCACGCCGAGGCGCACGTGAACTGGATCGCCGATGCCATCGCCCATCTCGACAACCACGGTTACGCCGCAATGGAACCGACGCGCGACGCCGTGGACGGCTGGGTCGCCGAATTGGCCCGACGCGCCGATGCGTCGCTGTTCATCAAAGCCAATTCGTGGTACCTGGGCGCCAATGTTCCTGGAAAGCCGCGGGTTTTCATGCTGTTCATCGGTGGCTTCGCGACGTACAACGACATTTGCGCGGAGATCGCCGACGCCGGTTACAAGGGCTTCGATCTGATCAAGACGTCGTGATGACCGGATTGCTCGACAAGGTCGTCTTGGTCACTGGGGCCGCCCGCGGCACCGGACGCACGCACTGCACGCGGTTCGCCGACGAAGGGGCCGACGTGATCGCGCTCGACTTTGCGGACGCTGCCGGCGAATTGCGCGATCTGGCAACCGAAATCGAAAAGCGTGGCCGGAGCTGTGCGACGGGCCTGGCCGACGTCAGCGACCTCGATGCCGTTACGGCCGCGGTCGATGCCGGCTTCGCGCAACTGGGGCGTCTGGACGTCGTCGTCGCACCATTGCCTGGGGCAACGCCGTGATCGGCCTGCGCAATCCGGTCGCGCCGCCCCTGGTGATACACCACGAGCCCGACGGACGGGTGTGGTCCGAATTCGTTCTCGGCGTACCCTACGAAGGCCCGCCCGGCCATGTCCACGGCGGCGTGTGCGCGCTGATCCTCGACCACGTGCTGGGCGCGACGGCGCACCAGCCGCATCGACCCGCCTACACCGGCACCCTGATCCTGCGCTATCTGCGCAAGACAGAGCTCGGGCGGGCGTTGCGCGCAGAGGCTCATGTCGAGCGCGTGGATGGCCCGAAAACATTCGCCACCGGCCTCATCGCCGACGACGACGGCCCGACGGTCGAAGCGGAGGGCATCTTCATCCATCCCAAGGTCGACCCGCCGCCGCGCGACACTTAAATGGCAGCGAAGACACGCCGAGAAACGTCGCCCTGTCTGCAATCTCGGCGAGTCAGCCCCCTGCTTGACGAGCGGGGCGTCAGTTCGTCACGGCGGCGCGCTCGACATCCAGCAGTTGCTCGCCACGTCGTTCCTCGTCGTAGGCTTTTCGGCCACCCCGCAGACCGAACAACCGCTTCGACACCAGCAGATAGATCACCGCGGCCACATTGATGGTGAAGGTCACCAGGCGAGTCATCGTGATGCCCTTGGCCAAGTCATGGATTTCCAGCGGCAAAAAGACCGAGGTGGCTATCACCGCGAAGTACTCACCCCAGCGTTTCAGCAACCACAGGCCGACGCCTTCGACGACCTCCAGTAGCGCGTAGGCCGCCAGCATCAGGGTCAGCAGGGCCAGTGTGGATGGCCTGGCGGCCAGCGCCTTTTCCAGCTCGTGCACGATCGTCATCTGGTCGACCTTGAATCCGGCGGCGCGAAAGATCGGCAGGTCGCGATCCAGCGTGGCCTGGATGGCACCGCGCGCACCGCGAAACTTCCAGACCGCGTAGGCCGCGAGCGCGATCACCACCGCCCGAAACAAGCGTTCGACCGCCAGCGTGCGAATGATGACGGCCTGGCGCAAAGCCTTGCCGCGCATGATCATCGGCGCGTCGTCGGCGTGGCCGTGTGCGTGGGGTTCGCCGAGGGTGAACTCTCCGCAACGCAGGCAGCGCCAGACTTCGCCCAGTCCCGTTTTGCCGCTCAGCCGGTCGGCGAGTGCCTCCTCGTCGGGCGCATAGGTGACGTGCCCGCCGAGGGCGCAGGTGACCAATTCCCACCGGTTGATGCCGCCATTTTTCGCACTTGCCACGAGCCGATCATCCAGTGCGGGCAGCAAACGACGCAAGGGGACGCGCTGCGCAACTCAGAGTCGTACCCTGCTGCGGGGGCGTAGGGCGACGCGGCTCGCCGCGCCCAGCAGGCCGGTCAGCTCGGCGACGGGAATCTCGTCGATGTGGTCGACCGCGGCGACGATGTCGGTGCGCAACGCCTCGTCGCAGAACGGCTCGGCAAGCCAGTGGAACTTCTCCACGACACGTTCCCAGGACATCGGCCGGGTGGGCGATCCCTCGTAATCGGACTCTTCGCGGCTGAATTCCCGCCCGGCGCGGGTGATCACGTGCACCCGGGCCGCGGTGCGTTGCGGGTAGTCCGCGGTCAGGTCGGCCGCGGGCTTGACTTCGACCCGTGCCAGCAGGCCCTGGACGTCGGCGCGCTGGACGCGTTCGGTTTCAAGCTGTTCGGGTCCCACGCCGCCGTCGAGGAGTGCGACCGCACTGAGGTACTTGAGGTTGTAGTCGGCCTGCTCCTTGGTCCACGGGTGGTCCTTTTCGCCATATGCTCCCCCACCGGCAAAGTCGTAAGCGCCCTGAAAGACCTCGAGGTTCACCCGGGCGACATCGTCGCCGCGCAGATTGTTCTCGGTGCGGATCGCCAGCACCGCATCAATGATGACCTGCCCGTGAATGAGTGAGCAGTACTGCTTGAGGTAGGTCTGTTCGACGGCGGTGAGTCCGCGGTCAGCGGTGTGGAAATCGATGGGCTGATCGAAGAGCTGCACCAAACCCTGCGGGCCTTCGAACAGCGACTTGGGCCCTGTGACGCCGCGGCCGGCCAACATCGTTGTATAGACAGCGCGCATGCCGGTGATGGCGGGCGAGATGCCCTTCCAATTCGACACCGGTTCGGCGTGCACGCCGGCAAGCGACACGTTGTCGGCTGCGGACGCGGCGATCGCGTTGGCGGTCTGTTCGGCGTCCAGTCCGAGCAGCTTTGCCGACCCCGCAGCCACCGACATCGCCAGCTGCAGTGCGTGATTGAGCCCGCGCGCCATCACGGGAACCTCTGCGCTGAACCGGCATTGGATCTCGTAGGCCACCGCGAGGGCCAGCAGAAAATCCGCTCCGGTGGCGTCGACGTGCTCGGCTACAGCCAGGACCGCGCCGAAGTTGTCGGCGGGATGGCACAGTCCTCCCACCGTCAGATAGGTGTCGAGCAAATCGGGGTACCGCACCAGCACCGCGTTGAAGAACGCGGCCTGGTCCACCGATGCGCGTCCGCCACCAACAAGTGTCGCGCTGCGACGGCCGCCGAATTGCTCGGTGTGCTCGCGCAGCGTCGCGATCAGCTCGCCAGCCAGTGATCCGACGGCGCACGCAATGCTGTCCAGCACATTGCGTTTCAACATCGCCCGGGACCGCCCGGTCAGATCCGCCTGACCCGCACCGGCGACGAAGCCCCCGAGATTGTCCACAACATAGTTATGCGGCATGGCTTCTCGTCTCATAACGCGCTACTTGCAGCGAGGGCAGCCACCGGATCCGGATGTCGATGCGATGCGCTGATTGCATTCGTTTCGTCGGTGAGCTTGTTGCCGATGACCCGGATCTGCCGCGAGCTGAGGGGGCACAGCGGATGCACGGCCACCATCAGGGCGACTTGCTGGCGCTGGTCGAAAACCGGTGCGGCAATGGTGACTACGGGCTGTTTTCGGCGACCGGGGTTGTCGTCGGAGAGGAAGCCGATGGTGGTGAACTCGACGAGCAGCTGGTCCATGATGTGGCGCACCGGCGTCGGCATCTCGTTGCTGTCCAACGTGCCGACCACCTGCACGGCCTGCGCCAGCGCAGGCGTTGTCCAGTCGACGTCGTATCCACGCTCGCGTGTGTGTTCCAATACGCGTTCGAGGCGCTTCGTGCGATCAATGTTGCTGCCCGCACCACGGCGGATCCATGCCCGCTGTTCCTCGTCGGTGTCCCAGGCGGCCAGCGCCACCCCGAACGGCGGAGCATACGGGATGCGATCACCCGGTATTCCCGATGGCTGGGTGGCGGCGTCACCCTCGAATGCGGTGACCACCAACGAATCACCGAACCGCTCGACCACAGAGCCGGCGTAACCGACTTCGCGGGAGAGTCGCAGCGCGGCGTCACGAGCGGCGTGCGCGAGTGGGCGAGCGGTATCCGTCCGCGCAGCCACGACGGCGAGTGCGGGCCCAAGAGTAAAGGTCTTCGCGACCGGGTCGCGGCTGGCCCAGCCACGATCACACAGCGTCTTCAGGATCGCGTGTGCCGTCGCCTGCGTCAGATCGAGCTCGCGCACGACATCGGAGAATCGCAGCGGCATGTTTCCGGACCGCGCCAGGAGCTCCACGACATCAAGTACCCGGGCGGTCGGCGCCGACGGCGATCCGCGAATCGCTTGACTCCTTTACGACGAGATTTCTACAGTTATAGCGAACATTCGAGATCTTATATCGATTATTCGAGAAAAACGAGGCTGGCGCATTGCGTGCTGTGGTGTTGAGGAATGGCCGACTAGAGGTCAGCGAGACATCCGACCCAGAACCCGGAACAGGTGAGCTGTTGCTGCGGACGCTGAGCACCGCGATTTGTGCATCCGACGTGCACTTCATGGACCACCCCGAGCTCGCCATTGACGACCCGACCGGCCGCTCGCTCTACGACGCCGACCGTGACATCGTGCTCGGCCACGAGTTCGTCGGCGAGGTCATCGGCCATGGACCCGGTTGCACCGACCAGTTCGCCCTCGGCACAAGGGTAACGGCGATGCCGGTACGCCTCGTGGACGGCGGGGCCGGCGGCATGCGGATCATCGGTCAGCACCCCGAAGCGCAGGGGAGTTTCGCCGAGCTGCTGGTGGTTTCGGAAGCGGCGGCCAAGCCCGTCTCGGGCGATGTCTCCAGCGATGCCGCCGCGCTGACCGATGCGTTCGCCGTCGGCGAGTTCTATGTCCGCTCGGCGCAGATGCAGCCGGGCGAGATCGCCATTGTCATCGGCGCCGGCGCGATCGGGCTCTCGGCCGTCGCGGCCCTGGTCAGCCGCGGTGTCGAGCCGATTATCGTGGCGGACTTCAAGTCCGATCGCCGCGAGCTGGCCCGTGACCGCTTCGGCGCGCACATCGTGGTCGATCCGGCCGAGAAGTCGGTTTTCGACGCGTTCCGGGAAGCTCGCGCCGAACACGGATTGCCCGGCCCGGCAGTCATTTTCGAGTGCGTAGGCGCGGCCGGACTCATCCAGAGCATCGTGGAATCCGCCGAGATGGCCACCCGCATCTACTGCGCGGGTGGCTGGTACACCGGCGACACGCTAGACATCACCACCGCCACCCGTCAAGGCGTCACAATCCAATTCGGTGGCGGCCCACATCCGCAGGACTGGTACGGGACTCTGGACGCCATCGCCGCGGGGCGGCTGGATCCGCTGCCCAGCGTGGGCAAGATCATCACCCTCGACGAAGTGCCCGACGCGCTCGACCTCGCGCGGCGGTCCGACGGTCCGCCGCGGATCGTCGTCCATCCGAACGGACCCCAAACGGAGAAGCCGCATGACTGAACGCGAAGACCGCCAAGACATTTCCGATCTGCTGGTGCGCTACGCGACCGGCATCGACCGACGTGACTGGCCGCTGTTCCGCACCGTGTTCACCGACGACTGCGAGCTCGACTACGGCGAGATCGGCGTGTGGAAAGGCGTCGACGCCGTCGCGGATTTCATGGAACAGGTCCACGCCATGGCGGGACACACGATGCACCGGCTGAGCAATCAGGCCATCGCGGTCCACGGCGATACGGCCGCCGCCCAGACCTACATCGACGGACTGATCATGGCTGCCGACAACAAATCTGGCGTCAACCCGGTCGGTTTCTACGACGACGAAATCGTCCGGACATCCGACGGCTGGCGCATTGCACGCCGGCGCTACACCCAGGTGCGTCTGACTACCGTCGGCGAAACGTAAGGACTGCCAGTGACATTTGCCAGCAAGTATGGACCGTGGGCGCTCGTCGCCGGTGCTTCCGACGGATTGGGTGCCGCATTCGCCACGGGACTCGCCGAGCGCGGCGTCAACGTCGTGCTGCTGGCACGCCGACAGGAAGTGCTCAACCAGGTTGCGGCCGAGATCGAATCCGGGACGCAGGCCAAAACCCGTACTCTCGCTCTAGACCTCGCACAGTCGGGCGCGACAACGGCAATCGCCGAGGCCACCGCCGACTTGGAGATCGGGTTTCTGGTGTACTGCGCCGGCGCCGACCCGAATTACCAGCCTTTCCTATCCAATTCGATCGCGGCGGCCGAAGCGATGGTGCACCGCAACTGCATGGTGCCGATGCAGCTGTGCCACCACTTCGCTGCGGCCATGGTCCAGCGCGGCAGCGGCGGAATCGTCATCTTCGGATCCGGCGCCGGATTGGCCGGCGGACCCAACATGGTCGCCTACGGTGCCTCCAAGGCATTCGACATGGTCTTCGCCGAAGCGCTGTGGTCCGAGCTGCACGACAAGGGCGTCGACGTGCTTGGCCTGATCCTGGGCAAGACAAATACGCCCGCACTGCGCGAGCTCGAACACAGCCGCGGCCAGATCAGCTCACCCGACGAGGCGCCACCGGGCGCGGCCGCCGTGGACGACGTGATTGCCGAGGCCTTCAAGAACCTCACCAACGGCCCGACCTTATTCGTGGGTGAGGCGATGCGTGCCGCCGAGCAGCTGACAAGTTCGCTGACCCGCAAGCAGACGGTCGAACTCTTCGCGCAAATGGCCGCCGCGGCGATGGGTCAACCCGGCTAACGGTTGCTCGCCGGAACACGGGGCCGCAACATAGGTGGGTCGACGGAACTTTGGGTGCCGGCATCGCGTCGTACTGGATGTCAAGTTCCACACATGTCGATGAAACGTTTTGCCAAAGTTTGGAGTTAGGCCCGCCTAATTTTTCGGTTCGTGGCACCTGGCCAGCAAAGATGACTCGGCGGATGTCGACACTTTGCCTATCCCCTACGTTGCTGGGTGAGGGTCGGGCAGGTACGGTGTGCAGGAGGTCACCAACGGACGCAGAAGTAACCACCACCGATTACCTATGTCGATGAAGTCGATGGATTCTGAAGAAATGCTTGCCGTGGACCGCCCCGCTGCTTCCGCCCCGACCACGGCTCGCGCGCCGTGGCGCATCCTGACCCGTTCGGCGGTGATCACCGCCGCGTTTATCACCCCGGCACTGGTGGTCCGCATTTCCGGCCTGCATCCCAACCCGGTCGCCGCCCTGCTGATCTACGGAGCCGCGGTGGTCGCCGCCAGCTTCCTGTTGGCGTGGGCCGCCGAAGCCGCACAGATCGACGTCTCCGGAGGCCTCGCGATCGCGGTGCTCGCAGTGATCGCGGTGCTGCCCGAATACGCCGTCGACCTCTACTACGCGTATGTGTCTGGCCACGTACCGGAATACACGCAGTACGCCGCGGCCAACATGACCGGGTCCAACCGGCTGTTGATGGGCCTGGGGTGGCCGGTCGTGGTACTGGTCGGCATTGTCGTGGCGCGCAAACTCGGCGCCAACAAGCCTAGTAAACCCGCTGGTTTGGCGTTGGAACCGGCCAACCGGTTGGAACTCGGGTTCTTGCTGATCGCCGGTATGGTCGCTTTCCTCATACCCGCGACCGGCCACATCCACCTGGTGCTGGGGCTGGCGCTCCTGGCCTGGTTCGGCTTCTACCTCTACAAGGTCAGCCACGGCGATGTGGAAGAACCCGACCTGGTCGGCACCGCCGCCGCCCTCGGGCGGCTGCCCGACCGTGGCCGGCGCATAGCTGTCTTCGGTCTGTTCGCGACGTCGTGCGCGGTGATCTTGCTCTGCGCCAAGCCATTCGCCGACAATCTGGTTTCCGCCGGTACCGAGCTGGGCATCGATCGGTTCCTGCTGGTGCAATGGTTGGCGCCGCTGGCCTCGGAGGCCCCCGAGTTCATCGTCGCGACCATTTTCGCCAGCCGCGGCAAGGGCACGGCGGCCATCGCCACGCTGATCTCATCCAAGGTCAACCAGTGGACGCTGCTGATCGGGTCACTGCCGGTGTCCCACCTGCTAGGCGGTGGCGGGTTCTCCCTGGCGCTCGATCCTCGGCAGGTGGAGGAAGTGTTGCTGACGGCCACCCAAACGCTGATGGGTGTTGCGCTGATCCTAGGGCTGCGTTTCCACCGAGCTACCGCCTGGGCGCTACTGGTGCTGTTCGTCGCCCAGTTCCCGATCAACTCGACCCACGGGCGCCTGCTGCTCTGTGGCATCTATACCGTGGTAGCTATCGCCGGGCTCATCATCAATCGCCGACACCTGGCTGCCACCGTTCGGGCGCCGTTCATGGGCACGGCCGTCCGCCATGGCGGTCACCCCCACGAGCCGTCAGAGCTCGTGGATTAACCGCATACACGGCGAGTTAGCCCCCTATTCTTAGCCACTGGGTTATGCGACCCGAGGATCGGTGGTGCTCACGTGACGACTGCGGGACTGGCGTGCCCGACCTGCGGCACGGAATTGCGCGCCACCGCGAAGTTCTGCGACGAGTGCGGGTCGCCGACGAAGGCTGCACCGGCGTCGGCCGAGTACAAGCAAGTGACGGTGCTGTTCGCCGATGCCGTGCATTCGATGGACATCGCCGCCGCGGTGGGTCCGGAGCGGTTGCGCGAGCTCATGGGTGAGCTCGTCGAGCGCGCGGCCGCGGTGGTGCAGCGATTCGGCGGCACAGTGGACAAGTTCACCGGCGA
The DNA here is from genome assembly GCF_052144515.1 of Mycobacterium sp. GTDB lineage: Bacteria > Actinomycetota > Actinomycetes > Mycobacteriales > Mycobacteriaceae > Mycobacterium. Next base: position 70,850 of record NZ_JBKQQD010000092.1, on the reverse strand, counting down.
CGGGATCATGGCGGTGTTCGGCGCACCGGTTGCCTTGGAGGATCACGCTTTTCGCGCGTGCCTGGCGGCGCTGGGAATTCAGGCCGAGGCGAAGCGGATGGCGGGTGGCGTCGCAGAACGCGACGGGGTGGACCTGCGGCTGCGGGTAGGCCTGAATTCGGGTCAGGTGATCGCCGGTGAAATCGGCTCTGGCGCTTTGGGTTACACCGCGATCGGGGAACAGGTCGGGATGGCTCAGCGGATGGAGTCGGTGGCGCCGCCGGATGGGGTGATGCTCAGCGAGTCCACCGCGCGCCTGGTCGAAGGTGCCGTCATGCTGGCCGAACCGGAAATGGTGCACATCAAGGGGGCACGCGAATCGGTGCCCGCGCACCGCTTGATCGCCACCAGCGGCGATCAGCACACCCGCAGCGACCCAACGCTGGTCGGGCGCACCTGGGAACTCAACACCATCGCCGCGATTCTCGACGAGGCCATCGGTGGGGCCGGCTGCGTCATCGGTGTCCTGGGCCCGCCCGGCATCGGCAAGAGCCGCATCGTGCGCGAAGCCGCGGCGCTCGCCGACGACCGCGGTGTCCAGGTTTTCACCACCTACTGCGAATCCCATACCAGCGACATTCCCTTCCATGCGGTGACGGGCCTGTTGCGCGCCGGCCTGGGGGTCGAAGGCCTCGAAGCCGAAGCCGCACGCGCCCGGTTCCGCATCCGCTTTGCCGATGCCGATCCAGAAGACCTGCGCCGGCTCGACGACCTGCTCGGCATCGCCGATCCCGACGCCGAAGTTCCCGACATCGAGGGCGACGCCCGACGGCGCCGGCTCACCGCCCTGGTCAACGCCGCATCGCTGGCGCGAACCGATCCGGCGCTCTACGTGATCGAGGACGCGCATTGGATTGACGAGGTCAGCGAGTCGATGCTGGCCGACTTTCTGGCCGTGATCAGGCAAACCCCTTCGATGGTGCTGATCACCTATCGCCCCGAGTACCGCGGCACGCTGGCGACGATCCCCGGCGCGCAGACGATCGCCCTGCGACCGCTGAGCACCACCCAGACCACGGCGTTGATCGGTGAGCTCCTCGGCACCGATGCCTCGATGCGCGGGCTGGCCGCGGTCATCGCCGAACGTGCCGACGGCAACCCGTTTTTCGCCGAGGAGATCGTGCGCGACCTGGCCGAGCGCGGCGCGGTCCACGGCGCGCGCGGCTCCTACCTGCTACACGGAGATGCCGCCGACACAGCGGTGCCGGCAACGTTGCAGGCCGTCATCGCGGCCCGCGTCGATCGGCTCAGCGCGGCGGCCAAGCGCACACTGAACGCCGCGGCAGTCGTCGGATCGCGGTTCAGCCCCGAGCTGCTGACCGCGTTGGGGATCGACCCGGTCCTCGACGAGCTGGTCGCTGGTGAGTTGATCGACCAGGTCGGGTTCATCCCGAAGATCGAATATGTGTTCCGGCATCCGCTGATTCGTGCCGTGGCCTATGAATCGCAGCTGAGGTCGGACCGCGCAGAGTTGCACGGGCGACTGGCCGCCGCGATCGAACAGCGCGAGCCGGACTCGGTCGACGAAAATGCCGCGCTGGTCGCCGAACACCTCAAGGCCGCGGGAGACCTGCACACAGCGTTCGACTGGTATATGCGCGCGGGCGGGTGGCTTACGCTCCGCGATCTCGCCGCGGCGAGGGCCAGTTGGCGGCACGCTCGCGACGTCGCGGACAGATTGCCCGATACCGACACTGACCGCACCGCGATGCGCATCGCGCCTCGGACGCTGCTGTGCGCCAGCGCCTGGCTGGCCGGCGGGACCATGGCCGACACCGGATTCGACGAACTACGCGAACTCGCGAGCGCGGCCGGCGACAAGGTGTCGCTGGCGATGGGGACGGCGGGGTGGGTGCCGGCGCTGGTCGTTCACGCCCGATTCCGTGAAGCATCGGATCTGGCTTCCGAACTCGCCGATCTGCTCGAATCGATCGGCGACCCGGAGCTAACCGTTGGGCTGCTCTATAGCGCGATCGCCGCCAAGCTGCAACGCGGCGAGATGACCGAAGCCGTGCGGCTGGCGCAACGGGTGATCGACCTGGCCGACGGTGACGTCACGATGGGCAACTTCATCCTCCCCGCTCCATTGGTTGGCGCAACCATGCTGCGAGGCGTCGCACGATCTACCCTCGGGGACCGGGACTGGACGACGGATGTCGAGCAAGCCACAACGATGGTCCGCGCGTTCAACCCGACCTTGCGTGCGTTGGTGCTGTTCTTCAAAGTCATGCTGATTCCCAACGGCATATGCGTGCCGGAATCGGCAGGCTTGCAGGACACAGCCGAGGTGCTCGAGCTTGCGGAGCGATCCGGCGACAACCTCACGCTGGCCTGCGCCCGGTGCACGCGCGGCATCGTGCTCGTGGCCGATGACGGTGCCCAACGAGACGATGCGATCCCGCTGCTGGCCGCGGCCCGTGAAGCCGCGTTGCAAGAGCGCTTCACGCTCTTGGCGGCCACTTGGGTCGACTTGGTTTTTTGCTATCGAGAAAGCCCGCACGGGTGATCTGGACGGAGCGATCGAACTGGCGCGCCCGGCCGTCGAATACGAATACGCCTGCGGCGACATGATTCTTCTGGCATTTGCCACCGCCACGCTGGTCCAGGCACTGCTGCGCAGAGGTGGACAGACCGACCTGCAGGAAGCCCAGGCCGCGATCGAGCGGCTCGCCGCGGTGCCGAACGAACCCGGTTTCGTCCTGCACGACATCTGGCTACTGCGGATGCGCGCGTGGGAGGGACAGGCACGCGGCGACAACGCCAGCTATCAACACTATCGCGACCGCTATCGTGAGATGGCGAATTCGCTTGGTTTCGAAGGGCACATCGCGTGGGCGTCGGAAATGGAGTAATGGAGTGACGGAAGTTCTGGTCGTGATCGGAGTCGGCGGCATGGGCCAGGCGATTGCTCGGCGCCTCGGTTCCGGTAAGACAGTGTTGCTCGCCGACAACAACGAAGCCGTGCTTGCATCGGTTGCCGGATCACTAGCCGCAGACGGCCATTGCGTCGAAAGCCGCATCGTCGACGTCTCGTCACCGGAATCGGTGCGCGGGCTCGCCGAGTACGCGGCCTCGGTGGGCGACGTCACGCAAGTCGCACACACCGCCGGACTCTCCCCGGCACAGGCCCCGGCCGAAGCGATCCTCGCCGTAGATCTGCTCGGAACCGCTTTCGTGCTGCAGGAATTCGGCGAAGTCATCGCGCCGGGCGGCGCGGGTGTGGTGATCGCCAGCATGGCTGGGCATATGTTCCCTCCGCTGGCCGCCGAGCATGAAAAAGCGTTGGCTCACAACCCGCCTGGGGAATTGCTTCAACTAGACTTCATCAGCAGCATCACAGACCCGAACTTTGCCTATCCAATCGCCAAGCAGGCCAACCATATTCGCGTCCGTGCCGCCAGCGCGCACTGGGGTCGGCGGGGTGCGCGCATCAACTCGATCAGCCCTGGCATCATCTCCACGCCGATGGGTCAGCAGGAACTCGCCTCGCCAGTCGGCGATGGCATGCGAGCGATGATCGCCATGTCCGCGACGGGCCGCATCGGGACTCCGGACGACATCGCGGGGGCAGCGGCCTTCTTGCTAAGCCCCACCGCCTCGTTCATCACCGGCACCGACCTGCTGGTCGACGGGGGTGTGATTGCGGCCGTCAAAGCGGGCAACCCGGCCTAGTCGGGATCAGACTAGGTAGTACAGGTCGGGGGGGTCGGCTAAGTCGATTGCTTTCGTAACCGGCCGACCGATTTCAACAGGGGCCAAGTGGCCACGGGCATGGCGCACGGCCTTGAGCGTCGCCGAGTATTCCTCATCTTCTTCGGGGAAGATGTGCTCTGCCGGGAACCAGCTTTTGATCCCGACATTGTGCAAGATCCCAAGCGTGTCGGGGCGAACCCCGGCCAACAGGATCGTCACGCCACGCGTGGTCTCTTCGCGTAGGAAATGCTCGATGCGTTCGATGCACACGACGTCCGGGTGGCGCACGCGTTTGAGCCGCAGCACCACGAACTTCACGTCGTCATCCGCGATCCGTCGGTGCAGCGCAACGAGGTAACGGTCCAATTCCGGTGCGGCACCGAAGAATAGCTCGCCTTCCAGGTCGTAGATGATGATCGACGGGTCGGCGGGATCGCCGGGCATGCGTTCGCGGACCACGCGTTCGGGGGCGACGATGAGTTCTTTGGCTTTCAGCTTCGCCGCGCGCGACACGAACAACAGGATCGACAGGATCACGCCGAGCAGGACCGATTTGTCGAGATCGATTGCCACGCCGGTGAACGCCGTCACGATCACCAGGCCGGCGTCATAGCGCGATGCCTTCAGCGTGTAGAACAACCGCTTGAAATCGACCAGCCGCGCGGCGGTGACGAGCAGCAGCCCGGCCAGCGCGGGCTGCGGAACGTACCGCAGTAAAGGCGCGAACAGTAGCAGCGCCGCGGCGACCGTTGCGGCCGAGACGATCCCGGAGAATCGTGTTTTGGCACCCGACTGGTAATTGATCGCCGATCGCGACAGCGAGCCCGAGCCCGGCAGGCACTGAAAGAAGCCTCCACTGAGGTTGGCCAGGCCTTCGGCCATGATCTGCCGGTTGTAGTCGATCTTCTGTTGGGTTTCGTAGGCAATGGCTTTGGCGATCGACAACGCCTCGATGATGCCGACGAACGCGATGGCCAAAGCGCCCGAGGACAGCTCGGGCAACCAGTCGGTGTGGACCTCCGGGATATGCGGGGTGGGCAGGCTCCGCGGAATCTTCGCGGCCACCGACACCGCCGTATGTCCGCCGGTACCCGGAACCGACCAGCCCGCGAAATAGGCGATCAGGCCGGTGATGATCAACACGGCAAGCATGTCGATCTGCGGCCACCCGAAGCGCTGGACCAGTTTGCGCAGGGCGACCGCCAGCAGCACCGCGGCAGCACTGAGCGTCAGGGCGCGGTAGTTGATGTGATCGCCGTGGAACAAGGTGAGCCATACCCGACGCAGCACCTGCATGTGCCCGTTGCCTTTGTCGCGCACCCCCAGCGCGTTGCCCAACTGTCCGACGGCAAGCAGAAACGCTGCCGCGGCCATGAAACCGATGATGACCGACTCGGAAATGTAGCGCGTCAGGTTGCCCAGCTTGAACAGGCTGATCACGATTTGGAAAGCACCAACCAGGACGGCCAGGAGGAACAGCCCCTCGAAGAGTTCGCCTGCGTTCTCCGAATCGATGAAGGCGAGGGCAGTGAACACCAGTAGCGATATCGCGCTCGTTGGCCCGTTGATCAGGTGCGAGGAGGAGCCGAAGATCGAGGCGACGATCGTGACGACGATTGCCGAGTACACGCCGAACCGGGGATCCACTCCGGCAATGAGCGCATACGCCATCGCCTGAGGGAATGAGATGGCGGCGACGGTGAGTCCGGCAATGAGATCATGCCGGCCTTTCACCAAGTCGTAGTTCAGGGCAAGACCCACTTTGGACACGCTTTCCGCTAGGTTCCCAACGTCGCACCGGGCGGCGCTGAGAGCGTGTCGAGTATTCCGTTGACGCCGAAGAACTGCTCGTGCGCATCACTCCAGTCCTTGGCGATGGCGCCGATCGGAAAAAGCGTCACAGGGGGCAGCCGGTCGGCGTGCTTGGCCAGAATTGCGGGCTTGAAGGGCCGATAGCCGCATTGGGCTACCTGCTCTTGTGCGGCGTCGGTGAACAAGTAATTGAGGTAGGCCTTGGCGTAGGTGGCGGTCTTGGGATCGGTGACGTTGGCGTCGACCCAGGCCACGGCGGGCTCGGCGAGGATGCTGACCGGCGGGTAGACCAGCTCGAGTTCGTCTTTGTTGGCGGCCACCTCGCGCAGCGCCTCGTTCTCCCAGGCCAGCTGCACATCGCCGATCTTCGCCAGGGCGAAGCTGTCGCCCGCACTGCGGGCGCCGGCGTCGGAGACCGCCACATGCCGCAGGAGCGCCCGCACGTACGCGGCCGCTTGGGCCTGGTTACCGCCGCGTGTGGTGACCGAGCCCCACGCGGCCAGAACGCTCAATTGTCCGTTGCCCGAACTGCGCGGATTGGGTGTCACCACCGAAACGTCACCCTTGACCAGGTCGGGCCAGTCGTGGATGGCTTTGGGATTGCCCTTTCGAACCACAAAGACGACGGTCGACGTGTACGGCACTGAATTGTTCGGCAGACGCTGTTGCCAGTCGGGTGCGATCAGCCCCCGCTTGCTCAACGTCTGGATGTCGCCGATCAGCGCCAGTGACACCACGCTGGCTCTCTGGCTGCCCTCGAGGACACTCCTTAGCTGCCGTCCTGAACCACCGTGCGATTCTTCGATGTCCAGCGTGACCCCGCTGTGCGCGCGATATTGCGGGATGAACGCCTTGTCGATCGCCGCGAACAACTCACGTGTCGGGTCATAGGAGACGTTGAGGATTCGGTTGGCCCCGGCATCGGGAACGTTCTTGACCACGATCGCGGTTGCGGCAAGGACGACGGCAACAACACCCAGGATGTTGAGCCAGGAAAAGCGCCGCCGGGTACGGGCGCGCTTATCTAGCGGAGGCGTTTCCACCATCGGCAGGCGTCCTCTCACGACGATCTTCCGGGATCTTCCAGACTAATTCGTCTGGCACCCGACTTTTTGGTGATGTTAACGATCAGGCCACCTTCTGGCAGCGTTGAGAATCAGCCTGAAGCTAAGTACAGCGGGCGCGGTGCTGCATATGCTGATCAAATGCCGCAACGGGTTTTGCGTGAACGCCTGATCGATCTTGAAGTCCCGAGCGAGGACGTGGCTCGCGGTCGGGCGCTCCGAAATTCCGTTCCACGGCGTTCACTCGCACAACTGACTCCGTCTGGCCGAACGGCCACGGAAATCCTCGTCGAGCAAAACGCCGACCGGGTGCGCGAACTCGTTCCGCTGCGTTTCGCCCGGATGCTCACCGACCCCTTCTCGTTCTACCGGGGCTCTGCGGCGGTCATGGCGGCCGACCTCGCCGCAAGCCCAACGAGCGGGATCGAAGTAATGTGCTGCGGTGACGCTCACGTCTCGAATTTCGGCATATACGCCGCTCCGGACCGCTCAATTGTCTTCGACCTCAACGATTTTGACGAGGCCGCCGTGGCGCCCGGGGAGTGGGACATCAAACGCCTGATCACCAGCGCTATCGTCGGGGGCCGCCACGCCGGATATCCCGCCAAGGCCATCCGCAGTTGTGTGCGACAGGCTTTGGAGGGCTACCGAACAAGTCTGCACGCCATGCTCGAGATGAGCGTCCTGGACCGGTACTACCTGCGGGTCGAACCCGAGAAGTACACCGGACAAGTATCCAAGGACCTGCTGGGAGTAATTCAGAAGACGACATCCCGGGCCCGCACCCGAACGTCGGCGCGTGTCGTCAAACAGATCGTGGAGGTCGGGGCGGACGGCACCCCGCGCCTGCGGGAAGCGCCGCCGGTTCTGCAACACGTTGCGGGCGAAACCGAAGACATGTTGCTCGAGTCGATCGAGGAGTATCTGGCCGCAGTTCCTACTGACGTCGCGGTGCTGCTATCGCACTTTCGTATCACGGATGTCGCGCTGCGGGTGGTCGGTGTCGGCAGCGTCGGCACCCGCTGTTACTTGGTCATCCTGGTCGGCCCGAAAGACACGCCGCTCGTCCTGCAGATCAAGGAAGCCACTCGATCCGTCCTCGAGGAGTACGGCGGGGGGCGCCAGCCGCACACTCTGAAGGCTGCCGTCGAGGCGAAGGGCCACGGTCTGCGTGTTGTCGACGGCCAGCTGATCCTGCAGGCAATGTCAGATGTGTTCCTCGGCACGACACGCAAGGATGGGCGCGACTATTACGTCCGTCAATTCCACGACATGAAGGGCACCGTCGAAACCGAAGGCATGTCGGCTTCGACGTTTAGCGAATACGTCACTGCGTGTGCGGTCCTGCTGGCGCGGGCGCACTCGCAGAGCGCGAACGCATCGATATTGCGCGGATACGTTGGCACCAGCGACACCGTATGCGACGCGGTCGCCGAATGGTCGTACAGCTATGCCGACAAGTCGCTCGACGACTTTCACCAGCTTCGTGCGGCGGCTAAGGGCGGCGACACCGAGGTTGCCGCGGACCCTGCCCGATAGACGCCGATGCGAAGTCGATGAGAAGCCGCGCGGCCATCCTCTACGAATACAGCCGTCCGTGGACCGTCGAAGAGTTCGAGTTGGATTTGCCGCGGGCCGGGGAGGTGCTGCTGCGGCTGGCCGCCACCGGCCTTTGCCACTCCGACGAACACATCCGGCAGGGAAAGCTGGCCCCGCCCGCGGAAACCCTGCGCTCGCTCGGGTTGCGGGCCATGTCGCCGACGATCGGCGGGCACGAGGGGTCCGGCGTGGTGCTCGAGGTGGGCGAAGGCGTGACCCGCTTCGCGCCCGGCGACCATGTGGTGACGTCCTTCGTTGCGGTGTGCGGACAATGCCGGTGGTGCGCCTCGGGGATGGAATATCTGTGCGACAAGGGTTCTGGGACGCTGGCCCCGGGGATGCCGACCGACGGCACTTTCCGCCATCACACCGTCGACGGACGAAACCTGTGGCACATCTCCAAGATTGGTGCGTTCGCCGAACACACCGTCGTCTCGGCTGACTCGCTGGTGAAAATCGACCAGGGTTTCCCGCTGGTGCCCGCCGCACTGCTGGCGTGCGCGGTTCCGACCGGATACGGCTCGGCGGCGCGGCGTGCCCAGGTGCGCGGCGGCGACACGGCGGTGGTGATCGGCGCGGGCGGCATCGGTAGCGCTGCCATTCAGGGCGCGCGCATCAGCGGCGCCGCGCGCATCGTCGCGATCGACCCGGTCGAGTTCAAGCGCGAGTCCGCGCTGAAGTTCGGTGCCACCCACACCGCGGCAGCGGGATCCGACGCGATCGAGCTGGTGCGTGAGCTGACCCGCGGCGTGATGGCCGACGCGGTCGTCGTCTCCCCCGCGATGATCGGCGAGGCCGACGTCGAGACAGCGCTGCTGCTCACTCGCAAGGGAGGCACCTGTGTGCTCACCGGATTGCCGTCACCGCAGTTGAGTTCGATCGCCGTCACACTGCAAGACTTCATATTGATGAACAAAACGTTGTGCGGCACCGTGTTTGGATCATGCAACCCCAAAAGCGATATCCCGCTGCTGGCTTCGCTGTACGAGTCGGGTCAGTTGCTACTCGATGAAATGATCTCCAAGCGCTACCGGCTGGACGAAATAAACGAGGCGTGCGCGGACAAGGCTGCCGGCGAACTGATCCGCGGCATCATCGATTTCGGCGTGACCGACTGCTGATGGCGTCAAGAACTACACCGGCGACGGCGAACGATTCGATGTAGCCCTGACGGTTCCGCGCCCGCTTGCCGGAGCCGCACCGTTGCGGTGCAACCAATCTCGCGGCCGCAGCCTCCAGGTGCGGCGGGCGTAGTCCAGTTCGGTGTAGGGCCATTGGGTAACGATGCGGCCGGTGGGTGAACGGAAGTAACTGTCGCACTGGGTCCAGATCGTCCGCTCAAGATCTGCGGAAAGCCGTTCATTGTACTGCTTTTCGGCCTCGGGGCGTACGTCGAGGTATCCGCCCCGACGCGCCAACCGGCCCACCGCGCTGGCCACCAGTCGCGCGCCGGCCTCGAGAATGTAGACGATTGAGTTGCCGCCCTGGTTGGTGTTGGGGCCGTAGAGCATAAAGAAGTTCGGGAATCCGCTGACGGCGACGCCCAAGTAGGCGCTGGGGTCAAGTCCCCATCGCTCGTGCAGGCGCTGTCCTCCGGTTCCGATGACGTCGATGCCCGACAGGTAGTGCGACGTTTCGAAGCCCGTGGCTAGCACGATGGCATCGACGGGAAAGGCCTGGCCGGTCCCCGTCACCACCGACTTCTCGGTGATGCGGTCGATGGGGTCGGTGACAAGATCGACACGGTCTTGCTGTAGGGCCCGGTAGTAGTCGTCGCCCAGCAGCACGCGTTTGCAGCGAAACGGATAGTCCGGTGTCAGCGCTTGCCGAAGCCGCTCGTCGGCCACGGTGCGCTCGAGGAACGAGGTTGCGATCTGGGTGCGGGCGGTGACGACCGGGTCGTCCGCGAAGGTCGCGGTGTTGTCGTGCTGGAATTTCCAGATCTGCCAGCGTGTGCGGCGGGTAGCCAGCGGGTTGCGCCGGAATTGCGCCAATTCTGTTGCGCTGTAAGGGCGGTCATCCTTGGGGACCATCCACGGTGGTGTGCGCTGGAACACCGTGAGGCGCTCGGCGATTTTGGCCAGCTCGGGAACCACCTGCACCCCGCTGGCTCCCGTGCCGATCACCGCCACCTTCTTGCCCACCAAGTCGATGGTGTGATCCCACTGCGCGGTGTGCATCAGGGTGCCACCGAAGTCGTTCAGGCCGGCGATATCTGGGATTTTGTGCGACCCAAACAAACCCACCGCGCAGACGACGACGTCGGCGGTCAGCGTGGCGGTGCGCCCGGCGCGCTCCACCTGGCAGTCCCACTGCCACGTGTCGGCATTCCAGCGGATGGTGTCGACCCTGGTGTCGAGCATGAGGTGGCGACGCAGATCGAAGTCGTCGACCACCGACTCCAGGTAGGCCAAAATCTCGGGCTGACGAGCGTAGGTTCGGCTCCAGGATTTGTTGAGCGCGAACGAAAACGAATACAGGTGACTCTGGATGTCGCAGGCGGCGCCGGGGTAGGTGTTGCGCCGCCAGGTGCCCCCGACGCCGTCGTCGGCCTCGATGATCGTCAGATCGTCGATGCCGGCCCGGCGCAGAGCCACGGCCGTACCGAGGCCGCCGAACCCGGCCCCGATGATCGCCACCCTCGGTGCGGGCCGGCGCCGCACCGCCGCCCGTATCCGGCCGAGGACGTACCTCATGGAGCGGTCCCGCGAATCTCGAGCCCCTCTAGGTCGCCCTTGGCCCGCCACGCCGCCAGGATGTCCGCGTACTCGGTGGGTGTGCCGAAGAAGAAGCTGCCCTGCCGAGTCTTGGCGTCCGCCTTGCCCTCCCGGTTGTAGTAGCCGGGAGTGCATGTCTTGGCCCGCTCGGCGGTCAGTGCCGAACGCTGCACAACAGTGTCGACCCAGGCGCCCTCCGCGTCGGGCGAGGCTTCGACTTCGGTGGCGCCGTGTTCGATGGCCCAGGCGATGATCCACGCGGCGTGGCTGGCCTGTACGTCAAGCAGATAGGGAAAGTTCACCGTGAGCCCAGCCTGGGCGATGCTTTCGATGAAGCAGTTCGGGAAACCGTTGGTATACAAGCCCTGAAACGTACGCACACCGTCGCGCCACTTCTCGGTCAGCGTCACGCCGTCGCGACCGATCAACTCGAACCCGGTGCGACGGCAGTAATCGGTACCTACCTCGAAACCCGTTGCGAAGATCAGACAGTCGAGCTCGTAGTGCACTCCGCCGACCACGACACCCGTCTCGGTGATGCGCTCCACCCCGCGGCCGCGAGTGTCGACCAGTGTGACGTTGTCGCGGTTGAATGTTTGCAGATACTCATCGTGGAAGCAGGGCCGCTTGCAGAAGTAGCCGTACCAGGGTTTAAGCGCCTCCGCGGTGGCGGGATCGGCCACAATCTCAGCGACCCGAGCCCGGATTTCCTCCATCTTGGCGAAGTCGGCGAGCTCGATGTCGCGGGTGCGTTGCTCGGGGCTCACCGACGCGTCGGTGTCGTGGCGCATCACCGGAAGCTTCCGGGTGATGCTCGTCCAGGCATCGGCGACCAGATCTTCCTCCGCCTGCCCACCGGCCGTGAGGATCTGAAAGTTCTGTATCCGCTCTTGTTGCCACCCCGGCTGTAATGTGTTGACCCATTGTAGATCCGTGGGCTGGTTGGCGCGCACGTCCACCGATGACGGTGTGCGCTGGAAGACGTAGAGGTGCTGTGCCGCCGCCGCGAGGTGCGGCACACATTGGACGGCGGTCGCCCCGGTGCCGATGATGCCGACGCGGCTGACGGCCAGGTTCTCCAGCTTCTCGCCGGTGTAGCCGTAGTCCCACCGGCTGGTATGAAACGTCTTCCCGCGAAAGGAACTGATCCCGGGAATGCCGGGCAGTTTCGGTTTCGCCTGATACCCGTTGGCCATGGAGACGAACCTGGCCCGCATCTCGTCGCCGCGGTTGGTCCGGATAATCCAGCGGGAACTCGCAGCTTCCCAATGGATCTCATGGACATCGGTCTGCAGGCACGCATCGCGATACAGGTCGTAGTGATCGGCGATGCGCTGGCAGTGCGCGAAGATCTCGGCTCCCTTGGCGTATTTATCCGCGGGGATGTAGCCGACCTCTTCCAGCAGCGGGATGTACACATAGGACTCGACGTCGCAAGCGATCCCCGGATACCGATTCCAGTACCACGTGCCGCCTACGTCGGCCGCTCGGTCGATCAATCGCACACTTTCGACGCCGAGCTGGCGTAGCCGCGCTCCCGTCAACAGCCCGCCGAAGCCCGCCCCGACGATGGCCACGTCGACGTCGTCGGTCAGCGGTTCGCGCGCGAACTGCCCATCCACCCAAGGGTCCTCCGCGAACCGGGCGAACTCACCGGCGATCTCCACGTACTGCGCGATGCCGTCGGGGCGCAGTCGCCGTGCCCGCTCTTCGGCGTACTTCTGTCGCAGCGCGTCGACATCGAACGCGCACCCAACGGTCTCGGTCAAGGTCTCGACCCCACTCTCCGTGAGCCCGACTCTATAATTAATCGCTTGATCGTATCAAGGGGATAGCGTCTATTAGGCGCCGAACAGTGTGCCCCTCACCAAGACTTTGGCCGAGCTCAGCGCGGCGTGGTAATCCTCCGGAGGCAACGTGGCAGCCAGTTCGGTCAGGCCATAGACGAGCGCATAGATCGCCTCGACCACACCGCGTGAATCCGGGTGATCACCGAGTTCGCCACACCGGTGCGCATCCGCAACGACGCCCTCGATGATCTCGCGGAATGTCTCGAACCCGGCTCCTAGCTCCGCTCCGTCCGGTGCAGTGACATTCTCGACATTCTCGGCCCGGATCGCCCACTCGAACGCGGCCAAGTCCGGGTACTCGCGCATCAGGTGACCGCACTCGTCGAGCACCGCTTCGATTCGGTCGCTGATGCTGCCGGGTCGTGCTGCAGCCTGGCGCAGGCGCGGCATCGCGGCGTCGGCTCTGGCCGCGATCGTCGCCTTGATCAGTTCCGACTTGTTCGGAAAGTAGTTGTACAGGCTGGCACTGGTCACGCCCGCCGTCCGGGCGATCTCGCGGATCGTCGCCTGCGAATACCCGACCTCGGCCACACAGCGCATGGTCGCGACGATGATCCGCTGGCGAGTTTCCTCGCCGCTGGCACCGACGGGGCGGCCCAGCTGCGTCCGGGTCATTGTGATCGCGTCCCCACTCACTCGAATATATTCGACCGATCGATTAGTTCCGGGTCCGCGGAGGTGTGGGGTGGCAGTGACCGTCACGCCCTCTCAGCTCGGCCGACCCGTGGGCGCAGACGGTGAGCAGACGCGCCGGCGAATCATCACCGCGGCAATGCGCTGTGTGGCCGAGGTCGGCTATTCGCAGGCGACGATCCGCGAGATCGCCCGCGCAGCCGACACGACCAGCGGCAGCCTCTACCACTACTTTGCGAACAAATCCGACCTGTTCAGCGCGACGGGCGAGGAAATCGAGCAGATCGTCTTGCCGCGGCTGCGCGCTGCCATTGCGCAGACCGACGATGCCGTTGACCGCCTCGACGCGGTGCTGGACGAGTCCAAACGGTTGATCCTCGACTATCCCTATCTGACCGCGTTCTTGAGGGCGATGCGCGCCCAGAGCACTGCACAGGCCGGGTCCAAAGCGCTGCGCGACGTGGTCAGCGAGGTCGTCGAGGACGCCCGGCTACAAGGACGGCTGTCCCCCGAGACCGATGCGGGCTCCGCGGTGGAAGCCATCTGTGCGCTGACGCGCGGTCTGTCCGAACAGGCGGCCAATCTCTCGCCGGAGGCCTACGACGCCACGTTGAGTTCGGCCAAGAAACTGATCAGGGGATCGCTGTTCGCGCCGTCGCGCCGCCCGAGCCGCCCATGAGTTTGCTCGTCGCGCTGCGGTTGAACATGACGAATATCGCCAACCCCGCAGTGCACCACGCGGAGCGTTATCAGGCCGCGCTCGAAATGGCCGAGTTTGCCGACAAGCACGCATTCACCGCCGTCAGCGGCGAAGAACATCATCTGGCGGCCACGGGTTGGCTCCCGTCGCCGCTGATTCTGGCCGCCGCGGTCGCCGGACGAACGCGGCGCGTGCGAATCAGTATCAACGCGCTCATCGTGCCCCTCTACGACCCGATCCGGCTCGCCGAGGACATCGCCGTGCTGGACAACCTGGCCCAGGGCCGCTTCAGCTTCGTGGCCGGAATGGGTTACCGGCCAGAGGAATACCGGGCGGTCGGGAAAGACTAGGCGGGCCGCGGCGACCTGATGGATCGTTGCCTCTCGGTGATGCTCGAGGCGTGGGGCGATGAACCCTTCGAACATGACGGCAAGTTCATCAACGTCACGCCGAAACCACATACTCGCCCGCATCCGGTCTTTTTCATCGGCGGTATGATCCCTGCGGCGGCCCGGCGAGCGGCGCGCTTCGGACTACCGTTCTCGCCGCCGATGGCCTTGCCCGAGGTGGAAGCGGTGTACCACCAAGAGTTGCGCAAGCTCGGCAAGACGGGCTTCGTCTACCACCCCGAAAACGGCAGTACAGTCACGTTGCTGCACACCGACCCCGACGAAGCCTGGACCCGCTACGGCGCTTTCATCATGAACGAGGCCACCGAATACAGCGCCTGGAAGCGTGCAGGCGTACCACGGCCCAACGAGATCGCCGCCGCTTCGATCGCGGACCTACGGCGCCTGAACACTGTCGAGATCCTCACCCCTGACCAGTTGACCGACCAGATCCGTTGTGGCAGAAGAGAAGTTGTCATGAACCCCCTCGTGGGCGGACTGCCGATCGACCAAGGCTGGGCCAGTTTGCAGTTGCTTACCGATGAGGTCCTGCCCTGGGTGTAGCAGAACCGTGCAATCGCTCCAGCCCGGCCACGATGAGCTGCAATCCGAACGTGAACTCCTCCTCCAACGGAACGGGAAGCTCGTCGGCGACCGCGACCGTAGCGGGATAGCGGGAGGGATCGAGGCGGTGGAATGCGGCCGATACTTCGGCGTCTTGTTGGCCACCGGCCGCCGTCGACCCGGAGATTTGGATCGCGAAGCCGAGCACATAACGCGACACCGTGGCATAGGCGTGGGCGGCGGCCGCCGGCGCGAAGCCGTTGTCGAGCAGGACCGAAAGAACAAGCTCCCGCTGGGCTAGCGCGTTGGGTCCCACCGGAACGTGCCCGATCAACAGGGACGCCACGTTACCGTGCTGGCCGAGCGCGTCAAACATGCTCTGCGCGAACGACATACAGGCTTGTTGCCAGGGCAGCGAGGCAATTGCCCGCATATCGATTTCGCCGATCATCCGGTCGACCACCAACGCAACCAGTTCCGATCGGCTGCCGAAATGACGGTACAGCGTGGCGGTGCCCGATCCCAGGCACTGCGCCAGCGACCGCATGGACAGCGCGTCAGCCCCCCTCTCGTCGACGAGTTCGAGAGCCACGCCGAGGATCCGGTCCAGGGGCAGGGCCGGGCGCCCGCGGGAGCGGCTTGATGACGGCGTGTCGGCGGTCAGTTGACATCCCCACTATTTATGGGCACACTGTAGCCATAAATAATCAATGGGTCAACGACCTTGACAGCAAGGACATTTCGCTATGCATCTGTCTTTGATCCCGCTGGCATCAGAGCCCTACCCGGCTCCGACCGACCGCGACATGCTTCCCTCCGAGCGCCGCGAATTCGTGCGCACCCACCGGACCTGTGTGTTCGGCTACCGCCGCCGCAACGACGGTCCGGCCATGTCGATCGTCTACTACATCCCCACCGACACCGACGAACTGCTGGTGTCCACGATGGCCGGGCGCGGCAAGGCCCGCATCGTCGAACGCGACGGCAAGGTCAGCCTGTGCGTTCTCGACGAGCGCTGGCCGTTCAGCTATCTACAGGTCTACGCCGACGCCACCATCGACCGAGACCGTGAGCTGGCCGTCGACGTCATGATGGCGGTAGCCGGCCGAATGTCGGGCCAGCCACTGCCCGACGAGGCACGCCCGTCCGTCGAAGAGATGTGCGACCGGGAGAACCGCGTCGTCATCCGCTGCCGGCCCTACTCCAGCTATGCAACTCCGCCGCGCCACCTGCATCGCAACGATCAGGTCGAACAGCTGAGCCACTGGGTTTCCGGCGTGGTCCCGTGGGATGCCTCCGACCCGGACTGATCACCTACTGCGCGGCGTAGCGGTCTCGCAGCTTGGCCAGGGTCGCCTCGATGCCCGCGGTGTTCGCTTTCCGGGCGCCGATCCGGTCGTAGTACCTGAGCTTGTTCTTGAGCGCACCGGCGTCGTGAAAGTCGAACGTCTCGGTGACCCGGGTCAGCGTCGGTGAGAGTGCCTCGAACTCCCACCGCCAGCGGTGGCCAACCGGATGGCGCCATTCGACCAATTCGTTGGGCCTGAAGGCGGTCACCGTGCTGGTGATCCGGTAGGGCAGCCCATACATCTTCATGCTCGTCGAAAACTTCGACCCCACAGCCATTTCGGCGGGCACCTTGACGTTGTCGCGCACAGTTCCCGATCCGTCCAGTTCGTGGTGGCGCCGGGGATCGGCTGCCATCGCGAACAGCTCAGCCGCCGGTGCTGCCACTTCGACCGACCGGCAAACCCGCTGAGGTCCCGCGTCGACAACGGTGACAGTCATGATGTCTCCTTCCGTTTTTCCGGCCCGTATCCGCGCTGCCAGGTTGAGGCTACGCTTCGCCGAGTGCTCCACTGAGCACTGTCTTGGAAAACGACGCTCCCGCAGGAAGGGTTCACTGCCTGCGATCAGGGATCGGCACGAAAGGAACGCAAAAGACCGATGGGCCAGTCACTCTCGGGAAGGGTGGCGCTGATCACCGGCGCCGCGCGGGGACAGGGCCGGGCGCACGCGGTGCGACTCAGCGCCGAAGGCGCCGACATCATCGCGCTTGATCTTGCCGGGCCGTTGCCGTCCAGTGTTCCGTACGATTCGCCGACGCCCGCCGACCTTGCCGAAACGGCGCAGCTGGTCAGCGCCAACGGCAGACGGGTCGTCACCGCGGTGGTCGACATCCGTGACCTCGACGCACTCCACGCGGCCGTCGAAGAGGCGGTCGGGGAACTTGGTCGTCTCGACATCGTCGTCGCCAACGCCGGGATCTGCAGCCCGGCGCCGTGGGATCGGATAACCGCCGAAGCCTTTCGCGACACCATCGACACGAACGTGACGGGCACGTGGAACACCGTGGTGGCGACTGCCCGTCACATCATCGACGGTGGCCGTGGCGGGTCGATCATCCTCATCGGTTCCGCGGCCGGCATCAAGATGGAGCCGTTCATGATCCACTACGTGGTGAGCAAACACGCCGTCACCGGGATGGCCCGTGGGTTCGCCGCCGAGCTGGGCCGGCACAGCATCCGCGTCAACAGCCTGCACCCGGGGGCGGTCGACAGCCCCATGGGCGGCGGCCAGATGCGCGAGGCGATCCAATCGGCCGGTGACACCTACCCCTACCTGCGGGGCCTGAACAGGCCGCTGCTACCCGAAGGCCACGCCCAGCCCGAGGACATCGCCGACGCCGTCGCCTGGCTGGCCTCTGACCAATCCAGATTCGTCACCGGAACTCAGGTTTCGGTCGACATGGGCGTGTCCTACTGCTGACCGGTGCGGCCCGGCGGCCGCGTCGCCAGCCGCGTCGCCGCAACCGAATCAATTTGTCGCGATGTGCGCGCCGCCTGAGCCCGGCGCTACGAACTTAGGGGTGCGGCGTCGCCGGGATCGACGTCGTAGGCGATTGCTGAGGACCTATCGGTCCACCCGGACTCATTCCTCCGGGTCCCATCATCCACGGCCCCATCGTCCCCGGCCCCATCATTGGGCAGCTACCGTCACGGCCGCCGTAGTAACCCCGGTGCCAGCCATAGTGGGCACCGGAGGACCAGCCCAAGAAGAGCCCCGCGAAAAAGATCACCGCCACGACGAACACGACACCGGCGACGATGACCACCCACGCCGTCGCTTGGCCTAGACGACTAGACGCGCCGTTTCGATCGTCGTTCCCGGATTGCCCAGTTGTCACGGTCGTCGGTTCGGCCCTGGATTCAGGAGTTTGCGTCATGTTCCGAACGATGCCACCGCATACCCGCCCGGGGTAGGGACTATTGGCCCTAGAAGGTGCGGCGCGTATCTGGTCAGCTTGGCCCTGATCCTGACCTCCCCAGCGGGGCACGCCTATGTCACCACCCCGGGCAGCGCGCTGATGTTCCCCAGTCTGTGCCGCGCCGTGGGCGCCATGCCCGCACCCGAAGTCGAACCCCCGCCGGCCGACTACTGCGCTGAGCGCACCGCGATGATGCCCAAACGGCGCCGCACCCGCGCCTATCGCATCGCCACCGAACGCTGACACAACCACCAAGCCCGCCAAGCCTGACGCGCCGAGTTCTCGAGCTACGCCGAGCCGGCCCCACCTTACGTCGACGACGATCCGCCACCTTTCAGACCTGGAGCGAGCGCGGCCGTCCGGCGATCGACGACGTGGCCGGCGGTACTGATGTGGGATAGTTGATTTCACCTCATCGCATCTGGCGCTCTACGAAAGTCATACCTGTTGGGTCACTTTGAACAACTGTCGTTGCTGCATGGCTGGTTGCCGGCGACAGTGCAGGTGTTAACCCTGCTGGTGACGGTCAGCGCGATCGATTGGCGGAGGCGGCGCTGGCGCAGGTGGGGATTTCCGGTGGCGCTGATCGTGGCGGCCGCGGTGACGGCGCTGGCGTACTGGTACATCGCGTCGCTCGGGGTGGCCGGTGACCCGGCGCCGGCGTGGCTGTGGCTGTGGATAGCGATGAGTGGGCTTGCCGTCGGCGTGCTGTTGCTGGGCTGGCCCAGGGCCCGCTGGTGGCGGCGCGGGGTGTCGGTGCTGTCGGTGCCCCTGTGCGCGCTGTGTGCGGTGCTGGCGCTGAACGTGTGGGTCGGCTACTTCCCGACGGTGAGCGCCGCATGGAACCAGCTCACTTCTGGGCCGTTGCCCGACCAGATCGATCGGCTGAAGGTCACCGCGATGCAGGTCGAGGGGACCAAGCCGAGCAAGGGCGTCGTGGTGCCGGTGACGGTCGGCGCCGATGCGTCGCACTTTCCGCACCGCCCCGAGTTGGTGTATCTGCCTCCGGCCTGGTTCGCCACCAACCCGCCGCCCCGACTGCCGACGGTGATGATGATCAGTTCGGCGTTCAACACCCCCGCCGACTGGCTGCGCGCCGGCGGCGCTTTCGACACCGTGGACGACTTCGCGGCCCATCATCAGGGCTACGCTCCGGCGCTGGTGTTCGTCGATGCCACCGGCGCGTTCGACAACGACACCGAGTGTGTCAACGGCAGCCGCGGTAACGCTGCCGATCACCTGACGAAAGATGTTGTGCCGTTCATGGTGAGCAACTTCGGGGTGAGTGCCGACCGGGCCAATTGGGGCGTCGCTGGATGGTCGATGGGCGGTACCTGCGCCGTTGACCTGACGGTCATGCACCCGGATATCTTCAGCGCGTTTGTCGACGTCGCCGGCGACGTACGTCCCAACGTCGGCGCCAAGGAGCAAACCATCGCCCGGTTGTTCGGCGGCAACCAGGCGGCCTGGGCTGCCTACGACCCGATCACCGTCATCAATCGCCACGGTCGCTACTCCGGGGTGTCGGGATGGTTCGACGTGCC
Organism: Mycobacterium sp.; assembly: GCF_052144515.1. Lineage (GTDB taxonomy): Bacteria > Actinomycetota > Actinomycetes > Mycobacteriales > Mycobacteriaceae > Mycobacterium. The sequence continues at coordinate 50,978 of NZ_JBKQQD010000092.1, read as the reverse complement.
CGCGCCCAGTGCTCCGCACAACCTCGCCCAGGCGGCGGGCCCGTCTGGTGCTACTACTCCCGACTCCGTCGCCAACCCGGAAGGCCAGGACGCCGCCGCCTACTCGTTGTGCAACGTCGCCGCCGCCAACGGGATCGACTGCGCGGTGGTTAGCCAGGCAGGCAGACATGACTGGCCGTTCGCCGCGCAGGCGTTCGCTGCATCGCTGCCCTGGCTGGCCTTCACGTTGGGAACCCCGAGTACCGAGCCCGTGCAGTTGCCACAACGCCGGGGCGGAGCGCCGCACTAGACCCCCGTCGGCGGATGAGTGGGAAATGTCTCTTTTCCCCAACAGCACCAGTCACAAATCGGTAACCCCGTCAGGACCGGGCCGGGCGGGACCGCCGTACCGTTTAGCGCGCCGACGCGGCGCCCACGATCAGGTCCGGCGTTGTGCCGCCAGCAGCCAGGGCATGCAACATCCTCCCCTTCGACCGCACCGGATTTGCGTCGCAAGACAACACGAATGCGGTGGTCATGCAAGTATCCCAGCCAGCCCGCCCAGTGGCCGATCGTGGTTGCCGGTGGCCATCGCCCGGTAGGCACACACCGTTGTAAGGCAGTCACCACGGCCGCCGAGCTACCTGCCATCGAGCCCTCCCGGGGGTCCGTGAGTTCGCCCGGACAGTTTTCGAAGCGAACCCTTAGCTGACCCCCCGAGGACAATCCGACATATCGCCGCTGCTAATGGTACGGTTCGCTGCTGTGGACGCGGACTTTGGCAGCACGGGCATCCCTCGCGGACGCCCGCGTGCCGGAGGGGCTCACCGCAAACAAGCCACGCAGAATCGGGTTAGGTCCGCCGGTTTCTTTCAAGGCATTGCGGCGCCAGAGCTGAACCGCCGTCGTTTCCTCGGGACGCTCGCCGCTGCCACGGTGGCCGGTGTCGGCGCGGCCCGGCTGGTTGTCGATCCGCAGCCACAGACATTCGCCCAGACGGCCGGCGGTGCGGCGGCGACCTCGGGTCCAACCGCACCGGCAGCCTTGTTGCCGCCACCGTCGCCGAGTGCGCGCATCGCGCTGCCCGGCGGAGGCGCACTCACCAAGATCCCCGGCGAAGGTGATCTGCTTGCGCTGACCCTCGACGACGGCGTCAGCAGTGAGGTGGTGCGCGCCTACACACAGCTCGCCAAAGACACCGGCATGCGGCTGACATATTTCGTCAACGGCATATACAACTCATGGACCGAGAACGCGGCGCTACTGCGGCCGTTGGTGGACTCCGGACAAATCCAACTCGGCAACCACACGTGGTCACACCCGGATTTGACCACGCTGCCGAAAAGTGAGATCGCCCAGCAGCTCACCCGCAATGACGAATTCCTGAAGAAGACCTACGGAGTAGGCGCCAAGCCGTACTTCCGGCCACCCTACGCAAAACACAACGCCGCCGTTGATGCGGTGGCAGCCAACCTTGGCTACAAAGTCCCGACCTTGTGGTCGGGTTCGCTGTCGGATTCCACGTTGATCACCGAGGAATACATCGTCAAGATGGCCGACAAGTACTTCACCCCGCAGGACATCGTTATCGGTCACCTCAATCACGCGCCAGTCACCCACGTCTATCCGCAACTCGTCGACATCATCCGGTCCCGCAACCTTCGTACCGTCACCCTCAACGACGTGTTCCTCAAAACCCCATAACGTCGTGAACAGTGAACACGCCCGATCCGCAGCGGCTGGGCGGTCTGGCTTGGGCAAGGCGTACCGGCGGTCGGCTCTCGCGCGCGGAGCGGCGCCGGCTGTTGGCCGCAATTGCGATAGGCCAGTGGGAAAACGCCGTGGGCAGGGTCAAGCTCACGCTGGGCCGGATTCCGGACGCGGCGGCACGCGTCGACCTCGACACGTTCCAGGTACCCGATTCGAAGTTCGCCCGCGAGGCCGAAGAGGCGTGCGCGGAATTACCGCCGGCCCTCGAGGGTCACTCCTACCGCACCTGGTTGTTCGGGTGGGCGCTGGCGACCGTCGACGGCAGCACGATGGACGACGAGCTCTTCTACTGCGGGGCCCTGCTGCACGACTATGGCATCGCCAGCCCAACGGCCGACCGTGATTTCACGCTCGGCAGCGTCGATCGGATGCTTTCCTGCGCGAGCGCTGCCCAAATCGCTGAGAAACGTGCGGAGCTACTCGCCGACGCTATCTGCGTGCACACAACACCGGGAGTTACGGTCGAGACCGACGGCGCGATCGGCTGCTACCTGCAATGGGGAGCGATGGTCGATGGCGCCGGACTGCGCGTGTGGGACGTCGCTCCCGGCAACGTGCAGGAGGTCTTACACCGTTACCCGCGGGGCGATTTCAAACGAGAACTCGCTGACATGATGCGGGCCGAGGCGGCGGCTGTGCCCGCGGGACGCTTCAAGCTGCTCGTTCGCTGCGGCTTGCCCCTGGCCGTGCGGATGGCCCCATTCGACTCCTGAGATCAGGCGATGATCGATCGGGCCAGGCGCCCATCGAGGGTGGCGTGGAAATGGCCAGCCGCGCTCTCGTGCCGCCCGAACTCCACGAACTCGTTTGCGCCGGAGTGTAATCCGCGCTGTACCCCCTCCGACATCTCGTTGTCTTCCACGAGACCGCGCGCAATGAAGCTACCCGCGCCCGCCGGGTTTGGTGGGTTGAGTGAGTCTCGTTCGGCGACTTCCGGCCTGACCATCGAATAGACAACAACCGTGCTGTGATCGACGTCGACCGGGTCGATCACAACCACGGAAACCACGTCCGGGAACGTCGCCAACATGACGTTGGGAAAGAGCTGATACAGATAGGTCAGCCGCGCATCGGTTGTCCACGTGCTCTCCGGACGATCGCGAAGCCGTTCAATATTGCGGTACGGGAACGTGATACGACTGTTCGGGCCGAATGTCTCGACCACATTGAGGTCGTCGTACTGCACCGGGAAGAAGGTATCTTTGTGCGTCGAGCGTATGTGGTAGCCCTCCAGGAACTGCTCGGCGAGCACCTTCCAGTTCATCGCTCGCAGAGTGGATTCCACAAATACCAGCCGCTGCGCCGGGAGTAGCTTGTCGCGCCACGGAGTCCCGTCGGCCAGCCATTCCCAATATGATTCCGCCTCGTCAGCACCGGCCTGCATGCCTGCGTCGACGGGGTCGACTGGACCGATGACGATGAGCCCGTCCACTTCGCGGCTCGCGACCTCGACCAGACCGCGCATGGAGGGATCCAGATCAGGGAAGGCATCATCGTGGGGCACATGCGCGAGCGAGCCGTCCAGACGATACGTCCAGCCGTGGTAGCGGCACACGAACGCATGAGAGCACCCGGCCCCCTCGACGAGGGCGAAACCGCGATGACGACACGCGTTGCGAAACACCCGCGCCCGCCGGTCGCGTCCGCGCACAGCGAATAAGGGCACCCCGAAGGCGGTCCGTTCGATGTGGTCGCCCGGGTTCGGGATCGTCGCGGAGGGAACGAACACACTCGGCATCGTGCGCAGCAACCTGAGTTCCTCGGCGAACCTGCTTGGGCTCAGATAGTTTTCGACGGGCTCGCGCCAAGCCTCGCCCTCATCTGTAGTTCCGGCATCGATGTGCGCAAGGATGCGCCGAACGATCTCGGCATCATCGGCCACCAACGTCTTCGTCGGGGAAACCATGCGAGCAGTATCACATCTTAATAATCACGCGTCAATGATTTAGTGATATCGATATGCGTGGCGATCGGCGATCAGCGAAGATAACTGGGTGCCCGCAGCATCCCCGTCCCGCGTAAGCGAACTGATCGGCAACCGGCCGCTCAGCGCGCGCTCGGTGCTCGCGTCGGCTTTGCTGGGAGCCGACCGGGCCCGTCTTCCGGTGGGCACGCTGGTCGCGATGGCCTCCCTGTTCGGGATCAGCGACGGCGCGGCCCGCACCTGTCTGTGGCGAATGGTCTCCAATGGCGAACTCACCACCGACGACGGCAGCTACACACTGGCCGGGCACCTACTGGAACGCCGCGAGCGAGTCGACGAGGCGTCGCGGATTGACGACGCGGGCGCCCACCAATGGGACGGCACGTGGGAACTGGCGATCGTCTCGCTGGAGCGTCGGCCGGCCGCCGATCGCCTCGAGCTCAGGAAAGCAGCGATGGCACTTCACCTGGGCGAGCTTCGCGAGGGCGTCTGGATCCGTCCGGATAACCTTGACCCACAACGGCTTCCGCCGTTCCGGGCGATCCTGGATCAGCAGTGCACCCACTTCCATAACGCCGCCACGAACATTACCGCCGACAAGATGCGGTCGCTTTTTTCCCTTGACGAGTGGATGGCCGATGCCGTGGTGCTTACCAATGCGATGGACGTCGAACTGAAGCCGAACAGGCGCGAAGACTCGACCGAAAGCATCCGGTACGAATTCGCATTGTCGATCGCCGTGGTCCGGCATCTTCAGCTCGACCCGATGCTGCCCGACGAGCTAACCCCAAAGCACTGGCCGGGACACACATTGCGGAGCACCTACCGCCAATTCGATGACGCGTTCAAACAACGGATAAACGGCGCTTTCCCCTGATCATAGTGTGATGGAGGAAGATTGGCGTCTGAGCCAGATCTCACCGCAGCGAGTCGACAATGGCTTTCGCCTCGCGTAGGTCGGCGCCAGTCAGCTCGCGCAGCAGCTTGATCGCGGCGATGGCATTGCCCGCCCGGGCCAGGGAGACAACTTCGGCTGGCACACCGCCTTCGCGTTGCCCTGGTGCGGTAGTACCCACGTCGCTGGCGAACGTCGGGCATGGGACGGCGGCCGCTTCCGACAACCGGCGGACTTGATCTTCGAGCAGGGCCAAGCGGCGGTTGATGAGCGCAAACCTTTCTTCCATGTCATCACGATAATCGGCCGGATTCCGCATCGAGCAACATCTGCAATATCTTGCGCAGTTCCGCCAACCGTCGCTGCCCGAGGGTCTGTTGCCACCGTTTTTCCAAATCGAGTGCGTGGGAACGCATTACGCGCAACGCCTCGTGGCCGCGGGGAGTCAGCTCGATGAGTCGGGCGCGCGCATCCACCGGGTCGGGAACCCGATTCACGTAGCTGTGGCGTTCCAGTGCCGCAATCGCCTGGGCGACCGCCTGTCGGCTCACCCGGAAGCGATCGGCCAGATCCGACGCGTGCAGCCCGCCGGCCGCCAGTGGCACTAGCACAGCCGATTGCGCCGGGCGGATCCCGTCGAGTCCGGCCGCCGCGAACGCCGCTCTCAGGTGTGGCGCTCCCGACGCCGCCACCAATTGCACCAGGGCCGGAACGGTGGGCTCCCACTCGGCATCCGCAACGCGTCGCATGGTCATGAGTGTGCCACTCGCCGGACTTTTGACAAGTTACTTGTCAAATAGCCAGCCGGCTGCCACGATGGGGTCATGCGGTTTAGCTGGGTTCGGGTGTGCGGAGTGTTTCTCGCCGGAGTATTGGCGGTCCTTGTCGGCGGGTGCTTTGGCGGCGGTCATGCATTTGGAACGCCCGACGCCCGGGGCATCCCCGTCGGAGATTCCACCCAGACCGTCGATGCTGGCGGGGTCAGCAGGACCTTTCACCTCTACCGACCGCAGGGTCTGACCGGACCGGCTCCACTGGTGGTGATGCTGCACGGCGGCTTTGGCACCGGCGATCAGGCTGAGCGTGACTACAACTGGGACGCCGAGGCTGACGGCGGACATTTCCTGGTCGCCTACCCCGACGGGATGGGTCGTGCCTGGAACGCCGGGTCATGCTGTGGCGAACCGCAGCGCACCAACCTCGACGACGTCGGGTTCATCACCACCATGGTCTCCGAGATCGAGCAACAGATCCCGATCGATCCGGCCCGGGTCTATGTCACCGGCATGTCCAATGGTGCGATGATGGCGCTTCGGCTAGGCTGCCAAACCGACGGCTTCGCCGCGATCGCGCCGGTAGCCGGCACACTGCTGACGGACTGCTCGAACGCGCGGCCGACATCGGTGTTACAAATCCACGGCACCGCCGACGACAGGGTCCCCTACAACGGTGGCCCCGGAAAAGCGTTCGCGGCCAACGGTAATCCGCGCGTCGACGGTCCATCGGTCGAGTCGGTCAACGCCACCTGGCGATCCATCGACGGGTGCGGGTCACCCAACTCAACCACCGCGGGCGACGTGACGACCCAGATCGCCGGGTGTGCGAACGGTCGCACGGTGGAATTGATCTCGGTGGCGGGAGCGGGTCATCAATGGCCCGGCGGCGTATCCAGACCGGTGCTGCAACAGCTGGCGGGAATTCCCGCGCCGTCGACGGCGCTCAACGCCACCGACACCATTTGGCAATTCTTTGCTCAGAACCACCGTTAGTACGGTGAATGCCAAGTGCCCGTTCCCGTCACGGCATCACCCGCCGCTCGTCGGGCCCCCACAGCGGCTGCATGTCGCCGGGCAACGACAGTTGTGTGGCGGTGATGACCTCGGCCAGGTCGCGCAACCCAGCATGTACCGCGGCCAGCAGATCGGCCAGTTCCTCACGCCGCCCGTCTACGACCTCCTCCAGCTCGTCGGGATGTGACCGGCGCAGCCGGGTGCTGATCTCGGCAATCGCCCGCTCCGGCCGCGACGACCCCGACGCGCCCGGCAGCTCGCCGAGGTCGGCGCGAAGCCGTTCCAGCTGATACACCAATGACCGCGGGTTAGTCGCGTCGAACAGCATCAATTCGGCCACGGCGGCAACACTGATGTTGCCGACCGTGCGGCGGCGGTAGATGACCGACGATTCGGACGCCGCCAATGTTGACTCGATGATGGTTCGCTCGGCGGCGGCGCTGCGGACCGTGGTGAGGGTGTCCCGCAGCAACGCGGTCAGCCACAGGCCGCGTTCGATGCGTTTGCCGATGTCCATCATCGTCCAGCCGACGTCGCGCACCATCGACTCCGCGGCCACTCCCGACAATGTCAGCATTCCGGCCAACGTCTGCGCCTGAACCGAGGCCAGCAGGGCGTCGGCCTCGACAAGCGAGTCCGGCGGTTCGGAGTTGTGCACCATGGCGCGCTCGACGCCGGCCAACACCATCCAGGTGTCACGCGACAATTGGTCGCGCACCGCCCTGGCGGCCAGAGCCAGCCCATCCACCGACTGCACCAGGGATCCAGGCCAGCCGCGGTCGACGGTCAGCGACCACAGCGTCGAAGGCGCGACGGCGATCATTTCCGTGTGATCGCCACCGACCCCGGTGTCGGTGCCGGAGATCCGACCGAGCGCCGCCATGAGCACCGGCACGCACTCACTTTCTTCCGTGTTCTGCCGGTGCCTGAATTCGTGGTAGCGCTCGCGGGCGACGATCAGCAACCGGGCCATGTACTCGGCGCGTTCGCCGTAGCGTCCCATCCAGAACAGGTCGGACAGCACACGCGGCGAGCTGACCCCCAGCGTGCCCGCGCCGGTCTTCACCGGCGGCGTAACCGACGGCAAACTCACCGTCTCGGTTCGCGCACGCTCTGCCGGAAGCACCCAGACATCTTTTGCTGCAACGGTATTCAGCGTGTTTGCGGCTGCACCGGATGCCAAGACGTACCCTAGTCCGCCGATCATCGGGGCATACCCGCTGCGTTGGGCAACCGTGAACAACCGCATGCCGGTACCGGCCGAGGACAACACGCCGGCATGATCGGTGGGCGCAGACGAGAACTGCGGTAGCTCCTGGCCGACCCACTGCCACGGCATGGCCGTGATTCGCGCGGCGAGCTCCGTCAGTTGTGCCGACGAAAGTGTCGGTCCAATAAGGGTTTCCCCGCCGACTGTGGACCTGATCAACAGCGACGCGAGGTTGGCCAGCAGGTGTGAGCGTTCGCTGTCGATGCCGGCCCAGTACACGGGTGCGGTGCGTAGCAGTGGGGTCTCGCCGAGCAAACGCTCGGCCAACTCGGGTAAAAACCGCAGCAGCCCAGCGCTTTCCAGGATGCCGCTGCCGAGCGTATTGACGACGGTCACCGTTCCGCGGCGTTGGGCCTCGACCAAACCGACCACACCGAGCCTCGAATCGGCGCGTAGATCCAGTGGGTCGGCGTAGTCCGCGTCCACGCGGCGAAGCACGACGTCGACGCGCTTCAGCGTGCCCAGCGAACGCATCCACACCGTGCCGTCGCGCACCACCAGATCCGCGCTCTCCACCAGCGGGAAACCCAGCAGGGTCGCGAGATAGGCTTGATCGAACGCGGTTTCGGAGAAAATGCCCGGGCTGAGCACCACGACCGCGGGGTCCTGTGCGCCATCGGGTGCCGCGTCGATCAGCGCCAGCCTCAGCGCCTGGGCGAACGGTGTCGTCGGTCGCGGCCCGATCCTCTCGTAAAGATCGGGAATCGCGTGCGCGACGACGCGCCGGTCGGCCAGCGCATAGCCGGCCCCCGACGGCGCTTGCGTCCAGTCGGCATTGATCTGAAAGCCGCCGCCCGGCAGTCGGCTGACATCACAGCCATGCATGAAAAGCTGGTGGCGCCCGGGGACCTCGATTCCGTTGGCGACACGCAGATAACCGGGGTGGGCGAAAAGCAACTCCGGCGACAGCACGCCGGAGGTGAGCGCCCGGCGGGGCCCGTACAGGTCCGCGAGGACGGCATCAAGCAGGCGCGAACGCTGTACAAGCCCGGCCTCCAGCACCTCCCAATCGGCCACCGAGACCAGCAGCGGCAACGGGTCCAGGCGCCAGGGACCCGGTTCCGCGCCCTGGCCGCCGGCGGCCGCTCCGCGGTCGGTATCGACCTCGGTGTAGGTGATGCCGTCGTTGTCGATCAGGCTGTGCACCACCGAGCGGAGCCGGTCCAGCCCCGCCCTTCCCCGCTGCCCGACCGCGGCCGCCAGCTCGGTCCACGCGGGGCGCACGTTGCCGGCTTCGTCGATGAATTCGTCGTAACCGATTCGCGGGCCGTCCCGCAGATCGAACAAGGCTTGCTGGGCGCGAGCGGTACGGTACCCGGCCAGCAGGTGGTCGGCGTCGGAGCGGTCACGAGAGCCCGCCGACGAGTCGCTGGTGCCCAGCACCGCTTCTGCGGATGCCATTACCGCAGCACGGTACGCACGCGCCGGAGATCGAGGATGCCCGGCGCGCCGATGTCGGTGGATATCCTGGCCTGTTTTTCCCGTATGCCGGACATGTCGGCCTTGCCTGGGGTGAAGCCGGCGGCCTCGAAGCGGCGGCTGCGCCGCGCCTCGGCCTCGACGGCGTTGACGGGCGGGTCGTCGTAGGCGCGCCCGCCGGGGTGGGCGACGTGGTAGGTGCAGCCGCCACGCGACGTTTCAGCGGCGACATCGATGAGCTCGAACCGAAGCGGAGCGTCAACCGTGATGCTCGGATGCAGCGCGCTGGGTGGTTGCCAGGCCCTGAACCGCACACCCCCCACTTGGATGTCGGAGTTGTCGGTCGCCAGCAGTGGTACCGGGTAGTCGTTGCAGGTCACGATGTAGCGATGGCGGTCGGCGCCGATGATGCGGACTTGGATGCGCTCGACGGACGAGTCGACGTAGCGGGCGGTGCCGGTGGCGGTCGCCTCCTCGCCCAGGGTGTTCCACGGTTCGATGGCGCCACGTAGCTCTATCTCCACGCCGTCGAAGACGGCGGTGCCGATGCGCGGGAAGCGGAATTCTGTGAAGGGGTCCAGCCAGCTGGTCTCGAAGGCGATGCCGTGCTCGCGCAGATCGGCCGCCACGGCGGCGATGTCATGAATCAAGAAGTGCGGCAACAAGTATCGGCCGTGCAAGTTGGCACCATGGCGGATCAGTGGGGCGCGCAGCGGTTCGTCCCAAAACCACGCCACCAACGAGCGCACCAGCAGCGACTGCACCATCGCCATGTGCAGATGCGGCGGCATCTCGAAGCCGCGCAGCTCCAGCAGGCCGAGCCTGCCGCGCGCGCTGTCGGGGCTGTAGAGCTTGTCGATACAGAACTCGGCGCGATGGGTGTTGCCGGTGATGTCGACAAGCAGGTGCCGCAGCGCCCGGTCGGTCACCCATGGTTTGGGTGCATCACCCGCCGACAGACGGGCGATCTCGGCGAATGCGATCTCAAGTTCGTAGAGCGCCTCGTCGCGGCCCTCGTCGACCCGCGGCGCCTGCGAGGTGGTGCCGACGAACCGGCCCGCGAACACGTAGGACAGCGAGGGGTGCCGCTGCCAGTAGGTCAACAGCGAGACCAGCAGATCCGGGCGCCGCAGCAGCGGGGAGTCGGCCGGGGTCACCCCGCCCAGCGTGATGTGGTTACCGCCGCCGGTGCCGCCGTGCGTGCCGTCGTTGTCGAACGTCTCGGTGGATAGTCGGGCCAGCCTCGCCTGCTCGTAGAGGGTTTCCAGCTGCTGACGTTGTGCCGCGAAGCTGGCGGTCGGCGCGATATTGACCTCGATCACACCGGGGTCGGGGGTGATCGTCATCGACGTCAGCCGCGGATCCGGCGGGGGGCCGTAGCCCTCGATGACTACCGGGCAGTCGACCTTGGTGGCCGCGGCCTCGATTCGGGCCGTCAGGTCGACGAAATGTTCGAGCGCCTCGGTGGGCGGCAAGAAAATGTAGAGCAACCCGTCGCGAACTTCGGCGACCAAGGCGGTCGTGGGTGCGGTTTCGGGGTCCTCGATCCCCGCTTGCAGCACGCCCGGCTCCGCCGACAGCGCCCGCCCGACCGTCATCGGGTCGAGGTCAAACGACATGCGCGGCGGCCGCCAGCTGATCGAATCCAGCGGCAGCCGCAGACCCGCCGGCGAATCCCCCTCGACCAGCACAATGCGGCCGCGGCGCAACCGCCAATTGGCACTTGCCCAACCCCGGTCGTCGTCTCGGCGGTGCAACGGCAGCACGAACGCCACCGGGGAGGTGACGGACTCGTCGAGGCGGCTCAGCATCGCGGCGCGGGCGGCGGCACTGTCGTCGGCGAGGTCGTCGCTCGAGTCCACCGGGTCCCCGGCGGGCATTCGCACTTTGGCCGCCAGCCGGCTCAGCGCATCCTCATAGGCCGGCCGCACCTGGGACATTGGCAGTCCGAGGCCGTCGGCGATCTCGGCGAGCACCTTGTGGGCCGCTTCGGCGTCAAGGGGGTTGGCGACCGGCGCTGCATTCCAAGGATCGGCCAGCAGCGCGTCGTCGGTCCACAGCGGCAGGCCGTCGGTGCGCCAGTACAACGCAATCTGCCAGCGCGGCAGCGGCTCTCCGGGATACCATCTACCCTGCCCGCGATGGATCAGTCCTTCCGGTGCCCAGCACGCCTTGAGCCGGGCGGCCAGGTCGGTTGCCAGCCGGCGCTTGTCCGGGCCGTCGGCGGCCGTCGTCCACTCCTTGTCGACCTGGTTGTCCACCGACACGAATGTCGGCTCGCCGCCGACGGTGAGCCGGACATCCCCGGCGGCCAGCCGCCGGTCGACGTCCTCGCCGACCGCACAGATCGCCAGCCACGCCGTCTCGCTGTAGGGCAGCGTGACGCGCGGGTCCTCGTGGACGCGGGTGACGGTGTTGGAGAAGTCCAACACGGTGTTGCAGGGCTCGGTCGTGCCGCTGATCGGTGCGGCGGACGCGGGGTGCGGCGTGGCCGCCAACGGAATGTGGCCTTCGCCGGCAAACAGCCCCGACGTCGGGTCGAGCCCGATCCAGCCCGCACCCGGGACGTACACCTCGGTCCACGCGTGCAAGTCGGTGAAGTCCGCGGCAGGCCCCGATGGCCCGTCGAGCGCCTCGACGTCGGAGGCGAGTTGCACCAGGTAGCCAGAGACGAACCGGGCTGCCAGTCCCAGCTGGCGCAGGATCGAGACCAGCAGCCATGCCGAGTCGCGGCACGAACCGATGCCGGTGCGCAGCGTGAAATCCGGCGTCTGCACGCCGTGTTCCATGCGCAGGGTGTAACGGACGTCGGCGTTGATCGCGTGGTTGAGCGCGACCAGGAAATCGATGGTGCGGGTGCCATCGGGCACCGAGAAGTTGCCCACCCACGCCCGCGCCAGCTCGCCGGGGCCGGAACCCTCGCCCTCCTCGTCAACGGGTCGCAGGTAGGGCTTGAGGTCATCGGCCAGCTCCTTGGGGTAGCTGAACCGCGACGATCCGGGCCAAATCTCGGCCCAATCCTCGATGAAGAAGTCGAACGGGTTGATCACCTTGAGGTCGGCGATGAGCCCGACGGTGATGCTCAGCTTTCGCATCGGATTCGGAAAGACGAGCCGGGCCAGGAAGTTTCCCAGCGCGTCCTGCTGCCAGTTGATGAAGTGGTCGGCGGGGTCGATCCGCAGCGAGTAGGCCTCGATGGGGGTGCGCGAGTGCGGTGCCGGGCGCAGCCGCACGACGTGCGGATACACCTGCACCAGCCGGTCAAAGGTGTAGCTGGTGCGGTGCTCCAGCGCGACCTTGATACTCATAACCGCCGATCACATCACAAGAGTCACGCTGCCGCATGGCGTAGGCGTTAGCCTCGTGTTTCAGGATTGCCCGCCATGCACAATCGCACCTGACCGGCTGTCTCGTTAACCGTCCGCCGCGAACGCAGCGGTGAGTTAATTCTGCCTATTTGGGAAGCCGATTTCCTCCGTATGCGCATAACCGGCGTCGTTCTGCTCACCCGCTGTGACACCCGTCGGCGCCTTTTCAATTCGGGGATGCGGTCCGCAATTAGCGTCCTAGCCCATCCTAAATTTGGTGGGTTATCGTCGGCCGCTCAAGCTCGCTGACGACGGTGGCGACCCAGCGCCGCACATGCGCCGGATTGCGCCAATCACCAGACCTCTTCTTCGCCATCGCGCTGGCGGGAAAGCCCTTTGCATCCGGTTCCAGCCGACCACCGAAGGTGACATGACCACGGGCGCCCACACGGCCAGCCAGTTTCGCAACCTGTGCCGTGGGTGGGATGTCAAGCTCTTCCGCCGAGCCGTCAAGTGGACCGCTGCTGACCAACCAGACCGACAACCCGCGCAATTCCGCAGTATTGCGGCGCACAAACCGCCGTGCGTCGCGGTGCCACCTGTTGGCATACAACGCGCCGGCGACGATCACCGCATCCATGCCGCCCAGCTCCCCTCCGTCCTTGGCCGAGCGCACGACGGCGTGATGCCCCGCCTCGGTCAACGCGTCGCCGATCATCACGGCCAGCCCGGCGGTGCCTCCCCGCTTGGAACCGAAGCACACCAAAACACGCATCATCGACTCCTATCTGTCGCAGCCGCTTCCGCATCGGCCTTGATCGTGTTCAGCGTCGCCCGCATGATGTGCGCAACGAACGGCCGCACCAGCCACCAGTACCGCAGAAAGCGCCGACGTGAATCCGGATCGGTTGTGGCAGTTCGGCATTGGTAGCTGAGCAGGGTGTGGTTTTCGCCGTAGGGCACCATCGAGAAGTTAGCTGCAATCTTGCCCCACCCGGGTGCGGCGAAGCCGGCGAAGTCCGCGGGCGGCACATCACGCCATTCGATAAGCGGCCGCCAAAACTTTCCCACAGCGCCGAAGGCGATCTCGCGGTTGGGTTGCTCGCCTAGCATTAACCAGCCCGGCAGCCCCATCTTGTCGGCTAGCACCAGGCGCGGAGGCGGTTGGGTGGCCTTACGAAACAATCGCGCCGGCAAATCCCGAACCCACATCGATGCCGTCAGCAGCGGCGTGCGCACGGTGAGAAAATCCAGCCCCCTGGCAGTCTGAAAGGTCGTGCACGGATCCGCCGCCACCACCATGTGTTCGGCGATCATTGCGTCAAACATCGGAACCGCCGATTCGATCAGCATGAGTTCCGCACTAACTGCTGACATGGGGCAATTCTCGCTTCCAGTTCAGCGCCGGGCCTAGGGCCACTGGTCCTTTCCCGCAGCGACAGCAGGCACCTGACCGCATCCGTGGGGTCAGGTCTCCAAGCCGCGTTTCACCAGGCTCTGCTGAGCTAGCCGACGGATCGCGGTAAGAACTGGTTCGAAAAGTACCGTGCCGAGAACCGCGTACTGGACTGCTTCAGCAGGATCGGTCGGGATGTTGGAGATCTCGCTGGCGGCGATGGCGAGCATATGTTCGCCGTAGACAGCGAACTGGTCTGGGTGAAGCTGAAAGCCCGCTCCTTCGACGGCACTGAGCGCATTTTCGAGGAGAGCGGCCGCGGGCGGTTCGGCCCGGTACGGCTCGCCAAGCCAACCGACGACACGCTCCGCACGTGGACAGGACTTGTCGTCGGCTTCCATAGCGGCGCCGGCCGCATCGGCCAGCAGCTTGGTAGCGGCCGCCAGGCGATCGGTGAGGCTGGATTTGGGCTCGTCGATGATCCGCAAGATCGTTTTGGCTTGGGATAGCGATAGCCCCGCCGGGCCGGTCAATGCCTTGATCAAGCGTATCCGCTGCACATGCGAGTCGTTGTATGTCGCACGGCGCGGACCTGTTTGATCGCCGGCCGCGAGCATGCCTTCGCGGATGTAGTACTTGACGGTGGCCACCGACACGTGCGTGTGCTCGGCCAATTCAGATACCCGCAATGTCGTTCCTCCTGCAGCTGCAGCACTTGTCCCGGCTCACTGGATAGTATTACTATCCAGTAATGACCCACCCGATCGATCGAGGCCGCGAAGACGTGATCGGTTGCGCGAATTGAGGAGTCATGAAACCCACCGGCTTGTTTATCAACCTGCATAAAGCCCTCGTCATCCCGGTGACGGTGGCGGCGATGATTACATTTGCCAACTACGGCACGGTGATGTGGCTGTATCTGGCCATGCACGGAACCTATTCAATCTTGTGGCTGATCAAGGGCCGTACATATCCCGATCGGCGGTTCGCCGAGCAAGTGGCCATCTGGATTGGGATCGTGTTCGTTTTCCTGCCGCTAGCCGGCTACTACGCCGCGCCGATTCTGTTGGCGTGGCTCAAACCCAATGTCCCCGGCTTCGCTGTCTGCATGGGGGTCAGCGTCTACATATTCGGGATCTTCCTGCACTATGTTTCGGACGCCCAGAAGTACTTCACCCTGACGATCCGTCCGGGGCTGATCGAAAATGGGCTGTTCGCTCGTACGCGGAATCCGAACTATCTCGGTGAGATCCTGACCTACCTTGGTTTCGCGGTCATCTCATGGAACCCGATCCCGTTTGTGGTGAACGCAGCGTGGATTGTCGGATTCTTCATCCGGAACATGATCAAGAAAGATAAGTCGATGGCACGCCTTCCGGGCTTTGCCGCCTACAAAGCCCGAACCGGTCTCTTGTTTCCACGATTGCGCCCAGCCCGCGCCGCGACCCTGAGATAGGAATCGTCCGATCGGACCGGGGAGGGGTACGGCGATGGCGGTCTCGTCAGCGCTGCACCTATGGCATCCCAGACTCCGTGGCCTCCTGGGGAGTGATCACGACGAATGCCGCCTGTGACTGGCTGTAGTAGCGCACTCGCAGCGCCCATTGCCGTATGTGACTCAGCTCCACCGCGGCGAACTGTGGGTGCAGGTAGTAACGCCACGCTATCCGAGCCAGCACCCTGAGCGGTGGTATGCCACGGACCGCTCGGGCGTATCCACGCACCAGGAGCCGGCCAGCGGTATCCCGACCCTCACCGCCGACCAGTAGGGCCACCTGCGGCGAAGCAGCCACATTGTGCACCGTCCACGACGAAGCAGAGGTCGTCGTATAGATGCGGCCGTGGTGACAAACGAACCACAGGGGTACCGCGAATGGCGTTCCCTTGCGCGAACGGCTGGCAAGGATCACGACTCGCGAGCTGCGAAGCGCCGCTTCCAGATTCGGAGAGTGGAACGGCTGAACCTCGTCCGTGTCGGTGGCAACCGGAAACGACGCCATTCGTGAAGTTGAGGTTTCCGGTGATATCGGCGCCTCTCGGAGTGAACCGTAGTCCCAGGCCACGATTCGTTCGGGCACAACACGATACGTGCAATCACCCACGGCTTCGGCGACCCCCCTGACAGTCAACGAGCGCAATCGAAACCACTGCGGGCCGTCATCGACGATCACTACGACATTGCGACCGGTCAGATCGGGGTTACCTGCCGATACCTGCACGATGCGCGGCGACGACGCGGGATCGACCGGCCCCTCAAGAGTCACCGATACCGGAAGCAGGAGGATCTCGTCTTCTACGGTGGCGGCCAGCGCGGCGCGCGGGTGCGATAGCGCCAAGTCGGCCACGGCGCTCGCCTCGACATCACGAGTTATCACTTGAGTTGCCTTTCGGGTCCGTATCAGCGCGCCGGGTTATGCAGCATCCCGTCGATGAGCCGGTGCAGCACCTGCCTGGTCTCGCGGCGCATCTGTTTGGGGTCGTCGGCGGTGGCGATCACCATCGCCGCCTCGTCCAGCGCGCCGATCAGCACATGAGCCAGCGGTCGCGTCGGCTGGCGCGCCAGCTGGCCCGCCCGTATTGCCTCGGTGAGCAATTGCTCGGTCATGCCCAGGCTGTACCGCTGGGCGACGTCACGGAAGGCCGGCCAGCCGAGCACACTGGGCCCATCCAGCAGGATCAGCTGCCGCACCTCCGGGTCTGCGGAGACCTCCAGCCATGCGTCGATGGCGGCCCGAATCGCGTCCGCGGGTGTCTTGGCTCCCGACGAGGCGACCATTGTGCCCATCCGGGCCATCACATCCTGTTCCACCGTCTCGACGACCTCGCTGAATAGCGCTGCCTTGTCGGCGAATTGGTGATACATCGCCCCCCGCGTTACGCCCGCTTCCGTGGCGATCTCCGGTGTCCCCACCTCCGCATAACCCCGCATGCCCCACAGCTTGCGGGCGGCCGAGATCAGCGCGTCGCGGGTTGCCGCGGAGCGCTGTTCCTGGGTGCGTCTCTTGATTTCCATACAACCTGTTGGTAACTTACGAACAGACAGCCTGTTTGTAAATGCATCTCTGAGTGGGGAGTTATCTAATGCCGACGATCGACATTAATGCCGGAACCATCCATTACGAAGCAACCGGACCCGAAACCGGCAGGCCGGTCGTCTTCGTGCACGGGTACATGATGGGCGCCGAGTTGTGGCGGCAGGTCGGCGCAGGACTCGGTGGCCTGGGCCTGCGCTGCATCGCCCCGACCTGGCCACTCGGCGCACACCCGCAGCCGCTGCGCCCCGGCGCCGACCGAACCATCACCGGCGTCGCCGGAATCGTCGCCGATGTCCTCGCCGCCCTCGACCTCGAGGACGTGGTGCTGGTCGGCAACGACACCGGCGGGGTCGTCACCCAACTCGTCGCGGTACACCATCCCGAGCGGCTCGGCGCCCTGGTGCTCACGAGTTGCGATGCGTTCGAACACTTTCCGCCGCCGATTCTCAAGCCGGTGATCCTCGCGGCCAGGTCTAAGACGCTGTTCCGGACCGCCGTCCAGGCGATGCGCGCACCGGTCGCACGCAAGCGCGCGTTCGACGGCCTGGCGCACCGCAACATTGACGATCTCACCGAGATCTGGGTGCGTCCGGCGTTATCCGATCCCGCCGTCGCCGAGGACCTGCGCCAGTTCACGCTGTCGTTGCGCACCGAGGTCACCACGGGCGTCGCAGCCCGGCTGACCGAGTTCGACAAGCCCGCGCTCATCGCCTGGTCTGCCGACGACACGTTCTTCGAGCTCAGCGACGGCGAACGACTGGCCGCGACTATCCCCAATGCCCGCCTCGAGGTCATCGAGGGAGCGAGGACGTTCTCGATGGTGGACCGACCGGACCGGCTCGCCGATCTGCTGTCGACGATTGCGGTGCGCGCCTAAGCCGCTGACAAAGGCGGATGCGTAATCCGCATCAGGATCGTCAGCTGGTGATGAGTCCCCTCGATAGCTCCCGGCGGAGACCGTCGAGCAGTGATCGGCTGTGAAGGGCCGGGCTTGCGGTTCCTTCGTTTCGCCGCAGCCCTTCGGTGAGCTCGGTTAGCGCATGCTGCGACGTGTGCTGAGGATGCCAACTCAGAATCGCTTGTGCCCGCTCGGTATTGAGCAGCGGCATCGACGCGATCAGGTCAACCCAGCCCGGCTCGATTGGCTGTAACCGTGCGCGCCACGCGGCGTCGATGAGCGATCGAGCCAGCCAGGTAGGCACCGGGATTGGCATCGGACCTAAGGCTCTTACGACGTGCTGTGGCTGTAGTGGTGGTTCGGCGCTGAGGTTGAATGCCCCCACCGCGCGGCGCTGGATCGCTCGCAGACAGGCGTCGGCGACGTCATCAGCGTGCAGTACCGGCACCTGCAACGAGCCGCTGGCGGGAACCATCAGGAGCGGCAGCAGACGCAGCCACCGTGGCGGCAGGTAACCGGGAAACATGTGGCGGCGGATGCTTGCCGCTGCCTGGCGCTGGATGATGAATCCGGGCCGCAGCCGCGTGATCGCCATGCCGCCACCCGCGCGACAGTAGTCGTCGAGTAGCTTCTCGACCGCCGATTTCAAGCGGCTATAGGTGCACGTGGGAATTCCTGTGGTCAGCCACGACTCGTCGACTCGTCGACCCGGCGCCGGAGCGTAGGTGGCCGCCGACGACACATAGACCAGGTGGCGGACATCGGCGGCGTGCGCGCCAATCAGCACGTTGTAACTGCCGTCGATCCCCACCGCCTTGCGGTACTGTCGATCGCGGATGGGTTCGAATGCCCACGCCAAATGAACGACGCAATGGGCCCGCCGGAACAATTTCTGCAGATGCGTGACCGCCTGAGGTTCGGCAATGTCGAGCTGGTGCCAGCGCGCGCACGCATACGCGTCGGTGGGCGGCGGCATGCGTCGCACGACTCCATGTACTTCGTAGTCGGTTTCGACAGCTAACTTGCGCAACAATGCTGTACCCACATTGCCGCTGGCCCCGGTGATTACCACGCGCTTATTCATCACTCCCACGATTGGAGGCATACCCGACCAGGGGCACGCTCGAAACGACGCCGGTGATCTGGCAGTCAAGTCGAAGGCGCGGTGGAGCTCAGCCGCCGAGTCAGCCACCACCGCCGGGGCCGGGTAGGGGGCCGGCGGCGGGAACCTGTGGGTGGTCATTGGAGGGAGCGGGACGGTGGTGGACAGCACCAGGACAGGTGATGTTACGAATGCACCCGCAGTTGAGGCCGATAATGCACGCGCCAGCGGCGGGAACTACCGGCAAGGCTCCCCCACCCCCAGTAGGGCCGCTGGGATTAGGTGGGGGCGCGGGCGTCTCGCTGGATACTGCGGTCGACGCGGTGATGGTGGCTGTCGAGGCGCCGCTTGATGACACAACGCCCGCGACATCACCGAACCCAACCGCTAAGGCAAACACGACCGCGCCACGCGACGCGATCGCCTTCCCGCATAAGTGAAACTTCACACAATGGCCCTGCCCTGCCTGGCGACGCATATCGCTCCTCTCGCCCGCTGCGGATCGAAGTCCTCTTGGATTCGGAGCCCAATGACCGGTGGACGGCTTGATAGCGTTTCGGCCATGTCAGAAACGACACCTTTGCAAGGTCGACGGATCCTGGTCACCGGCGCCGCTACCGGTATCGGTGCGGCTGCCGTCCGGGTTCTGACGGACGCGGGCGCCGACATCGTCGCCACCTATCATCAGACACCGCCGCCGGATGACCTGTTGGCCACCTGGCTGCAATGCGATGCCCGCGACGCCGACGCAGTGTCGACGATGGTGCAGCAGGCCGCCGAGCACCTCGGTGGACTCGATGTCTTGGTGAACGCGGCGGGCCTGTGGCAGGCCGGCATACCGGGTTACATCGGCGCCGACGACATCTCCTTCCTGTTCGACACCAACGTGAAGGCGACCATTCTTACCAATCAGGCTGCCTACGCAGTGATGAAAGACCAAGACCCCAAAGGCGGCAGGATCATCAACTTCGGATCCTCCGAAGCCGTTATGGGCAGCCCGATCTCGGCCGTCTACGCCGCGACCAAGGGCGCGGTTCAGGCGTGGACCCGATCGGCCGCCAAGGCCTGGGCCGCCGACAACGTCACCGTCAATGCCCTGGCTCCGGCAGTGCAGACACCCGGCTCCGACCGATTCCGGGATTTCCTCGGTCCGGAGGCCGGTGCCCTGATCGACGAGCAGATGAAAATGATGATCCCGCTCGGCGGGAAGCTGGGAGATCCCGCTCGAGATGTCGGGCCGATTCTGGTTTTTCTGGCCGGAGCCGGCTCGGGTTTCATTACCGGGCAACTGCTTGCGGTGGACGGCGGCTTGATCATGGTGGGCGGTTAACAACTGTTCATGCGTGGTCTCGGCATCGAGTTCATCAGCGTCTTCGGGCTGCCCCCGGTCGACTTCGTGCACCTGGCCGCCGACCTGGGCTGCCGCTACATCTCCTCCGCACTAGTCGGGCGGCCACTGAAATCCCTTGGCTATCCGGCATTCTCACTCAAGGATGACATTGCGCTCAGGCGGCAACTGCTGGCCGCGATGGACGAGCGCAGCGTTGGTATCTCCCTGGGCGAGGGCATGGTCATCGCCCCGGACACCGACGTGGCCGGCTGGGCCGCCGATTTGGACGTCATGGCCGAACTCGGGGCCGCGCAGATCAACACCCTGAGCTTCGACCGGGACCAACCGCACATTCGACCAACTGGCGGCGCTGACGGAGATGGCCGCCGAGCGCGGCATGGGAACCACCATCGAAGTGGCGCCCGGGATGACGATCGGTGACCCGGACACGTTGCTTGCTGCCATCAAACACGTCGGCAGGCCCGATCTCCGGCTGGCGCTGGACACCATGCACTGGGTGCGTGCGGGCTTCGGCGCCGCCGAGCTTCGCGAACTCGGTCCGGAGAAGGTCGGCTACGTCCAGCTCAGCGACACCACGCTGAAGCCACGCCTGCAGTCCTACCTGGAGGAGGCGATGTACGAGCGGATGGCTCCGGGCGACGGGGAGCTTCCGCTCGCCGAAATCCTCGCCGCGGTGCCGGGCGATGTGATGGTCGGCCTGGAGATTCCGATGCGGAGCCTGGCCGAGTCCGGTGTCGGCCCGATGGATCGGCTGCGGCCATGCGTGGCAGCTGCACGCCAATTGGGCTGTGGCTAAGGCTTGTTGGCGTACACGCGCTCTCCGGTTATCAGGTCGTCATCGTCGAAGCCGAAGACCGCCCATAGCCGGACCTCGAAGGGCTCGTTGCCGGTGGGCGTGCCCCGCAGCCAGAATTCGATCAGCACCTGGCCGTCGTCGAGGTGGGTGAGTTCGATCAACTCGTTGCGCTGATCGGGCACCAGCGTGCGGCCGTCGATCCAGTACTTCATCACGTTGTCGGTGCCGTCGATGATGGTCCCGTCGGGCAGTTCGTAGCGGGCGTGGCTGAACGTCGCCATGGTGCGGTCCCACTCCTGCACGTTCTCGCTCTGCATGTGCTCGATCACTCGGGCTTCCCGGCGCGCACGCCGATCCGGGTCAGTCATCTCGACGCCTTTCTATTGTCAGCCGATGCGGCGGATCGGATCGGTGCCGTGCCAGGCGGCCGCTTGCTCGCGGATATACGCGAACAGCTGGCCCTTGGCGCCGCTGATATCGGAGATCTCGACGACCGTCCCCTGATCGTGCTCGGTGTCGAGATAGGCGAATTTGCCTTGCTCACCACCGATCTGGCCTTCGTGACCCACGGTGTAGCCGGCGGCCAGCGCGCGCTGGTAGAGGCCCGGGAAGTCGGTGGTCCAGTAGGCGATGTGCTGCGCACCCGAACGGCCGGAATCGAGGAACTCGCGGTACATCGACGGCGCGTCGTTGCGCTGCTGGATGAGCTCGAGCTGGACATCGCCCGAGTTGGCCAACGCGATGCTCAGCTGAACCGGGGAGTCGACGCCGCGGTGTCGGAAGTAATCCGTCTGCACCCGTTCGATGTAGAACCACGGCCCCACCCCGTGCCGAATCCACTGCTGCATCGACGCCTCGATGTCGGTCACGACGTAGCCGATCTGCGCGATCTGCCCAAAGATCCGGCTCATTACGACAAATTACGTCACGCTTCGGCCGGCTCGTAGCGCAGCAGGGTGACCTCGTGATCGGGATAGTCGACGAACACCGGCCGCACCCGCATACCGACGCGCAGGTCGTCGGGGGCAACGTTGACGATCTCGGTGGAAAACCGGGGGCCTTCGTCCCATTCGACGATGGCCAGCAGCTGCGGAACCGCGTCGGCGAAGTGCGGGCTGACCGGTCGGCGCGCCACGGTGTAGGAGTACAGCGTTCCCATGCCGGAGATCTCGCGCCATTCCAGGTCGTTGGCCAGCGTGCGCGGAGCGCGCACCCGCGGATAGAACACGTAAGCCTGCGACGACGGCGAGTACTGGATGACGATGCGATGCTGCGCCAACGCGTCCCAGAACGGCGCCGTCGTGGGCGTTTTGACAGGCATCGGTCGTTCGAATGTCGTCATGTCTTGTCAGTCTCCCTGCAGGATGAGCGCCGTCTGCTCGGACAGGATCCCGCCGTTCCCGGAGACGAACGCGCGGTTGCAGTCGGCGACCTGGGCGTCACCGGCTCGGCCCATGATCTGGCGGGTGGCGTCGCACACGTGGTGCATTCCGCCCGCCAATCCCGCTTGCCCGAAGCCGAGTTGGCCGCCGGCGGTGTTGAGCGGGAAGTCGCCGCGGAAGGTGAGGTCGTGGCTGGCGACGAATTCCATGCCCTTGCCCTTTTCGCAGAACCCGGCGTCCTCGAGCGACAACAGCACGGTGATGGTGTAGCAGTCGTAGATCGAGACCATGTCCATCTGCTCGCGGGTCAGATCGGTCATGCCGAACGCGGTGTCGGCGGCCTCGACGATGGGCGTGCGCAGCAGGTCCGCGGCGTACGTCGGAGTCTTGAAGGGAACGTGTTCACCGAAGCCTTTGATCCACACCGGCCGGTTGCGCCCCCGACGGGCAAGGTCGGCATTTGCCACGACGACGGCGGCGCCGCCGACACACGGCATGACGATCTCCAGCATGTGCAGCGGGTCGGCGATCACGGGGCTGGCCAGGACGTCGTCGACCGTGAGCGGCTTGTCCTTCCAGATCGCGCCCTCGGTGTGATTGGCGTTGACCCGCTGGTCGACGACGATCTTGGCCATGGCGCGTTCGTCGTAGCCGTAGACCGCGGCGTAGCGCTGGGCGACTTGGCCGTAGGGGCCGTTCTGACCGAGGTTTCCATAGGGAATCTCGAATTCTGCTTGCGGGGAACCGTATTGGTTGCTCGATGATCCGAAGTACAAGGCGTCGCCATATGTTTTGGGCTTCTTCTTGGACATGGGAGTGATATATCGGGCGGGCAGAGTGCACAAGACTGCGTCGCAAATGCCGAGTTCGACGGCCGCGGCCGCCCGCCACACCATCGCCGCGGCGCTGGCGCCGCCAAGATCCACATGCTCGGCGAATCTCGCCCCCACGCCCAGGTATTCGGCGATCGTCGAGGGAACGAATATCTCCGACTCGGCCAAATGCGAAGCCACGATGCCGTTGACGACCTCGCCCGGCAGTCCCGCGTCCTGCAGCGCGGCGGCGCTCAGCTCGGCCCATTGCTCAAGGGCGAACGGGGCGGGCGACGCCTTGTTCATTCGCTCAGGCGGCAGCTCGACATATCCGACGATGGCGGCTTCTCCGCGTAATCCCATGCTGTGTCCTTATTTTCGGGGTAGACCGAGAATCATCTGCGCGATGATGTTCAGCTGGATCTCTCGCGTTCCACCGCCGATCAACTCGGCCGGCAGATGCAGGTAGGGCTGGACGACCGCGGGTTCGGAATCGGTGACCATCGCCGTCTTTCCGGTCAGGCGCAAGGTAGCCTCGAACGTGCGACGCAGCAACACGTTCATCGCCACCTTGGCGATGCTCGACGCCGGGCCGGACGGCTGCCCATCGAGCAGCCGGATGGTTTCCCGGACCCCGAGCGCTCGGATCGCGTTGGCGTAGGCGTCGAGTTCGCCCAAGGCAAGCTCGGCGTCGGCACGTTCGGGACCTGGTTCGGCCGCGAGCCTGCGTAGTGCCACAGCCCGGTCGAACTTGACGTATCCACTGATGGCCGAACGCTCTTCGGCCATCGTGGCGATCGCGAGGCTCCAACCGTCGGTGGGACCGCCCAGCAACATGTCGTCGGGTATGAAGACATCGTTGAGGAAGACCTCGTTGAAATGCGCCTCCCCGGTCGCCGTCTTGATCGGCTGGATCTCTACCCCCGGGGATCGCATATCGAGGATGAAATAGCCGATGCCGCGGTGCTTGCTGGCTGCGGGGTCGGTGCGCGCCAACAGGGCACCCAGGTCGGCGTACTGCGCCAACGACGTCCAGATCTTGTGGCCGTTGATCCGCCAGCCGCCGTCGACCTTGGTTGCCCGGGTCGCCAGCGACGCTAGGTCCGAGCCCGCTCCCGGCTCACTGAACAGCTGGCACCAGGTGATGTCGCCACGTTGGGTCGCCGGAATCAGACTCTCCTGCAAGTCTTTTGGTGCGGCGGCCAGCACCGAGGGCAGGATCCACTCGGCGATGTTGAGCGACGGCCGGACCAGCCCGGGTCGCTTGGCGAACTCCTCGTCGATGATGAGCTGTTTGAGGGGGTCCGCATCGACCCCCCACGGCGCCGGCCAGTGCGGCGCCATGAGACCGGCGTCGGCGATCAACGTGCGCTGCGGCCCGGTCGCGAGGTGCTCATAATCGCCATGTGGTGCGGGTTTGTCGTTGCACAACTGCAGGGCCGCATCCAGCGTTTCGGCGACCCAGGACCGGAAGTCCGACTCGGCGTCACCCAGATTGACCGACATGTCGCGCTGCGTGGCGCAGGCCAGTTGTCCCAGCAGCCGTGCCCAGCGATTCGCCGGACCGATCGATCCCGCCAGGCTGATGGCCCGCCGCCAGTAGAGGTGCACGTCATGTTCCCAGGTGAAACCAATGGCGCCGAGCATCGTCAGGGCGTCGAGCACCAGATCCGGGATCGGCGAGATCGCGATCGTCGCCGCCCCGGCCGCGGCGATCCGGTGCTGGTCGAGCGCTTCGTCCGCGGCGCGCATCGCATCCCAGGCCGCCGCGGTGGCCAACTCGCTGTTGACCAGCAGCATGGCGGCGCTGTGTTGCAACGCCTGGAAGGTGCCGATGATTTTGCCGAATTGCTCTCGGGTGCGCAGGTGCGCGGTCACCGCCTCGACACACCACTGCGCGATGCCGGCTGTGGTGCTGGCCACGAGTCCCACCACGACGCTTTCCGCGCGTTCGGGGTCGATGCCGGTGAGCACGTCGGACCCGTCGATGCAATAGTCATCGAGTCGCAGGATCCCCACATCGCTGACAAGGTCAGTGCCGTTCGCCGATTCGACTGCCGCCGCGGGCTGGCTGGCGTCTACCGGCACCCACACCACCTCGTCGTCGCCGGTGCGGGCAGCAAGCAGGATCACGCCCGCCGAGCATGCGCCCGCGACGATCTCCGACGCGCCGGTGATGAGCCACCGCTGCCCGTCGGCGCGCGCCTTGAAGTCGCCGTCACCGGGCAGGACTACAGCTGCGGGAGTACCCGATGCCAGCGCGCGCACCAGTGATTCAGCGGCCGGCGCGGTATCTGCCAGCAGCGCAACGGCTCCCGCCGTCACGGTCGGCAGCAGTGGGCCCGGTAGCAGCGCCTTGGCCGCCGATTCCAGAACACATGCGGCGTCGATCAGTCGACCCCCCTGGCCGCCGAGATGCTCCGGCAGGTGCACCGCGTGAAAGCCGTTGCCGACCAGGGCGTCCCACCAGGCCGGGAGCTGTCCTGCGGCCAGCGTGTCGAAGCTGTCGCGGGTGGCAGCGATTGGGGCATGCCGCGTGGCGAACTGCGTGACGGCGTCGCTGAGCTCTCGCTGCTCCGGGGTCAATCCCAGTGTCACGGCAGCGCGATATCCTTTCGCATTACGAGACGGACCGTCTCGTCTTGTGGCAGACTACGGGGCGGGTCACGAGATGTAAAGCGCGCGCGACTGCCGACAGCGAGGGTCAACCAGATGCCAACCGATCTCACCCCGGTCAGCCCGCCAAGGCGCCGCAGTGAGAAGTCGCGCATGGCGATCGTCACCGCTACCCGCGAATTGCTTCTCGAGCGCGGGTTCGATGGTTTGACGATCGAGGCGGTCGCCGCTCGAGCCGGGGTGGGCAAACAGACCATCTATCGCTGGTGGCCCAGCCGTCCCGCGCTCGTCGCCGACGTCATCCTTGACGATTCCGACAAAATCCTCGCGTCGGTGGACCACACCGATGACCTGTCCGCTGACCTCGTGGGGTGGGTGCGCAAACTCGCCAAGACTCTGACCACGGCGCGTGGCTCAGCGATGCTGCGAATCCTGACAGTCGCCGGCATGGAGCACGAAGACACGGGCGCGAAGCTTCGGGCCGGTTTTAGCAAGCCGCTGCACGACAGCGTTCGCACGCGACTGCTCGCCGAGGGGATCGACGGCACCACCGCGGAGTCGGCCGCGGATGCCATCGTCGGCGGCGTGGTGTATCCGATCCTGTCGGACGGACAACGATATTCGCGGCGGCGGGCCGAACTGACCACGCGGCTCATCGTCGAGGCGCTCTCGCGTCAAGCGATCACGCGATCGTGATCACCGCCAGACCCTGACGAACCCGGTCGGGCAGCGACCCGCCGTGGCCGAGCCAGTCGTCCAGGGCGATGCGCACCGTGGCCATGGCCAACGCTCCGATCAGGCGAGGCCTGGGATCCTGCGGGCCCAACCGGGGTATGCGCGGCGCGATCAACGCGGCGATCGCCTCCTCATACCGCACGTAGATGTGCAGCGTCCACGCGTCAAGCGGCTCGGATGACCGCGTGAGCGTGGCTAATTCACGGACCTGGTCCTCGATCTCGACGAATCCGCGAGCGAGCTCGTGAAAGGCCCCGACGACGGCCTCGGTGGCAGTCAAGCCATCCGGCTGGGCAGCCAGTGCGGCGGTTATCCGGTTCAGCCAATGAACGTTCATGCCCTCGGCGACGGCATCTTCCTTGGAGTTGAAGTAGCGGAAGAAGGTTGCTCGGCTGATGTCGGCCGCATCCGCGATGCGGTCCACGGTCGCCCCCGCCAAACCGCGACTGCTCACCACTTGTGCGGCGGCCGCCGCGATGCGCCCTCGCGTCGCCGTTCGCTTTCGGTCGGCGAGCGATTCTCGTGAATCGCCATCGGAAGAGTGAGACATAGTCTAAGTATGAGACTATGACTCAAGCTGAGGCCTCGCAGGCGCCGGCCGCGTGGCAGTTCTTCCAGCAGATGCTCGCCGACGTCACCAAGATCGTGACCGAAGACGCCGAATCGGAACGCGAGCTCCTCGAAGGGCTGCGCGTCATTGCCCGGGTGTCGTCACTGTGCTCGCAGATGTCCGTCGAATCCGACCTCGGCCGGCCGGTGTTCTTCGATATGTGCTCGGAGAACCGGATGATCGGCGGCCCCAATCCGGACGGCAACTACTTCCTGGCCATGATCCGCGGTGATCGGCGCTACCGCATCACCGGCACCCGCGGCACGACTGCCTACCTCGGATTTCAGATCCTCGCCGGCACCGGGCTGACTCCGCGCCGGATGTCCAATTACGTCAGCGACGTCGACCTGGAGCTCGCCGGCGATCAATTCGCGCTGGTGCTGTCGGCACAAGAACCCGACGAACCTGCCGACCTGCGCGGTGCTCAGTGGGTGCAGATCCCGGATGACGCGTCGTCGGTTGTCGTCCGGGAATACATCGGTGATCGCGCCGCCGAAGAGTTGGCCACCATGCGGATCGAGGCGCTCGACCCAGACCCGGTGGCGCCGCTGACCGACGACCAACTCGCCGAGCAGTTCACGGCGATGGCGTGGTCACTGATGAAGCTGACCACGCTGCACCGCACCATCAAGCCCGAGTTGCTCGACCGCCCCAACGCGCTGTTGACCGCCGAAGCTGCCGATCTGGGTGCGGCCGACACCACCCCGGACAACCTGTACATGATGGGCACCTTCCGCCTCGAGCCCGGCCAGACGCTCGTAATCGACATCGAGCCACCCGACACGCGGTACTGGAACGTCACGCTGGAAAACATCTGGCACGAATGCCTGGAGCCGCGCCGTCGCCACAGCTCGGTCACCAACCGGGGGGTGCGGCCGGACGCCGACGGGCGGGTGCGCATCGCAATCTCCGCGGAGGACTTCGGGTTCGGCCATTGGCTCGACACCGGTGGCCGGCATCGCGGCTTCGTGGTGCTGCGCTGGCTGGACAACCCGGATCCGCCCGACGTCACGGTGTCCGTGCGCCAGCGCGAGACACAAGCATGACGCTGCAGGAGCGCTTCACCCCGGAACGGCTCATCGCCACCGCCTGCGACGAGGCGGGCAGCGACGACTTCGGCGAGGACGGCTGGCAGGCCGGGCTACACCACCTCACCGACGGGCTGATCAACGAGGCGCGGCTCTCGGCCATCGGCGTCGAAATCGCCTACCTCGACATCATGCGCGCCCTGAAGAACCGGCTCGGCGTGATGGCGTGGCGCAAGCAGCACCCCGAGATCGCCACCAAGCCGATCACCCAGCCGATCGTCATCGTCGGCCAACCCCGCACCGGAACCACGATCCTCTACGACTTGCTGGCCCAAGATCCTGATCTGCGAGCACCGCTGACCTGGGAAGTCGACGAACCCTGCCCGGTCCCGCAGCCCGAGACCTATCACAACGACCCACGCATCGCGCAAGTGCAGGCCAGCATCGAAATGTCCGAGCAGATCGTTCCCGGTTTCCTGGCATTTCACCCGATGGGCGCTCTCGTCGGCCAGGAGTGCGTTCGCATCACCGCCAGCGAATTCACCAGCATGATCTTTTCGGTGCAGTACCGCCTGCCGAGCTACTATCGCTGGCTGCTGTATGAGGCCGACCACGCCGGCGCCTACCGCTTCCACCGAATCTTCCTGCAGCACCTGCAATCCGGCGTTCCGGGTCAGTGGCTGCTGAAATCGCCGGCGCACCTGTGGCAGCTGGACGCGCTGCTCGCCGAATACCCCGACGCCCTGATCGTGCAGACGCACCGCGACCCGCTCAACGTCATCTCCTCGATCGCCGCGCTGACCCACCACCTGCGACGGATGGCCAGCGATGAATCGAACATCGCCGAGTGTGCGGCCCAGTCCTATGAAGAGATCGTCGTCGGCCTCGAGCGCGGGATGGCGCTGCGCGACAGCGGCACGATTCCCGTCGGCCGCATCATCGACGTTCAGTTCGCGGATTTCATGAAGGATCCGTGGAGCACGATCAAGGACATCTATCAGAAGCTGGGCCGCGAGCTACAGCCCGACACCGCACAGAAGATGCGCGATTTCCTGGCCGCCCATCCTTCCGACGGCGGAGGCGGACGTTACACCTGGTCGGATACCGGACTGGACGCCGCCGAGGTGCGCGACCGGGTGCGCGCTTACCAGGACCGCTATGCGGTACCGACCGAGCAGTTGCGCTAACCGGCCACAAACGGACACCGATTGTCCTTCGAATAACGGCGTAAGCGAATTAGACTCCCCGCTTGTGACGACCGCGTCGAACCCCTGGGGCGACGAATGGGGAAAACTCTCGCGTCAGCCACAGATGCGAGACCAGTGTCTTGGCCGCAGGCAGGCGCGACGGCTGAGCCGGCGCTTCGCGCAAGTCGGCGTCGATACGGCGCCTCAGCGCCTTCAAGAGATGGTCGCGGGTGCGCCCGTCCCGGATGACGAAGTGACCGATGTCCATTTCGCTTTGATCGCGACCCAGATCAAGCGCGACGAGCGCACCGCGAAGTTCGAGCGCCTACAACGCCGAGGCACCCGATTCCTCATCTTTCTCGGGCTGGTTCTCGTGATGTTGAACTTCCTCTGCTGCATCGCCTACCTCCTGGTCAGCCTCACTCAACAGGCGTAAGAGGCTGCCGCCGCGCGGCGTGGCCGTAGTCTGCGGAGTATGGGACCGCTGCGTAAATCACAAGGCTCCCCGCTGTCGGTCAGTGATTGGTTGGAAGCCGGCTACGCACTGATCGCCGAGGAGGGCGTGCGTGCGCTGAAGATCGAGCGGCTGTGCCAACAAGTCGGCGCGACCCGCGGCAGTTTCTACTGGCATTTCGAGGACATCGGCAGGTACCGCGAAGCCCTCGTCGCATCGTGGAACTCCTTCCTCGAACAGGACCGGGATTCGCTGGCCAGACTCGACGAACTGCCTCCGCGCGAGCGGCTGTCGAAGATGATGGACCAGCTGGTCAGCCCCCAGCATTGGATGCTCGAGCGCGCGATGCGCGAATGGGCGCGGGTGGACCCGACGGCGGCCGCCAACGTCCGCGCCGCGGACCGGCGTGTGTTGCGCGCCGTGACCAAGGCATTCGAGGACCACGGGTGCAGTCAGAGCGAGGCCCGGTTTCGGGCCGAAGCGACGTTCGCCGCCGGTATCGGCTTGCTTCACCTGGCCGGCTCTGCCGCGCAGACCGGGTCGACGGCGCAACGGGAACGGTTCGTTGATCTGATGCTCGCCGAACCGAGGTGAGGAACTCAGATCATGGCGAGCGGTGAAATCCCGGCGCCGATCGACAGCGCGCCGGACAGCTCGCGGCTCAGGTCGTAGTCGAAGACGACGTGGCCAGCGGCGATGTCGACGTCGCGTTTGGCCCGCTGCAGCGGGTTGCTCAGAAACTGCGCGCTGGCCCCGGACGCTTCCAAAAGGTCCGCAATGATCGTCCGCGACTCGTGCACGGTGTGGGCCGCCGCGGCCCGCGCGTCCGCGCGCACCGCGCGGGGCACTCGGTCGCCGGCGGCGACGATCCGCTCGATGCCCGCCGCGGTGTCGGCGACGAGCGCGCTCACTGCGCGCAGTCGTACCCGTGCGTCGCCGAGGCGGATCTGCGCTGCCGGTTGGTCCTTTTGTGCCACGCCGCTGTAGGCCAGGACCCGCTCCTGCACCCGTTCCTGGTACAGCTCGACCACCTTTTCGGCCGCACCCAAGACCGGCATCGCGGCCGTCAGCGCCAGCGCCGGAACCATCGGCCAGCGGTACGTCGCGGCGTCATGGGCGATTGATCCCGGGGCGGTCCCACTGTAGATGTCGACGACGCTGACGACGCGGCGCAGCGGGACGAAAACGTCGGTGACGATGACGTCATGGGACCCGGTGCCGCGCATGCCTGCGGTGTGCCACACATCGGCGACCTCAGTCTCGTCCGCCGGCAACGCCACCAGCGCCGGATAGATGCTCTCGCCGCCGTCGATGACGGCGCCGACGATCACCCAGTCGGCGTCCATGATTCCGGTCGCCCACGACCACCGGCCGGTCAACCGGATGCCGCCGTCGACCCCGATGCCTCGGCCGGTGGGCGCCAGCGGCGCCGGGGCCAGGACCGGCCCCGAAGCGAACACCTCTTCCTGGGCCTCGATGTCGAACAGGGAGAGCATCCAGTTGTGCAGGGTGTAAAAGCCGAGCGTCCAGGCGCTGGAGGCGCATCCGTGGGCCATCCGGCGAACCGGGTCCAGCAGCTGGGAGAACTCGGCTTGGCGGCCGCCGAATCTTGCCGGAAGCAGCAACGTCGCCAGCCCGCAAGCCTTGAAGTCACTGATCGTGGCCGCGGGCAGTCTCCTCAACCGCTCGGCTTCATCGGCCCGCTGAGCCAACGCGGCGACGAACTCGGCATCAACATCTGCGACATCTGCTTGGGCCGACTCACCCCCGGACGAAGGCATGCCGGGACCTTAGCATACTTTTTAGTATGGCTGCTTGGCGCAGGGATCTGCGTCCCATTGAATTCAGGGCTGTGTTTGTCGGGAATTACGGCGAGTGAGAACGGCGTCAGCAAATACGATCGCGCGACGGGAATTCAAGCACAGTATCGCTGCGGCACACGCGGAGTTCGCGCACAAACGCGCCCTTGGCGCCGTTAGCGCCCTTGGCGTCGCCGCGTTCTCCCAGGACAGCACTGTGCAGCCGGGATTGAAACGACGGATGGCGGCGCATGGCGTCCATGCGTTCTTGTGCACGCCGCTCGGCAGCGGCCCAAGCCGGATGCGATTGGAGGCAAATCACTGACGCGTTAGGTGCACTAGCCATGCTCGTGAATACCTCTCAAAGAAAAGCCTTAAACCCCCTCAGCTACACCTCGTTGTGCGCTGCGCCGACCGGGCGGCGACCTACTTCCTCAGAGTAGAGGATGCACGGCAAAGCTGAGCAATGTGCTTAAAACATCCAAAAAGTTGCTGAGAGTCGCGAACCCTATTTCGATGAGGCGCCATTCGTGGGCATGCGGCGGCGCATCTGTCCCTTCGACCGTCGCACCCGCTTGGCCGGATCCCGGGTGGTGCCGTGGGCGATCTCGTCGCGCAGCTGTGCAATGTTCGAGAGCTCTGCGTACAGCCCGCGGATCGAATAGTCCAGGACGGCGAAGGAGAAACGCTGGTCAGGATCGTCGATGATGCCGAGCTCACGCGACCGCTGCCGTGACCACAGTGCTTCGTCCAGCCGAGCCCGGGTGGCCTCAAGATGCCGGTCCAAGGTGTCGACGACGTGTTCTGGATCCTCGCCGCGGGCCAGCCAGGTCCGCAGGATGACGGGGTGCTTGATGACGACCTGGTCCTGACCGGGGAAGTGTTGCACCCACCGGCGCAGGGCGTCGCGCCCGGCATCCGTCGTCTCGTACAGGGTGATGGCGCGCTTGCCGGATTGGGCACCGATCTCGCCGACCATGCCCCTCGCCAACAGTCTGTTCAGTTCGCGGCGCACGTGACTGACCGACGGAGACCAGTAGAAGTGGCCGACCGACAGTTCGGCGCGCGTCTTGATCTCACCGGCGGTGAGTTGCTCGTCGTTTGCTGCCAGCACACCCAGGACGAGGTAGGCAGTTACCGGCAGGCCGCTGCTGGCGCGAAGCGGGCTCACAGCCGTGCGGTGAAGTACGGCAGGGTGACGTCCGTGCTGACGGCATGGAACTGGACCTGCACGGGCATGCCGACTGCCAGATCCTCGGGCGCCACGCCCACGATGTTGGTCAGCATCTGATAACCCTCGTCCAGGGTGACGATCGCCGGCGCATAGGGAGGTTCGAATTCCGCCGTCACCGGCCGATGGACCACCGTCCAGCTGTATATCTCGCCGACGCCGCTGCTTTTGCGCCAATCCAACTCGGCCGACAGGCATTGGCGGCAGTGCTCGGTCGGCGGGAAATTCGATAGGCCGCACGTCGCACAACGTTGATAGCGCAACTCGCCCGATCGGCATCCCTGCCAGAACGGAACGCTGACTTGACTGCTGGCATGGGGCACGGGGCCGGTCTGAGGTCGCAACGTGGTCATCGCGGTTCGTCTCCCAGAATGAGCAATGTGGTGAATAGCGCTCCCGCTCCGCCGTTGCTGCACAACGCAATATGTGCGTCCGACACCTGGAGGGCGCCTGCCTGACCGCGCAATTGCTGAACGGCTCGAATGGCGCGTTGCATCATTTGCGCATTGGTACCCGCGTGGCTGAAGGACATGGTTCCTCCGTCTGTGGTGACCGGATGGCTGCCGCCGATGGCGATGTGTCCGTCGGCGACGAATGGTCCGCCTTCGCCCTCGCCGCAGAATCCAAACGCCTCCAGCTGCCGAATGATCTCGAACGAGAACGGATCGTAGAGTTCCAGCACGTCCACCTCGTCACGCCGAAGTCGCGCATGAGTGAACGCGAGGTCGGCGGCGCGGGCGCCGACCACACCGTTCACGTGATCGCCGCGCCGGCCGGCCAGGTCCCACGCCGGTGGGTGCTGATACGACGGGCCGTGAAAGTCCGCGCCGCTGCCCAATACGTAGATCGGTTGGCTGGCCTTCTCGACCTTGGCGTCGATCTTGGCAAGGTTCGCTACCACCAACGCGCATCCGCCCTCCGAGGTGGTCGCGCAATCCAGTAGATGAAACGGCTCAGCGATGGGCCGTGACGCGGTGATGTCTTCCGGGGTGAACGGTCCGCGTTGGTAGTAAACGGCTTCGGGGTTTTGCGACCCGTTGTTGCGGATGGTGGCAGCGACGACGGAAAGTTGTCCGCGCGTCGTGCCGTAGACGTGCATGTGACGCCGAGCGATGAGCGCGAACTCGGCGGTGGTGAACATTCCCCAGGGCGCGACGAATTCGTTCTCGGGACGGGTCCATGGCGCGGTGGCCTCGTGATCGCGGTATTCACCGGCTTGCGCGGCCACGAGCACCACCACATCGGCCATGCCGTGCTCGATGGCGGTGGCCGCCTCGGTGATCATGCCAAGCCCGAAGCCCAGCCCTTGCCAGGCCGGGCCGATGCGCAGGTCGTAGATCAGCGTCGTGGACAGTGGGCCCGCGCTGATGCCGTCCACGTCGTCGAGACTCAAACCAGCATCGGCGAGCGCGCCATGAATTGCCTTGAGCGCCAAGCCACGCGAGGTTTCACCGTCAAGTCGGCGGCCCTGCCGGGTGTTGTGCACCCCGACGATAGCGGCAGTGGGTTTCGTCACCCTGACTCCGTTCTAGTTTTCATCGGCGACCACCCCGAGGTAGGTGCCCACGACGTCGTATGGCCGTCCATCGCGAACGATGCGGCCGATCGTTTTGGTCCGCGGCTCGGTGAGCGCCCCCGGATCGACCCCAGGATCGACGATGTCGATTCGCACGTCCACGGGCCGCGCGGTTTGCGGGTCGGTGATCTCGACGACCATCGCCACCGCATGTTCGCGCTCATCCCACTCGACACCGGTGATCCGGTGTCGCGCAGTCAGTTCCATCACCAGCGAGTCCTGACGCACCAGAAAACGGACCGGCGCGCAGAGTTCGCCGGGGCGCGGGGGCACACACAGCGTGACGGCCACGGCCCGTGCCATTTCAGAGCCCCGCCGGACGCGCACTGGTGACCCCCGCTTCGCGCAGCCGCGCCAGGTCCTGCTCGCTGCGCCCCAACACTCCCATCAGCAACTCGCCGGTGTGCTGCCCGTACAGCGGCGGCACGCGGCGCAGCCAGCGCCTCGGCGTCCCGACGAACTCAAACGGCATCCCGGTGCACAGGAATGAACCGACGACCGGGTGGTCGACCGTCTCCCAGAAGCCCCGCGCGAGTAGGTGCGGGTCGCTCAACAGCTCCGCGGCTCCCGTCACCGGTGCCGCGGCCGCGCCGCAGGCGCGCAGCGCCCCAACGGCTTCGGTCACGGTGCGCCTGCTGGTCCAGTCCGACAGCTGTTTGTCGATGTCGTCGGCGCGCTCCCGCCACGCGGCCTCATCGAGTGCCAGGTCGGGTTGGCCGATCAGCCCCGCCAGCGCAGCGCGGGCGGTGTCGTCCAAAGCGGCGAGCGCGACCCACTCGTCATCGTCACGGCAGCGGTACACGCCCTGGGGGCTTGCGCCGGGTCCCCGGTTTCCCTGCCGCCGCATCTCGATTCCGTTGCGCGAGTACTCCACCAGCATTTCGGCGGCGACATTGAGCGCCGACTCCACCATCGTCGATTCGACGTGCATGCCGGCCCCGTCCCGGTCGCGAATCACCAGGGCCGCGATGGCGGCGAACACGGCGTGCAGACCCGCGATCGGGTCGCACACGCCCCGCGGAATCACCGGGGGTCCGTCGGCATGTCCGGTCATCCACGCCATGCCCGTCGCCTGTTCCATCGTCTGGGCGAAGCCGACGCGGTCGCGCCACGGGCCGTCGAGACCGAAGGCCGGCATCCGGATCATGATGGCCCGCGGGTTGGCGGCGGTCACGGCGTCCCAGTCCATGCCGAAGTTCTCCATGACCCGCGGCGAGAAGTTCTCGATGACGAGGTCGGTTGCGGCGATGAGCTCCAGAGCGATGGCGCGTCCGGTGTCGGTGCTGAGCTCGACGCTGACGCTGCGCTTGTTGTTGTTGCTGCACAGGAATACCGGGCCCCACTCCCACCACTGATCCCAGGTGGGTGGACGGCCCGCGGAGAACCTCATCCCGTCGGGCCGTCGCACGCCCTCGAGTTTGATCACGTCGGCGCCGAGGGATCCGAGCAGTTGGGTCGCGACGGGCCCGGCCCAGAAGGCGGTGAGGTCCGTTATCCGTATGTCGGCCAACGGAAGCGCCTCGGCAAGGGTTGGCCGCCGGTGCCGACGGGGCCAGTGGACGCGGCCGTTGTCGGCGCCCAGCTGCGGCGGCCCGGCTCCGGGTGTCCTCGTCGCGATCGCGTCGCTGCGATAGGGCACCCGCGGCGCAACCACGCCCGGCTGCGATTCGACGAACACGCCCCGCTGCACGAAGTGGTCGACGGTCGGCAGCGTCGCCGGGGTGGCTATGGGGGCCACCGGAATCCGGAACGCCACCGCGAGATCGACGATCTCCTGTGTGGTGCGGGCCAGCGTCCATTCGGTGACCATGGCGACGAACTCGTCGCGGCGCTCGATCCGGCCGGCGAACGACGCCAGCTCGGCATCCTCGACCAGGTCGGCGCGATCGATCATCACCAGGAAATCCTGGAACTGCTGTGCGGTGATGGTGCAGAAGCCGACGAGCCCGTCGGCGGTGGGGACGATCGATGGTAGCTCCAGACTACGTTGCTGGATAAGGGAATCCGCGCCCAGCACGCTGGCGGACATGGCGGGCAGGCCGCCCATTGCGATCACCATCGCCTCGTAGATCGAGACGTCGACGATCTCGCCGCGGCCGCCCCGGGCGGCGTGCCTGGCGGTGGCGGCGGCGACCGCGGCGGCGTACGTGCCGGCCAGCCATTCGCCGAGCCGGCCGCCCGCCTGGACCGGTTC
The DNA here is from genome assembly GCF_052144515.1 of Mycobacterium sp. Lineage (GTDB taxonomy): Bacteria > Actinomycetota > Actinomycetes > Mycobacteriales > Mycobacteriaceae > Mycobacterium. The sequence continues at coordinate 14,421 of NZ_JBKQQD010000092.1, read as the reverse complement.
GTCGTCCGGCCAGCCCCGGCCGGCGGTCGAACCGCACAATGCCTGCAGGATGAATTCGTTTGCGGCGACGCGGTCTTCGACGTAGGGGCCTGTCAGCCCGAACGACGTCACCGCCACGACCACCGCCGACGGGCCAGTGTGCGCCGTGATGTCCGCCAGCGTCCAACCGTCGGTCAGGTCGGTGAGCACGACGTCGGCCCCGGCCAGTAGCGCTGTGATCTCCGCCTTTTCGTGATAGGTCACCGACCTCTTGCCCGCCGCCAGATAGCCGAACAGGGCCCCGGCCGGTCCGCCCGCGCTCCATTTCCTTGCCGAATCACCTTGGAGTGACTCGATTTTCACCACATCGGCGCCCGCATCGGTGAACATCTTGGCGCAGTAGGACACCGCGATGCCGTTCGAAAACTCGAGCACCCGCCAGTCGGCGAACGGTGCCTGGGCGTGGCGCGCCACGCTCAGTTGCCCAGCGTGGTGGCGCGGTCGGCGATTCCGGTGGCCTCAACCGTGGCCGGTGTCGCCGCCGCCTGCGCCTGCAGGGCGAACTGCGTCATCCGGATCCACGCGTCGCGGTCACGCTGGCTGGCTTGGCGGCCGACGTGGGTGACCACGTCGACGTCGGTGGCCTGGGCGCGCAGGTGGCCGGCGCGGGCGTGCTCCTTCGGGATGTATCGGAACGGATCGAAAGAGTAGGCGGCCATGGCGTTTTCGTGGGTGATCTTGTTGATGACCGCGTCGTCGAGGTGGCCCATGGTCTCGATGATGTCCTCCGGCGCGAACGGCCAGTTGCTGTCGGAATGCGGGAAGTCGGACTCCCAGCACAGCATGTCCTCGTTGAACCAATCCATGTTGTGCACGCCGACCTTGTCGCTGATGAAGCAGGTGTAGAAGTGTCGCTTGAACACGTCAGCGGGTCCGCTGTAGCCCGGTGGGAACGTCGCGAGCGTCCAGCCCGAGTGCCGGTTGTAGACGTGCTCGGCGCGCCAGAGGAAGTACGGTATCCAGCCGACATCACCCTCGGTGAGGGAGAACTTCAGTTGCGGGAAGTCGGCCCAGAACTCGGCCCAGATCAGCTCGGTGAAGGTGAACATGCTCATCATCGACGACGCCGTCATCTGCACGCTGGGTGGGGCATCCGTCGACACCTGCGGAGATCGCGACGCGGAGCCGACATGCGTGCACAGCACCGTCTTGTTTTCGCACACGGCCTCGAACAGCGGATACCAGTACTGGGTGTGAATGCTGGGCATTTGCAACGCTTCCGGGTTCTCGGAGAACGTCACCGCGTGACAGCCCTTGTCCGCCAGGCGTTTGACTTCCTTGGCGGCTTCGTTCACGTCATAGAGGGGCAGGATCCCGCACGGAATGAACCGGCCCGGATACGCCGCGCACCACTCGTCGACGTGCCAGTCGTTATAGGCCTTGATCATCACCAGGTTGACGTCGCGGTCGGGGCCCTGGTTGAGGACTTGGCCCGAGAAGCCGGTGAAATTGGGAAAGTTCAAACCCGCCAGCTGCCCGCCGGCGTTCATGTCGCGGACCCGCTCGTCGACGTTGAAGCAACCCGGGCGCATCTCGTCGTAGCGTGAGGCATCGATGTTGTACATCTCGCGGGGCTTGCCCGCGACGGCGTTCAGGCCCATGTTCCGTCCGCGGACCTCGCCGTAGTACCACTGCTGGATGCCGTCGGGTTCCAGGACCACCCGAGGGGCGAGGTCCTTGTACTTCGCGGGGACGTGCGCGTCGAACATGTCCGCGGGCTCGGCGATGTGATCGTCTACGCTGATCAGGATCAGATCGTCCTTGTGCATGCCGCGCTCCTGGGAAAGTTTTGTGCTGACTATTAGATAATGGTTTCTGTCACACAGTCAACGGCACTTAAGCAACGACTAGCGGTAGGTTACCGACAATTATCAGGCCTTTGGCGCCGCGCGCCTCACGTGGAGCCGATACTTCCTCGCCACCAAATATCGACTATTAGTCCGGAATTCTTGGCCGCGGCTCGAAGATGGCGGCGCGTATGCCTACGCACCCAAGACAGGTAGAACTACGCACGCGGCGGCGGTCGCCGATCAGCGACGCTCGGTGGGTGAAACCGCAGATCGCCTTTCCCAGCACCGCCGAACTGGCCGATCGCACCCCTGCCGACCGTGACCGAGCCATCGACGTCATCCGGATCATCTCCTTGATCGGCGTGGTGGTCGGCCACACGGTGATGGCCATCAGCGTGATCCGCAACCACGTGCTGATCTGGGACAACCTGCTGATCACCTCGCCGGTGTTTCAGGCTCTGGCTTTTCCAGATCATGCCCGTGTTCTTCTTCGCCGGTGTCGCCGCGTGCGAGGCGTCGTGGCGGCCCGGCACCAACTGGGGCGGCTGGCTGCTGAAGCGCTGCAGCCTGGCGATCGCCCGATGGGCGCAGCGGCCGCGGGTCTGGTGGTTGACCGCGATCGGCAACTCCGGAGCGATGACCCTGTACCTCTGGCACATGCCCGTACTGCTGGGCGTGCACCTGCTCTTCGACGGCCTCGGCCATCCCCGCTACCCCGGTCAGCCGCATTTCCTCTTGATCAGCGTCATGCAGCTGCTCATCGTGGTCGCCGTGGTGGCCGTGCTCTTCCTCACGCTGCGCCCGCTGGAGAACAACCCGCTTTCCGGCTGGGACGGCGCGCCCGCGATCAACTCGGTCTGGCGGGGCGCGGCGGTCGGGACACTGCTGTGTGTGGCGGGGGTGGCGACCCTGGCCGCGATCAGGTGGGGCCTCAAAGACGACGGACTCATCTGCGTCGCCACCATGATGGCCGCACTCGTCGGCGCTCGGGTGCTGGCCGAAACGCGGCACCCAGGGGACCCGAGGTGATCAGGCCCCGTCCGATCCCGCCGGCAGGATGTTCTGATTAATGCGGAACACGTTGCTCGGATCGTATTGCGCCTTGACCTCGCTGAGCCGCTGGTAGTTGGGACCGTAGGTGGCGCGGACTCGGTCTTGGCCCTCGTCCATCATGAAGTTGACGTAGGCGCCACCTGCCGAGTACGGGTGGGTGGCATCCCAGTAGTCCACCGCCCAGCGCTTAATCAATTCCGCGTTCGCCGGGTCGGGATCGACACCCGCGATGACCTGTGAGAAGTTGACGTCCCGGTAGGCCCAAGCTGTGTCAGTTTGGCCGACCCGATGGACCGCGCCGTCGATCGGGTAGAGGTGCATCGTGGAATGCATCGTCGGCAGTTCCTCGGTGAAGCGGGCATGCGCTTCAACCGCACCGTCGGGCACCGTCCGGACGAAGTCCCCACGCCAATACCACTGCAGCCCTTTCGGATACAGGCCATCGAACGTGGATTGCAGCGCGGGATAGGGGGCCGCAACAAGGCCTTCGAAGGCCGGCTCCATCTGCCGGACCGGCGCGAACGCCTCGTCGGCCCGTGCGGGATCACCCGTGTAGCACCAGACCACCGCGCACGCCTTGTGCAGGTGGAACGCCTCGGGGAACGACGCCATCGGCGGGACGGTCATGCTTGCGAAGAACCCGTAAAGATCCTCGTCTTGAGCCGGGAGGAAGTCCCGGTACCAGCTAAGGATGTCGGCGGTGGCCGAAGCAGGCCACGCCGTGGGACCGCAGATCACGGTGTGCACCGGATGCAGCCGGAACGTGAACGAGGTGACTACGCCGAAGTTTCCCCCGCCGCCGCGCAGCGCCCAGAACAGGTCGGGGTGCTCGGATTCGGACGCCGTCACCACGCGACCGTCGGTCAGTACGACTTCGGCCTCCAATAGGTTGTCGATGGTCAGGCCGTACTTGCGGGTCAGGTAGCCGTGGCCACCGCCGAGGGTGAGGCCGCCGACGCCGGTGGTGGAGATGATGCCGGCCGGGGTCGCCAGACCGCGCGCGTGGGTCGCGCCGTCCACCTGTGCCCATGTCGCGCCGCCTTGGACTCGGGCGGTGCGCCGGTCGGGGTCGACGTCGATGCGGTTCATCGGCGACAGGTCGATGACGAGGCCGCCCTCGACGGTGCCGAAACCGGGTCCGTTGTGACCGCCCCCGCGGACGGCGATCGCGAGATTCGATGTCCGCGCGAATTCCAGAGCGCGCGCGATGTCGGTGGCGGATCCGCAGCGCGCGATCACCGCTGGGCGCTTGTCGATCATGGCGTTATGGACCGCCCGAGCCTCGTCGTATCGCGGGTCGTTGGGCAGGATTACCTCCGCGCCCAATCGGGTGCGCAGTTTGTCGGTTGCGGTTGTGAGGCTCATGTCGCACCTCTTCTTTCGCTTTGGCAGGTGATGATGCCGTGACGCTACGAGTCGAGGAGGTGGTACGTCATGACCACAACGAGGCATTTTCGAGGCTCCGCACGATAGTCAAATCTGACTATCGACCGGCCAGCGGCTGCACGGTTACGTTGACATCATGGCGCTGTGGGTGCCACCACCGCTACCAGCTGAGCTGACTGCTCGTCGCCGCGGCCCGCTCGTGGGTCGCGCCGCGGAACTCGCGGCGTTTGAGCAGGCCTGGGAGCGGGTCGAGGGCGGCAATCGCCAGGCGGTGTTCATTGGCGGCGAACCCGGGGCGGGCAAGACGCGCCTGGCCGCCGAGGTCGCCGCAACGCTGGCCGACCACGGCGTCGCGGTGCTCGTCGGCAGCTCGACGGCCGATGCGGACGTTCCGTACGCACCGTTCGCCGAGGCGCTGGATCGTCTGCTGATGGCGGGTCCACCGGGTTCGATGGCGGACCCACTAGCCAACGGTGCACCGCAACTGCGGCGGCTGACGACCCAGGTGGATCGGCATCTGCCCGCTCCCGTCCCCGCGCAGGACGTCGGTACAGCCCGGCAGGCGCTTTTCGACGCGGTGACCGGCTTCCTGCGGCGTCTGGCCATCGATCGCCCGATCGCGTTGATTCTCGACGACCTGCATTGGGCTCAGCTGCCCACCCTCGCGATGCTCGAACACGCGCTGATCGGCTGCGCCGATGTCCGCATGCTGGTGGTGGCCACGTTCCGCACCACCCCGCCGGACCGCTCCGACGAGCTCTCCACCCGGCTGGCCGAATTGCACCGGTTCGACGGCGTCCGGCGCCTGGATCTCGCGGGCCTGGACACCGAGGCGATCGCTGAGTTCGTCAGTCGAACCCAGCAGCTGGCTCCTGCGTCGGCGCGCACGGCCGCTGCCTTGCTGCGTGACAAGACCGGCGGCAATCCGTTCTTCTTGACCGAACTGGTCAATGACCTGGAAATGCGGGGCGGGCTAGCCACGTTGAGTGTGCAACAGACCGTCCCGGCATCGATCGGAGATGCCATTGCCCGCCGCCTTGGTGGACTGGGTGCCGGCGTCCGAGGGGTCATTGAGCAGGCAGCGGTGCTGGGTCAAACGTTTGATCTGCCCGCGCTTATCGCGACCCGCGAGACCGATCTCACCGCGACGCTGGCAGCCATCGATTCCGCCGAAGCCGTCGGGCTGGTCCGGGCGGTTCAGGATTCCGATGGCGAGTTCGCGTTCGTCCACGCGCTCACCCGCGAGGCCGTCATCAGCGGGATGGCGGCGTCCCGGCTGCGGATCATGCACGCGCGGGCCGCCGAAGCGCTCGAGGGCCGCGCGGACCCATCGGTTGTTCCCCGCCTGGCGAACCACTACCTGCGGGCGCACGTGCTGGGCTATCACGAGCAGGCGCTGCGATACGCGCGTCAGGCGGCTCGGATGGCCGAACAGAGCCTGGCCTATGAGGACGCGGCGAAATGGTTTGAGCGGGCAGCGTCGCTTCCCGCGCTGAACCGCGCGGATCGGGCAAGGCTGGAGCTCGATTCGGCCACGAACCATGTGCGGGCCGGTGATTTCGCCCAGGCGCGGGCCATCTACGAACGCATCAGCGCGATGGACGACCCGCTCATCCGGCTGGAGGCGGCCGTCGGCTACGAGGATGCGAATTGGCGTCGCGGGCAGGCCGACTCGAAGGCGGCCGACCTGCTGGCGTCGGCGCTGGAATCCTGCGGGTTGAATACCGATGACCCACGCTATGTGCAGGCTCTCGGCAGTTTCGGGCGAGCGTTGGCTTTCGCCGGCGAGGCAGGGCGTGCTCGCGAAATCGGCCACAGTGCCATCGACCGCGCGCGGGTCGCCGACGATCCGGCGCTGATGCTACACACTCTGAAGACAAGCCTGTGGCACGGTCTCACCCCGGAGATGTGCGAAATCCAATTGGAGCGTTCAGCCGAGGCCTCGCGAATCGCGGTATCGCGCCGCGACTACGATGCTTTGGGGGCGGCCTCGCATTTCCGCGCCATGGTCAGCTATCTGGCCGGCCGGCCCGACGGCTTGGCCGCGTCGGCCACCGACATGCGGCGAGCGGCCCAAGCCGGCGGACAACCCGTGTTCGGCTTTGTCGGCGCGTGCGTCGAGCAAGCGCTGGCCTATCTGCGCGGCGACTTCGCCGGCGCCGAACGGTGGGCCGGCATCGCATTGCGCACGGGTCATTCATTCGGCGCGGACGACATCGAGGGCTCGCACGGGGTCCAGATGTTCATGACCCACCGTGAAACCGGACACCTAAAGAGATTCGCCGGGTTCGTCGACGGCAGCGAGACATTCGCCGGACGGTGGGTGCCCGGCCTGCTTGCGCTGTATACCGAGCTAAGTTGCGAACGTGGCATGAACCGCGCGCTCAATCAGCTGCTCAATCGCAATCTCGGCGATCGCACAGACGAGGCGCAATGGTCGATGGAGCTGGTCTTCATGATCGAGGCGGCGTTAGAGCTGGGCAACCGCGAAGCGGTCCAAACGCTGCGCCCGTTCGTTACGCGGTACGCCGGCAAAAACCTGGTGGCCGGCCAGTTCGTGGCGCTGTTCGGCAGTGCCGACCGATACCTGGCCCGGATGGCGGCACTCGGCGGTGACAGCGCTGCGGCCGAGGGTCATTTCAGCGCGGCGCTTGAGATGGACCGTCGGATGGGCTCGGTCGTTCATGTCACGGAGACGCTGGCGCGGCAAGCGCTGTTTGCGGCGTCACGCGGTCGCTCCGAGGATGCCCGGCGACTGGCCGACGAGGTCCGCGCCATCGCCGCGCCGATCGGCCAGACGAGGGTCATCGAACTCGTGGATTGGTTGCTAGAAACCGGTCCGGACGGTCTGACGGACCGGGAGGTCGAAGTGCTGCGGCTGCTGGCCGAGGGGCTGAGTAATCGCGCGATCGGCGAACGCCTTTACATCAGCACCAACACGGCGGCCAATCATGTGCGCAGCATCCTGATCAAGACCGGCGCCACGAACCGCACCCAGGCGGCGATGTATGCCGCCGATCACGAGCTGCTCGGGTGAGGGCTGTCAGATGTCGGACAACGTGCCGTCGGGCATGACGCGTTGGTTTACCTCGACGACGACATCGGCGGGAAGACCGGCACGTGCGGCCGCGGTTCTGATTGCCTCTGGCGACGGTGCCTCGTAAAGGCAGTACGTCTTTCGTTTGTCCGCCGACAGAAACGAGTAGAGCCAGCGAACGCCCTCCTGGGCGTTGATCCGATTGATTCCGTCGGCGGTATCGAGGCTGGTTTCCAGTTCCTCGGCGAAGGCACGCTCGACCATGAATATCGGCACCGTGGGCTCCTGTTCGTTGTCTCAGGTTCAAATCTACGTCGCGCGGACCGGTCGAGACCCATCAGTGCGCCGATGCTGCCGACCACGACCGTAGCGGACGCAACAATGCGTTCTTCTTGTAGTAATGCTCTGCCATTCGCCGCGGATAGCCAGCCCGCCCAGGAATACTCCGCATCTGACAATCTGGTCAGTAGGCCGTCGACCTTCTCGAGCAAACGGACGAGTCGCCGGGTGCTGTCGGCCTCAACTCGTGCCCGTCTGCTCTGCCGGATGCTGCTCAACTGGCTGACGATGCGCTCACTGGGCACGACAACTCCTCGTTTCGTTGTTTCGTGGCCACACAGCATTAACGTCCGTGTAACGACACTTGACCGAATTGTCAAGGCAGACATTAATTTAACGACCATTACCGTGCCATGGCAGAGGCATTGGTCCCAAATTCCGCGATGGACTCAGTCGATGTTGGGCGGGTCTAGTCGACACACGCGCCAGTCAGACCTCGGGCAACGGTTCCCACTCCCGCCACATCAATAGGCTGAGCATCCGCTCCGCGGAGTAGGCGTTGCACCGCTCGTGTCGGTTGAGGTAACGAGCGCGACGCGTCGGCGCTAGCGACGCTGATCAGACCCGGGCGTCGTCCTGTTTCGGGGATGCGGGTTTGGTCGGCCACACTGCCATGCGATCGATGAGCCGATCTCGGAGCACGAGCGTGTGAAAGAGAACCGCGCACATATGGGCGGTGAACGTCAGGAAAAGCAGGAACGCGAAAACATTGTGACACTCTCGCAGCACCGCATAGACATCGATGTTGTGCGGTGCGATGCCGGGCAGATGAAATGGCCCCACCATGGTGATCGGGAACCTCGCGGCCGACAGCATGGCCCACCCGATCAGGGGCTGGGCAAGCAGCAAGGTGTAAAGCAAGTATTCCGACCACGACGCGATGCGGCGTTCTAACGGGCCCATGGTGGCCAAAAACGGCGGCAGCTTGTGGGTGAGCCGATTCACCAGGCGCACCACTGCGAAGATCAGGATCAGAATCCCGAGCGGCCGGTGGATGGCCAGCAGCAGCGGGTAATAGCTCAGGGAAGCGACCATGGTGACGCCGATCAACAGTTGCGCAATCACCATCGGTGCCATCAACCAGTGCAGAATTCGGGACGGGAGGGCGAAACGTGCTGAGGCCACGGTGGTTTCGTCCTTCATGACAGCACCTGGCCCACGTTGACCTCGCTGGGCGTCTTGGGTTCGGTGGCGCGGCGGGTGAAGGAGCGCGCGTAAACGGCGGATCTAGCCGCGGGCAGGGGGTCATCGGACGCGGTGATGCCGTCCGGCAGCACTAGCGGGTCGAAGTTGATATCGCGCGCGTTGCCGGCCTCCTCCGTCTGCACCGCGGAGATGGCGATGGTGCCGGCTTCGATGGAACGTCTCGACTGCGGCCACGGTTTGGTGGCGTCGTCGGTCGGATCACCCGGCTCACCGATCGTGATGACCAGCCGCCAACTCAATGGTCGCTGTGCCACCACGCGGATGAGGTCATCGAACAGGTAGTCCTTGCCGGGCGCTGAAGACGGAGCCCCCGGGGCCGGTGTGGCTGCCGGGGCTTCTCGCGGAAGGGCGGACCAGCGCACCGGAACGCTCGCGCCCGCGCTGTTGGTGAAGTAAAAAGCATTCAGCCCGTGAAACGCGCTGTCCGCGAACCCCGCGCTGGGCGGTGAATGCTTGATGATTTTCATTGCCGCGGCGGTCTCAGGGTGGCGGTCGAGGAATGCGGCCATCTTCTGTGGTTCGGGCTTGCCCGTGTCGGGCAGGGGTTTGGACGCGAGCAAACGCTCGTAAAACCCTTGTGGCGTGCTGTCGGTGAAAACGGGGATGTTGAGCATCGCCGTGCGCCACTGCTGGCCGTTCGCCTGCAGCAGCAGGCCCAGACCTCGGACGGTGTCGGGTTTGTCGGGCTGATCGGGCAGACCGCCGCCGAGTGAAAACCGACCGATCAGCGGAACGCTTCCCGGCTGGAAGACCGCCGCCCGGCAGATGGCCGCGGCCGCCCCGGTGCTCACGAAAGTTCCTGTGGCGCTGAGACCTTTGGCATGATTTCGGCGAAACCCGTCATGGCGGCCGTAGATGTGTTCGAAGCGATCGGCGAACCGCGACGGTGTCAGCGTGTCGGGCCTCAGCCAGCCGCCCGCGTAAGCAAACCCACCGACATCCACCGCAGCGATACCGGCCACGGCGCCCATCCCCAGCAATGCGCCACGCCGGGTCAGCGCGCTGCGCCAGGAGGCTTCAGTGGGCTTCGTTTCTATGGGCTTATCGGATTCGTGGTCCTGCTCGTCGCTATGACCACTGTGACCATCGTGGTCGCCAGGCTCCATGCCGACCATCCTTCCGTCCTTTGCCGAGCCGCGCCACGGGGCGCGCTCCGTTGCAGCGGCCAACGTGCCCAACCCGGATTACGACGCGACTCAGAATTTCGTTCACCCAGCGGTGCACAGAGCGCACCCACATGCCGGATCACTCGGTGGCAAGCTTGCGATGCTCGATCAGGTCGCGCACGCCCCCCGCGCCAAGACGTTCGCGGAATACCGGCGCCGTGTAGCCGATGACGGTCGCGTCCGTGCGGGCGCGCGCGGTCGCCGCGCGCGGCATGTGAAACAGCACGCCGATTTCGCCGAAGTAGTCCCCGGGCCCGGCGACCTTGATCAATTCCTCACCGCCGTCTGCCAATTCGTGCACCAGCTCGAACTCGCCTTTGGACACCACATAGATCAGTTCGCCCATCGTGGACTGCTCGAACAGCACCTCGCCGGCCTTCACCTCCACTGTTTCCGGCAGCTTGTTCGTCTCGGTGAAATCGGGTGTCAGCTCGACGACACGGTCGGCCATCGGCAGCATCCGGGCGTCGTGGGTGGCGACCACCACCACACGATCCCCGTCGGCCAGTTCGCGGATCAGCCGCAACACCTCCTCCACCTGGATGAAGTCGAGGTGCGCGGTGGGCTCGTCGGCGAGGATAAGCGGCGGATCCAGCGCGATCGCGCGAGCGACAGCGACGCGTTGCTGCTGCCCGCCGCTCAGGTCGCCCGGGCGGTGTTTCATTCGGTCTTCAAGGTTCACCCGCGTCAGTAATTCCTCGGCACGTTTGCGCGCGGCTCGGCGCGACATTCCCGCCTCGCGCATGGGAACCATGACGTTCTCTACCGCGGTAAGGCTGGGCACCAGGTTGAACGCCTGGAAGACGATGCCCACCTTATCGCGCCGATAATTCGCCAGCGCGGCGCCGTCGAGAGTCGTGATGTCGACGTCATCGAACTTGATTGCCCCGGACTTGGGCCGCAGGATGCCGCCGAGGCAGGACAGCAGCGTCGTCTTCCCGCAGCCGCTGGGCCCGAGCAGGATCACCAACGACCCCGCTGCCACATCGAGGTTCAACCCGTTGATCGGCCGCAACGCGTATCCGCCGCTGTAGTACTCGACAACGAGGTTCTGAATGCTGAGATCGCCCATCGCTTAGGGACCTCCGAACGCGAGCGCTGGATCCACGGCCACCACCCGCCTGAGTCCGGCGAGGCTGGCCAACAGGCCGATCGCGATCGCAACCACCGGTAACAGCAAATAGGCACCGGTGGGCACCGCGACGATCATCGGAAACAGCGGTGCCAACAGCTGCGCAAGGATGACGCCCACCACCGCTGCGAGCAGCGCGACGATCAGCGCCTGCAACGCCAGCCCCGCCATGATCGAGCGCGACCGCGTGCCAATCGCCTTGAACACCGCAAAGTCGCGCACCCGCTCAAGCGCGGAGAGGTAGACCACCGATCCGACGATCAGCGCCGCCACCACCCACAGCAAGACGGCCACGATCGAGATCGACGTCACCGCGACCTTCAACGGCCGCACTAAATCCTTGACAGCGCCCGCGCGATCGTAGGTCTGGTAGCCGTCCGGGAGCTGTCGGGGCTTGCCGACGACCCCGATCGACGTGACTATCCGCTGCCCGTTGTATGCCACTTGCTGCAGGCCCTGGGTCGTCAAAAAGATGTTGGGAATCTTCGCCAGCGCAGTCGAATTGGGCACGATGCCGACGATCCGCAATACATGAGCACCGACCTGCAGGGTGTCGCCGATATGCCGGCCCAGCGTGCTCGACGCCGCGACCTCGTCCGGCCTCGACGGTGCCCTGCCCTCCGAGACTTGCGGCATGCCGGGTCCGCGCTCGGGTGCGCCGAAGGCCGTGACGTTTCGCGTTGACGTGCCTTCCTTCATGATCGTCCCGACACAGGCCAGTGGGGCCGCGGCCACGACGCCGGGCGCAGCGGCAATCCTGGCCAGGTCGACGTCGGGGAAAGGTGTCGAACCCAGGAAGGGTCCGGCCGCGCCGTCTTTGACCACGAATGTGTCGACGCCCATGGAATCGACGGTGTTGCGGGCCTCGACCCCAAAGCCGTTCGCGAGCCCGGTCATCACGAGCGTCATCCCGAAGATCAGTGCGGTGCTGACGATAGCGATGATGAGGCGCCGCTTTCGCCATTGCATGTCGCGCAGGGCCGCGAAGAGCATTCACCGAACCTACCAACTGCCCGTCTTCCGGGGCAGAGTTTGCTGCGGTGGTCAGCAGGTTCAGCCGGCTGTCACGTGGCCTGCGCCAGGACTTGCTGGATGCGACTTTCGCGCGGGAGTACCGGTCCGTCGTCGAGCGGTTCGTCAATGCCCAATTCGATTAGCCCGACCTTGGTCATCAACGAGGTGCCGTAGGCGGCCAGCACGAGCTTTTGGTCGTCGCTGTGGCCGTCGTCGACCAGCATTGAGCCGATCAGGCAGATGACGGCCATCTTGTAGGCGTTGAACGCGCGGTACCAGGATCGGTTCTGGACTGTGATCCCGCTGATGGCCTCGTAATGCGCGAGCAGGGCATCGATGGTGAGAGCCGCAGGATGGCTGTTGATGCCGACGGGCTGAATCCAGAGCATTTCGAGCCAACCGATGTCGGTCAGCGGATCGCCGACGGTCGTCATCTCCCAGTCGAAGACCGCGCTGACCTCACCGTCGACGAAGGCGAAGTTCCCCGGTTTGGCGTCGCCGTGCACCAGGGTCAGCCTCGGGCAAGGCTCGGGTTTGCTCTCGCGCAGCGCCTGGTGCAGCCGCTCAAGGGCGGGCAGGGAATCGCGCCTAACACGGTTCATCTCTGCGGCCCAGTGGTCGAGCTCGCGGTCGAGGTGGTCGCTGCCGTCACCGAGTGCGTCCAGCCCGGTTTGTTTGAGGTCGACGGCGTGGATCGCTGCGATTTGTTCGACCAGGCTCTGGCACATCCGCACCACGGTCTGGTCGGCAAGGCCGGCGGGCGCCTCCATTTCGTAGACGTCACCGACGGCGCGCTGCATGACGAAGAACGGTTGTCCGAGAACCTCGCCGCTGTCCTCGAACCACAGCGCCCGCGGAACACGAACCGCGGTGTCCTCCAATGCGCGCAGGATGGTGAACTGGCGGGCAAGGTCGTAGGGTTCCAACAGCGCGGGCGGTTTGGGCCGCAACCGCACCACCACGTCCTGGCGGGTCTCTTCGCAGGTGTCTTTGCCACCACAGCGTGTCACGACGGTCAGCATCATCATCTCGGCGGAATGTCCGAAGTTCACCCGGTCCAGACCCTCGACCCGGACATCGTCGGCGTCAGGCAGTTGGGTGCGCAGCCAGCCGGTCAGGCGCTCAGTGATGTTGGCGTCCAGCGTCATTGCCGGCTCCTTCGCCCGCGTCGCTTTCCAAGGGCAGGCGCTCCACCGGGGTCTTGTCCTGCTTGAACGCCGACATGTCCATCGCCGCCCAGTTCGGGTAGCGGCGGTAGCCCTGCCCGCCCATGAGCAACTCGAAGATGCCCCAACCGGTTGCCAATCCCGATTCCGAGTCGAGCTTGAAACGCATCAGCTGATCGAGTGCCATCGATTTGCCCTCGGTCTCTTTGAGTTGCTCGGGATTGGCACTGTCCCAAAGGAAGTGGATGAAGTAGGCCCCGCCACCCAGGTCCTCGTACTGGCAGTGCGCCATCGGCAACCCGTAGTAGGCGTTGACGTCCTGGTGCGGGGCGTCGGCGGTGACGTGGTAGGTCTTGCCGTCTTCGTCGGTGAAGATCAGGGTTGCGCGGGCGGGTCGCTTGGTATCGCCGTCGAATTCGATGTCGTGTTCGATCTTGACGAATCGCTTCGACAAGGTCCCGTCTGTGTGCGTGATCCCACCGTCGACGTATTCGACTGTGCCGTCGTTGGATTCGATGATCCAAGCCTCGATGGCGCGGTGTTCGAAGCCGGCGTCGAGCCACAGCCAGAAGTCGATCTTGTCGGCGACGCGCACACCGAACGTGCGGTCTCGACCGCCGTGGAATCCGTCGACGCTGATGCGCGCACCCTCGATCTGCACCCAACCGCTCCACCGCCCGGGCTCCTTCATGTGATACATGTCGGCCAACATCTGGCCGTCCTTGTCTCGCACCTTCATGGGCAGTAGCTCCCACATCGGTGCGGTGGGTTCGTAGTAAAGCTCCCACTCGATTCCGGATCCATTGGGTTCGATGTCAAGTCGCCACTTTTTCAGCGGCTGGACGCAGGTCCATCGCATCGGCCCGGCGCGCAGGTCGCCACGGTCATCACCCGTCACCGGTCGGCCGGACAACAGATCCCAGTGCCGGCCGTCGGCGAGGCTGACCTTGACGTAGCCCAATCCGGTTCCGGTATTCGGGTTGTTGCCGTAGCCACTGGCCAACAGCATCGTGCCGTCCGGCGACGCGGCGAAGAAGTAGCAGCGATCCGACCACGTGGGATCGGGGTCGTGCACCTGGTCGAAAGTTGTTGG
>NZ_JBKQQD010000091.1:0-2949 GCF_052144515.1 Mycobacterium sp. | reverse complement strand
GGCCACGGCCGGCCACGCGGGCTCGAGCATCATGAGGTCGGCCATCGAACAGAAGTGCATGGCCTTAGGTGCGGGGCTTTTCCCATGTCCACGCAGGCTCACGGCCACTGACCGGTAGCCCTTTGCGGCGAAGAAGGGCCCCTTGTCGATCACTTCGAGCACGGGCCGGACTCCTTTGCGCCTGGCTGCAACGCCGCTGAGATTAACCAATGGCAACCGGCTCCGGTTGAATAACGCCGAGAAATCGCTCAGCAAAAAGAACGATTACGAATATCCCAGCGGTCCGGGTGCGCGAAAATCAACGCTACGCATTAGCCACTTCGACAATGCACGAGGACGTGCCAAACGTGACGATGGGTGCCTGCGAACCACGCACGCTGGTCCTGTCGGCCTTTCCGGCCGAAGCCGACGCGATTCTGTCCCACACCGTGCTGGACCGATCTTCGGTGGTAGTCGCTAACCGGCGCCACTTTTACCTCGGCTCGATCGGTGGCAAGAAGGTGATCGTGGCGATGACCGGCATCGGCCTGGTCAATGCGACCGACACCGCGCAGACCGCGTTCGCGCACTTCACGGGCGAGTCGTCTGTTTCCATTGGCGCAGTGGTTTTTTCGGGTGTTGCCGGCGGTGGCGGGCGCCCGAGCATCGGGGACGTGGTGGTACC
Organism: Mycobacterium sp.; assembly: GCF_052144515.1. Taxonomy (GTDB): domain Bacteria; phylum Actinomycetota; class Actinomycetes; order Mycobacteriales; family Mycobacteriaceae; genus Mycobacterium. Next base: position 2,285 of record NZ_JBKQQD010000091.1, on the reverse strand, counting down.
GGCCCGATGGACGCTCGACAACGGCGCCACGTTTCACTCCGTCGATCCGGGAATGTTGGCCGCGGCCCAGACGCTCACCGTTGCCCTGGATGGCGTCAATTACCTCGGCAATGTCAAGCTCGTCGATCTGAATCGCACGCCGCACGTGTTGGTCGGCGGCGACGGATCCAGTTCGGACAACAACAACGGGCAGGCATTCCCGTGCATCCCCAACGGCGGCGCGGTTTTCGGCTGTCAACCCCGCAGTGCGCCAGATCGTTCACTTCGCCACACCGGCAACTTCTTTCAGGCCGCGGGCCCGTGGCTTAGGAACGCGCTGATCAGCAACGTGAACATCTCGTTGACGTCCAACCCGGCCTTTGACGCCACGGACCAGGAGACGGCGGCGGTGCAGGCGGTCGCCGACGCGCATGGGGTGCCGTTTCTGGGCGTCCGTGGCGTCTCGGACGGGGCCGGTGACCCGTTGCGGCTGCCCGGCTTCCCGTTCCAATTCTTCTTCTACAAGCAGTTCGCGGCGGGCAATGCCGCCCGGGTAACCGCGGCTTTCTTGCAGAACTGGGCTGGCGCGTGAGACTATTCCGGTCCCTGGCCGACGGGGCGGTTCGGGTCCGAACACCACTCCGACCAAGACCCCGGGTACAGCGCCGCGTCTCGGCCCGTCGCCGCGATCGCCGCGATCGTGACGGCCGCGGTGACGCCCGAGCCGCAGTAGACGCCCAAATCGGCGGCACCGTCGATGCCGTGGTCGGCCAAGAGTTGGGCGAGCGCATGATCGCCGATGAACGTGCCGTCGTCCGCCAGCACCGCGCCGCTGGGAACGTTCTTGGCGCCAGGGATGTGACCGGCAACCGGGTCGAGGGGTTCAACGTCGCCGCGGAAGCGTTCCGGCGCGCGCGCATCGATCAGCGTCAGATTGCCCCCGCCGGATTGCTTGGCTGTCAACGTCGGTCGATGTCCGGCGTACAGATCGGCATGTGCCACAGTCACGTTGCCGGGCCGCGGATTGACCGGGCCGGTCTCGAGGTCGTGACCGGCCGCCCGCCACGCGGACAAGCCGCCGTCCAGGATGCGTACCGTCTCAAGCCCGGCGGCGCTCAGCACCCACCACCCGCGCGCGGAACCTGCCCGACACCAGTCGTCGTACACCACCACCGACGCATCCTGCTGAATGCCCCACCTGCGGGCTGCCGCCTGGAGGTTGCGTCCCGAGGGCAGCGGGTGACGGCCCCGGCCGGCGACGGTGTGATCGCTGAGTTCGTCTTCGAGGGACACATACATCGCGCCCGGCAGGTGGCCTTCCAGGTAGGCCGCGCGGCCGTCCGGCTCGTCGAGGCGCCAGCGCACGTCGAGGATGGTCACCGGACCGCCCGAGTCGACAAGGGCGGCCAGCTCGGTGGCCGTGATCAGCACCCGGTCGCGAGCTTCCACCTGCGTCTCCTCGCTGGTTGCGGTCACTGAACTGCCCCGTTTGGAATTAAACTTCACCGGAATTAAAAGTTAACGGCGGGTTGATCTTTAAAGTTTCGGCCCCATCCCGCGGGCGGTCTATTGACCATTGGCCCGTTTTCACGGAAGTATTGAATACAACTGGCGTGATGCCTGCGACCTCGTGCTGATCCGAGCTTGAAGCTTCGAAAGTGATGAGCGAAATGAACAAGAAAATTGCTGCGTGGGCGTTCGGCGTGCTGCTGTCCGCCATGCTGGTGCCCTCGGGCGCCGCCCGCGCCGACACCACGGACACCGACTTCGTCCAGTACCTGGAGTCGCACGGTATCCACGTTGGTAGTGCGTCCCAGGCCGTGAACATGGCGCGCACGATGTGCCAAGACCTCGAAGCTGGCTACAGCCAGAAGGACGAGGTGGACCAGCTGACGGGATCTGAGAAGCTGACCCAGGCGCAGGCCGAGACGTTCATCGGCGCGGCCACCGCGGATTACTGCCCGGACAAGCATCCGGCCAACAAGCCGGGCGCTAACGGGTAACGGCAGGTCAGTCGATTGCGTAAGCCGATTTAGACCGGCGGTCTGCTAAACCGACCAGTGGTCGGTTTACGCTTCGTGGATGACCCACGGAGGTAGACGATGAGCGCACCCGGGCAATCCCAGATCCGCACCCGCATGTTCGCCCGGGTGTTGGGCCCGTTCTTCACGATCGTGCCGACCACGGTTGCGGTGCGCGGCTCGTACATGCAGACGCTGTTCACCGAGTTCAAGGCCAACCCCATGTGGCCGTGGCTGTACGGCGCCATCCTCTTGATGGGTGGCCTGGTCGTCATCGCGTTCCAC
>NZ_JBKQQD010000090.1:0-8997 GCF_052144515.1 Mycobacterium sp. | reverse complement strand
GCCCCACAATTCCGCGGACCTCTGCGTTGGCCGGAAAGTCATGGGCGAAGTCCGGGTTCCCACCTTAGATAGGACAACCTTCAGGCCGCCTTCTGTCGGCTCTTTGACAGCCCAAAGACCCAGAGGTTCCCGAGCCGACGACGACGACGTAATGATTCGCCAACATACCCAATGTGTTGGACAGGTGTGTGATACTTCTCCGACTCGGAGAACACGTCCTCGTCTCCCAGGTTGGTGACCATGCGCCACGCCGACAGCGTTAGCCCTATCGACAGCGTTAGCCCCATCGAAGGACGGCAGGGTCGGCGCTCGGTACAGTCGGGATTTCGCCCGGACATCGAAGGCTTGCGCGCTGTCGCCGTGGTGGCCGTTGTCCTCTTTCACGCTGGCCTGCCCGGCGTCGGTGGCGGGTTCGTCGGCGTGGACGTGTTCTTCGTCATCTCGGGCTTTTTGATCACCGGGCTGCTGTGGCGCGAGGTGAGCTCAGCCGGCACCGTGATGCTGAGCCGCTTCTACGGAGCCCGAGCTCGCAGGCTGCTGCCGGCATCGGCCGCGGTCGGCGTCGTCACCGCGATCGGCTCGGCTGCCCTTTTACCGCCGTTGCAGGCCCACAGCGTCCTTGTGGACGGCATCTACAGCGCTCTGTATGTCAGCAACAACCATTTCGCTCACGACGGCGTCGACTACTTCGCCCCCGCGCTACCCCCATCGCCGTTCCAGCACTATTGGTCGTTGGGCGTGGAGGAGCAGTTCTACCTGGTATGGCCGGCGTTGATCATCGGCACGACATGGCTCATCGGGCTTGTGCGCCGGCGCACCAAGGCCGATACCCCCTTCACGCAAACCCCGTATCTGGTGGTCCTGGCCCTGGTCGCAGCACTGTCGTTCGCGCTGTCGCTGGCCGCCACTTTCGTGGTGCCTGCCGTGGCGTTCTTTTCGCTACCCACCCGGGCCTGGCAGTTGGCCGCGGGCGGCCTCGTCGCCCTCACGGCCGGCCAGTGGCACCGACTCCCGCCACGAGCTGCCGCGATCGCGGGGTGGTGCTGCTCGCACCGCCACTGCTGGGCCACCCGCTGGGGCTCGCCGGCGGGCTGGCGACGGCGGTCATCTCCGGCGGACTGGCCGTGCTGACACTGCGTTTCATCGAGGATCCCTTGCGATTCGCCGCTCCGATACGCCGGTCTGCCCTGGGCAGTCTCGCGCTGGGCGGTGTCGCCACCGCGGTCGCGGTCTGTGTGGGCTAGGCGCTGATGGACTGGGTGCCTAACCCGGTCGGTCGCGGCGCGCCGGCTAAGCCGCTGACCATTACGGCGTCACCACCCCCCACGGGTTCCACCATCGACGCCTACGACGCGGCGGTGCACGACGCGTTCGCCCAAGTGCAGGTCGCGGTCGCGGCGTCCGCGGACCCGAAGGCCGTACCGTCGAACCTCGATCCCACACTTGCCCACGCGGCCGCCGAGTTCAGGGCCGTGTTCCTCGGCGGCTGCCTGCGCAATGTCGGGCAAGTCGGACAGCCTGAGTGCGCGACGGGCGATACCGCCTCAACGACGACGGTGGCGCTGCTCGGTGACTCGCATGCCACGATGTGGACTCCGGCGTTCCAGCAGATCGCCGAGCGACGGCACTGGCGGCTGGAGACCCTGGCCAAGGGGGCGTGTCCACCGATGAGCACGCCCATCACCAACTTCCTCGGTCACCTGGTGGAACGCTTTCAACGCTGCGAGCAATGGCGCGGCGAGATCATGGCCCGGTTGCGCGCAGAGCACCCACGGTTGGTCGTGGTGAGCATGTATCGCGGGTACGTCGGCGGCCAGGGCTACCTGCCCAAGTCATACGACCAGGCATGGTCCGACGGCCTGACCCGGCTCGTGCAGCAACTGCGCGGCACCGGCGCCACCGTGCTGGTGCTCGGACCGATCCCGCAGCCCCGCACAGTGGTGCCGATCTGCGTGTCCGACCACCTCGATGACGCGACGGCCTGCTCGCTGCCACGGTCGACGGCAGTGAACCAAGCCGGCATCGCGGCCGAGAGCGCCGCCACCGAAGCCGGTGGCGGACAATATGCCGACCTCACCGGGCTTTTCTGCACAACTGACCGCTGCCCGGTCATCGTCGGCCACACCCTGGTGTACTTCGACAGGAATCACCTCACGATCGAACACGCGGGGGCGCTTGCACCAGCAATGGGGGCGCTGGCCGACCGCACGCTCGCCCTAGGTTGACATTCTGCGGGATGTCGGCGACACGGTCACCATATGATCGACCCCGGACCGCACTCTGAACCGGAGGCCTCGTAATTTGTCAACATCCGTGCTCATCACTGGCGGGGCAGGATTCATTGGGTCAGCGCTTACACGCCGTCTCGTCACAGCCGGTTATGACGTCGCCGTGATGGACGTACTGCACCCGCAGGTGCACGGCGAACGTGCAGCGATCGACCTGCCGCCATCGGCGCGGTTGTTCACCGGTGATGTGACCCATGCCCCTGATTGGGATGCTGTGCTGCGGTTGTGCCGACCTTCGCAGATCGTCCACTTGGCGGCGGAGACGGGAACGGCGCAGTCGTTGTCGGAGGCGACGCGCCACGGTTCGGTGAACGTGGTGGGAACGACTCAACTTCTCGATGCCCTGAGCCGCTCAGCACACGTGCCCGACCAGCTCGTCGTCGCGTCGTCGAGGGCCGTCTACGGCGAGGGCGCCTGGCAGTGCGGCTCTGAGATCTTCTACCCGCAGCCTCGCAGCCACGCTCAGCTCCTGGCCGGTATCTGGGATCTGCAAGGGCCCACCGACGATCCTGCGGTGCCGCTGCCGAGCTCTGCTGGCCGGACGCAGCCCCGGCCCACCAACATCTACGCCGCGACCAAGCTCGCGCAAGAGCACATTCTGGCCGCCTGGACGGCCGCCCATGACACCAAGCTCAGTGTGCTGAGGCTGCAGAACGTCTACGGACCGGGCCAGTCGCTGACGAATTCGTACACGGGAATAGTCGCTCTCTTCGCACGCCTGGCGCGCCAGCAGCGTCCGTTGGAAGTCTATGAGGACGGCCGGATTCTGCGCGACTTCATCTATATCGACGATGTCGTCGAGGCGCTGTTCGCGGCGATCACGGAACCTGCAACTCCATCACGGTGCCTCGACATCGGATCGGGGATCCCGACAACCATCCACGAGCTGGCTCGCAAGATCGCCGTCATCTGCGATGCCCCCGAACCGATCGTCGTGGCGAAATTCCGCGACGGTGACGTACGGGCCGCGCGGTGCGACATCGAGCCGGCGGAGAAAGAACTCGACTGGCGTCCCAAGTGGGCGCTCGAGGACGGTCTGCGCGCCCTGCTCGACTGGATCGGCGGGCAGCCCGAATCGCCTGTCGTCCCGAGCGATCACACACCTATGACAGCTCTGCTGAAGTAGAACACGATGAATAGCCGTTAAGGGCGCCGCCCTGTCTTCGCCGCTCAGCCAACACGCCCCAAGCGGGCGAATTTCTCCAGAAGATCAGCGGCGGTCGCAACGCTATCGGCGGGTTTGGTCATCCGGGCGGCGAGCTCGCGGGCCCGGGTGAGGCATTGCGGGGCGAGGACGGTGCGAAGGTCCGCGACCAACGATTCCTCGGTGGTGGCCGAAAAACGTCGTCCGGTACCAACTTTCAGCCGTTTGACCCGTGCTCCCCAGAGGCCCTGATCGGGCAGCGTCCAGAGGATCAACGTTGGCAGTCCCGCACGCAGGCCCGCGTTCGTAGTGCCCGCGCCACCGTGGTGCACGAACGCGCGGCAGGCGGGCAGGGCCGCCGCGTAATTCATCACGCCCACCACTTTGACGTGCTCGGAGTGGGGGACGTTGCTGTAGTCGGACCCGGCGGCACACACCAACGCCCGCTCGCCTAGCTGCGCGCAGGCCGAGCTGATCATGGCGAGCGTGTCGGCAGCAGATTCGACGCCTACGCTGCCGAATCCGAAGCAGATCGGCGGCGTACCCGCGGCGATCCACGACGCGACTTCCTCGTCGGCATCCGTCGGCAACTCCATCGTCAGCGCGCCGACAAACGGCCTTCTGGGGGGCCGCTGCTCATTCCATTTCGCCCATTCGGCTGCCAGCCCGGGGTAGCACACCTCGTCGTAGGCCTGAATTTCCAGCGATCCGCGTTCGGTGATCCGACGCGGCCAGGGGCGTGTTGCCTCCGGAAGACCGAGTTCACGGCGCTGCGCGTCCTCGACCTTCTTCGGTCCGCGCCAAGCCACCCAGTCGAGCAACGTCATCGCGGAACGGGCCAAGGGCGCCGGCAGAAACGGTAGTAGCTGGCCGTTGGCTCGCAGCGGGAAGATATGCAGCGTCGCAAGCGGAATGTCGCAATGATCCGCGACGTTGACCGCGTCGTCCTCGAAATTCATGCCGGTGAGCAAAAGGTCGGCCCCGTTCGCCAGCGACGTCAGCGTCGCGCTGACCTCGGCCCGGCACTGGGTAAGTGGCTTTGAGTATTCGCCCGACAACCGGCTTAGCTCCCGGATCCTCCAGGGGTAGGCGAACAAACCGGTCCAGAAATCGCGGTGCGGGTCCAGGATGGCCTTCAAATCCGGCCCGTAGGCCACAGCCGTGGGCCCGGCCGCCTCGGCGAAGCTCACCATCTCGGGCGCGACGGCCATGTGCACGTCGTGCCCGCGGCGCACCAGCTCGCGGCCGACAGTAACGTAGGGCTCGACTTCGCCGCGAGTTCCCCAGTTTGCCAGCACAAATTTCATCGGCGAGGTTCCTTGCCTTTCACTTCCCGTGCGCGTTCTGCGGAATGGAAGCGGCAGCCCGCGTCCCCGCCTCAGCCGCCCAGCAGCATAACCCGGTACCCGCGCTATCGAACTGGAAGCCGGAAATTTTGGGCAAGCGGCCGACAACAGCGGACCGTCGCGGGAGAGCCCCTGGACTATCCTTCAGCCGCTGCGACGCCCGAATTTCGTCACCTGCGCATTTGTCCGCGGATTATTGGCGATCGCAACCGACGCCTTGTGTTCGTCGTAGGGCTGGCCGGTGTGCAGGTGGTGGTGAATTTGGGCGAGAAGTGTTGAACAGGTGTGTGATAATGCCTCGATTCGAAGAAGAGCCCTCTTGCCTAGGCAGGTGACCATGCGCCAGGCCGACAACGGCAGGACTTCCGTAGGACTGGAAAGCCGGCGCTCAGGACAGTCGGGATTTCGGCCGGACATCGAGGGCCTACGTGCCGTCGCGGTATTGGCCGTTGTCCTTTTCCATTTTGATATGCCCGGGTTTGGTGGCGGGTTCATCGGCGTCGACGTGTTCTTTGTCATTTCAGGCTTCCTCATCACCGGGCTGTTGTGGCGCGAGATGAGCACCGCTGGGAGCATCCGGCTGAGCCGGTTCTACGGGGCCCGAGCCCGCCGACTATTGCCGGCGTCGGCCACTGTCGGTGTGGTTATCGTGATCGCCTCGGCTGTCCTGTTATCCCCATTGGCGGCCCGGAGAATTATCGGTGACGGCATCGCCAGCGCGTTGTATGTGAGCAACTACCGGTTCGCTCTGCAAGGCATCGACTACTTCACTGACTCCGCCAATTCGCCGTCGCCGTTCCAGCACTACTGGTCTCTGGGCGTCGAGGAGCAATTCTATCTGGTGTGGCCTCCCTTGATCATTGGTACGGCGTGGCTCGTCCGGCGTGTGCGTCGGCGCACCGGCACGGATGCCGCGTCGTCAGCGGCCCCGTACCTGTTGGTCCTTGTCACGGTCGCGACGGTGTCGTTTGCGGTGTCGCTGGTAGCCACTCACCTGGTGCCTGCTGTGGCGTTCTTTTCGTTGCCTACCCGGGCTTGGGAGTTGGCCGTGGGCGGCTTGGTGGCCCTCACGGCCAACCAGTGGCGCCGACTTTCGCCGCTGCTCGCAGCGCTCGCAGGATGGGCAGGTCTGGGGGTGATCCTGCTGGCCTGCAACCGATTGGGCGCGGCGACGCCCTATCCGGGTAGTGCTGCGCTGTTGCCCGTGCTCAGCACGGCGCTGGTGATCGGCGCGGGCTGTGCCGCACCTGATCGCGGGGCCGGGCGCCTTCTGGCATTGCGGCCGATGCAAGCCGTCGGCCGGGTGTCGTACTCGTGGTATCTGTGGCACTGGCCGCTGGCGCTGCTGGCCAACATGCTGGGACCGATGTACAGCTTGGCTGGGTTCTTCATCTCTGGCGGGCTGGCCGCGCTCACACTGCGGCTGATCGAGAATCCCTTGCGATTCGCCGCGCCCCTGCGCCGGTCGGCCGCCCGCAGTCTCGCGCTTGGTGGTGTCGCCACCGCGGTCGCGGTCTGTGTGGGCGTGGCTGAGCTGGTTTTGGTGCCCGTCCCCGTCGGTCGCGGGCCGGCGGCTCGACCACTGGCCGTCATAGCTGCGCCTACGCCCACGGGCCGAAACGTCGACCCGTACGACGCGGCGGTGCAACACGCATTTGCTCAAGTGGAGGCCGCGGTCACCGCATCCGCCGACTTGGAGGCCGTTCCGTCGAACCTCGATCCCTCGCTGGCTAGCACGGCAGCCGACGCACCGCGCCCGGCCCGCTACGGCGGCTGCATGCGCAACTTGTTGGAAGTCGATCAGCCTGAGTGCGCGACGGGCGATACCGCCTCGCCGACCACGGTGGCCCTGGTCGGCGACTCGCATGCCGCGATGTGGAGCCCGTCGTTCCAGCAGGTGGCCGCGCAGCGGCGCTGGCGGCTAGAGGACCTGGACAAGGGTAGCTGCCCGGTGCTGGACCTACCCATCTTCAACCCGATCTTTCGCCGCGAGTACACCGAGTGCGAGCAGTGGCGCGATCAGGTCATCGCCCGTTTACAGACCGAACGCCCGCGCCTGGTGGTGCTAAGCATCCGGCGCTTCTACGACCACCAAAGCTTCACAGTGTACGACCCGGCGTGGATCGACAGCCTGACCCGCCTAGTGCAGCAGCTGCGCGGCACTGGTGCGCAGGTGCTGGTGCTCGGGCCGATCCCTTATACGCAGCACTTATCTATACCGGACTGCCTGTCCGGCCACCTCGATGACGTGACGACCTGCTCGCTGGCACGGTCGAAGGCGGTCAATGGACCCGGCATCGCGGCTGAATCCGCCGCCACCAAAGCCGGCGGTGGACGATACGCCGACCTCACCGCGCTGTTTTGCACCGCCGACCGCTGCCCAGCAATCGTGGGCAACACCCTGGTGTACGGTGACAATTCGCATCTGACCGTCGAATACTCTCGGCTGTTGGCGCCGGTAATGGGCGCGCTGGCCGATCGTGCGCTCGCCCAAGATTGAGATGCTGCGGATTGTGTTCGTCGCAGCGCTGGCCGGTGTGCAGGTAGTAGTGGATTTGGCCGAGAAGTGTTGAACGGGTGTGTGATAATGCCTCGATTCGAAGAAGCGCCCTCTTGCATAGGTAGGTGACCGTGCGCCAGGCCGACAGCGTTAGCCCAATCGAAGGGCTGGAGGGTCGGCGCTCGGCACAGTCGGGATTTCGGCCGGACATCGAGGGCCTGCGCGCTGTTGCGGTGGTGGCCGTTGTCCTCTTTCACGCTGAGGTACCCGGTGTGGGTGGCGGGTTCGTCGGCGTGGACGTGTTCTTCGTCATCTCGGGCTTCCTGATCACCGGGCTGCTCTGGCGCGAGGTGAGCACTACCGGCACCGTCGGGCTGCGCCGCTTCTACGGGGCGCGGGCCCGCCGACTGCTGCCGGCATCGGCTACGGTCGGCATCGTCACCATGATCGCCTCAGCGGTCCTGTTACCCGCGTTTCAGGCCCGGGCCGTCATGGATGACGGCATCTACTGCGCACTGTATGTCGGCAACTACTGGTTCATTAGGCGTGGCGTCATGTACTTCGGCCACCTGCCGCCGTCGCCGTTCCAGCACTACTGGTCTTTGGGCGTCGAGGAGCAGTTCTACCTGGTGTGGCCGCCCATGCTCATTGGCACGGCGTTGCTCATCCGGTGTGCGCGGCGGGCGCGGCGACGCGCCACTAACGCCCAGGTGCCCTCGTCGGAACGCCCGTATCTGGTGGTCCTAGCGCTGGTTGCGACCGTCTCGTTCGCGCTGTCGCTGGTGACCACCTACGTGTTGACTACTACGGCGTTCTTCTCGCTGCCCACGCGGGCCTGGCAGTTGGCCGCCGGCGGCCTGATCGCGCTCACGGCCGGCCAGTGGCGCCGACTACCGCCGCTAGCTGCGGCAGTCGCGGGGTGGGCCGGGCTGGGGGTGATCGTGCTGGCCTGCAACCAGTTGAGCGCAACCACTTTCTATCCGGGTAGCGCCGCGCTGTTGCCGGTGCTGGGTGCGGTGCTGGTGATCGGCGCCGGCTGTGCCGCACCTGCCCAGGGATGCGGCCGCGTCTTGGCAGTGTCGCCGATGCGCGCGATCGGGCGGGTGTCGTACTCGTGGTATCTGTGGCACTGGCCGGTGCTGGTGCTCGCACCGGCATTGCTGGGCCACCCTCTCGGGCTGGCCGGCAGGCTGGCAGCGGCCTTGGTCTCCGGCGGGCTGGCGGTGCTCACACTGCATTTCATCGAGAACCCGTTGCGATTCGCCGCTCCGATACGCCGCTCTCCCCTGGCCAGTCTCGCGCTCGGCGGTGCGGCCACCGCGGTCGCGGTCTGTGTGGGCGTGGCGCTACCCCAATGGATACCCGTCCCGGTCCCCCGCGGCCCGGCGGCTACGCCGCAGACCATCACCGCGACGCCTCCCCCCATGGGCGACAACATCGCTGCCTACGACGCGGCGGTGCAGCACGTGTTCGCCCAAGTGCAGGCCGCGGTCGCTGCATCCGCGGAGCTCAAAGCCGTACCATCGAACCTGAGCCCGCCGCTAGCCGACGGGACAGCCGACCCAAAGGCCTATGCGCCCAACAGCTGCTTTCGCTCGGCTTCCCAAGGTGGACAGCCTGAGTGCGCGACGGGCGATACCGCCTCGCCGACCACGGTGGCCCTGGTCGGCGACTCGCATGCCGCGATGTGGAATCCGGCGTTCCAGCAGATCGCCGAGC
>NZ_JBKQQD010000089.1:0-6811 GCF_052144515.1 Mycobacterium sp. | reverse complement strand
TGGCCCGCACGCTGGCCGTCGCACGGGCGGTCGGCGGCTTGCGCCAAGGTGCCATCGAGATGACGCCGCGCCAGGAGGCCGTCCTCGACCTCGCGGTGGAGCAGGTGCTCGCCCCGGCCATGGCCCGGGTCTCCATGAGCTTCGTCGCGGTGATGTCGGGGGCCGGCATCCCGCTTGAGGCGATCATGACCGAGCTCATGCTCTCGGGTGAGATCGAGCGGAGCTACCGGCTGCTGCGGCTGGAGGGCTACGCCAGCCAGATGCGCTACCACTCGCCGACCAGCCAGTACGGCCAGATGTCGCGGGCGGATCGCTACGACGGCCTCGACGTCCCCAGGGTGATGCACGAGGTGCTGAGCGAGATCGAGTCGGGCAAGTTCGCCGACGAGTGGGACGCCGAGCGCGACGCGGGCTACCCGAACCTGCAGCGCCTGCGGGCCGAGAAGCTCAGCCCCGAGTTCGTCGCCTTCGAGGAGGACCTACGCGCCCGCCTCGGCGAACGGGCCAAGCCTCCCGCCCGCTGACCCCCGAGATCCCTCCCTCACGGCTTATCCTTCAGAGAACCCCTGAAGACGCTGGGGGCCCGGATTGGCGGAGGGTCGGGTGACGGCCATAGCAGCGTGCCGGTCGTGTGGCAGCGAGCCTCTGGAGCATGCCCGGTTTTGTCACGGGTGTGGTTCACCACTCAATGGTTCGATTGCGCTGGCAACCCGAGAATCTAGGAACGCGACGGGCGACCCCCCATGAACCAAGCGCTCCACTACTACCCTCAACTGCCCGGGCATTTCCTGTGCACCGGCGCTGGTCCCTGCTGGTGTTGGGGTTGACCGGTTCGGTGCCAGCTCATCGTGGTTACGGGTTGAAGGCAGTGCTGCCGTGGACCGGGTGCGTTGTGCTGACGATCTTGGCGTAACAGTGGTCTCGATCAAGATTTTTACGAGTGCACCAAGCCAGCGCACTGGCTGCATCCGGGAATGTGTCGCCAACTATGGTGACCCAGAAGTCGGGTGCGTCGAACGTTGACCAGTCCCCCGACCAGAGCAGTTTGGCTTCTGGGAATTGCGCCCGGAGCTGCAGGTGTTCGCTCAGTATTTTTGCGTTGTTCCAGACGGTGCCTTCGGCGACGATTCCTAGCCGCTTGGAACTGATTTGGGGTACCCAGCGGTCGGCGAGCCAGTCGGTCACGAACGGGTGGTCGTGGTTGGCGATCCGCCGCAGCTGGGCCAAGCTGGCCGACTCGGGGTCTTCCGGTGTCTCTGTCTGCTGTGTTGGAATGCGGGGTGGGGCAGTGTCCCTTGGGCTGGGGGCAGTGCCGCCAAGGGACAGGTTGATTCCGGCTTTGGCTTCGGCCTCGGTGTACATGGTTTCGCCGCGTTGGGCGACCTGCACTCGGTAATACTTCTGCCCGCCGGGAACCTCATTGACTCTGAACAGAAACAGACACGATCCTTGTTGTCCGTAGCTGCTTTCGATGGCACCCTTCGCGATCAGCTTTCCCGTCTCATCGGCCACGGTGACCGTGGCACCTGGTCCGATGTCATTGTCGCTGCGATCACCGGCGCAGCTGTATCCGCCGGGCAGGCCAGTTGTCTTGATGCTGTCGCTGCTCAGCTGCAGTGTGCCGATCAGGGAGAACCGTGCAAGTGGAGCCTTATTGGTGATGGCCTGCACTGCGAAGAATGCGCCAACACATATCGCAACAAGTACTAGCGCCGCTGCAACCAGTAATCGTGAGCGTCGGATTCGTACCTCGTTGCGATGCGGAAGTTGCGACTTCGGCGCTTCATTCGTCGCAGCATTTCTATCAACGGGTCCCTTGGGGATCGACACCGGTGGTATGACCGGTGTCTTGGTGCCCATGTCACTCAGATCTGAGCTGGCCGGTTCCATGTTTGACTCCGCGAGTGCGTGAGCAAAGTCCACGCAGCGTAGGAACCGTTCGTTGGGATCTTTCGCCAATGCCTTGGCGAACACCGCATCGAGGGGCGCAAGGTATGGGCGACGCTCGGCAAGGGTCGGCGGTGGTGCATTGAGATGTTGGCCGATGACGACAGCCGGATTGGAACTTGGAAACAGCGTTAACCCGGTCAACAGGTGATAGCCGGTCGCGGCCAGCGAGTATTGGTCTGCCCGGCCGTCCATCGGTAAAGCCATCAGCTGTTCAGGAGCGGCGTAAGCCACCGTTCCGACGGTCATGTTGGTTGCGGTAAGGCCGCTCACGTCCTCGACATCGCGAGCAACACCGAAGTCACTCAACAGGATTCGTCGTTCACCATCTTCAAGTTCCGCCAACAGGATGTTCGCCGGTCTTACATCCCGGTGTAAGAGGCCCCTGGCATGGGAGTAGTCCAGCGCCTCGGCGACAGCAGTGACAATCCGGATCGCATCAGACGCAGGCATTCCCGCTGGATAGTGGTCGCGCAGCATGCGAGCAGCGTCGGTGCCGTCGACGTAATCCATGGAGATCCATAACCGGCCCTCACACTCGCCTCGGTCGTGGATTGCGACGATGTGCGGGTGCCATAGGCTGGCCGCTAGGTCCGCCTCTCTGATGAATCGCTGGCGATAGTTCTCGTCAGCGGACACATCGGCGCCCAAAATCTTGAGCGCGTCGTTACGCGGCAATCGGGGGTGCTGGGCGAGGTACACCTCGCCCATACCGCCGGTGCCCAGCAGCCGCAGGATGGTGTACCCGGCAAAGGTCGCACCAATGGCTAATCCCATGGGGTATCCGACCATTTGACCAAAGTCCTGCGATAGGGACCGAAGTCCCGCCATTTCAGGGTATTTGTCGCGACGGCAGCCACCGGACCAACATCTGCGAGCCGCCCCAATTGGCTTCCGGGCGGCCTGATTTCCAGGGCGGGGTGCCTCGGAAATCCGTCACAGAAATTGTGTCGCGCTGGATACGGTTTTCGGCGGGTTACGGCGCGGCCAACGACCGTGGTGACCCGTGCTGCGCGTCGAGGTCCGCCGAGACCCACAGGCAGCCGAGGCAGACCTTCACCGTCCGGGACCGCACCGGCGAGGCGTGGTGGGTCACAACCGCCGTCGAGTGGGCCTCCTCGCGTCCACGGCGTGGGCCGCTCGCGATCCACTCGTGCCGGGCCTGCTGCCTCTCGCCGAAGAGCCCCATGCACATCCCGGCCGTCTTCCACTTGCCGTACCTGACCATATTGCGGCCAAGACCCGCTCCGAAGCCAGCCGTTCAAAACGCGATCCTCGCAGTCTGCCCTGCGGGTCACTCTATTTCTGACCGATGCTGCGCATTCGCCTGTTCCATGGATGCACCATCTTGGACACCGATGTCTGAGACTTCCAAGGGAAGCACCACCTGCTAGCGGAGGTAGTCGATGGGGGGCAATCTTCGGTTACCGTCCCAACACGATTGAGAAACGACCGTCGGGCCGTTTTGGCCACGCTTGTGCGCAACGCTCAAGCTAGACACACCCATTCAACGGCGAAGGCGGCGTTGGGAGCCGCCGACGACTGAGGCCAACACCAGGCGGCGCAGGCCCGATCTAAACGGGTCGGTTCCAGGACACGGTAGGGAGCACACAGTGTTTGAACGTCGCAAAGGTCGCAGCAGCGGGACCGGCGGGCAATTGGCGGTGAACATGCGCGTGCGGGTGTATGCGGGCGCCGACGCTGAGAGTGCAGGGGTGATCGTTGAGGATTTCGGTGAGCTGGCGGTCCAACCCGTGGAGATCGGCGGGCAGCGTTTCGCTGACCCGGCCCGACGGTGGGCGGTGGTGCTGGACACCGGCAACCTAGTGTTCGCCAACACCGATCAACTCGTCGCCGAGTGATCCGCGTACCGGTCGATCGGCGGTGTGAACGCCGGGGCTGAGGGCCATTTTGGGACCAGTACAGCAACCGGTACAGCACCCTCAGCGATTACGACCGCCCCGCTGGACGAGCCAGCTCGTGAAGGTGGAGTCGTTGGCCAGCACGGATGCATCGGCGTCGGTGGCATCTTAAAGCGACTCACCTAACAACAATGTCGAGGGCTCAGACACCTCCAACCGTGCTGACTCCGGGTGTTCAGCGGCGGCCGGTGGCTGGGGCGAGGCGGGCCATCCCACGGAGGATCCACGGTGCGCGCGTCGCGATCGTCTCCACGGCGCGATCCGAGCGGCGCATCGCTGTCCGACGGCCAGGAGTGGGCATTGACGCCAGCTCCGCCTCGGCCGATCCCGCCCGCGGACCGTGGCGATCGACCGCCAGCAGTTGCCAGGCGCCGGGAACGCCGCGCAGCTTGACGCTGCCGCGGTCCACGAAGCCCGTGCCCGACCCGACGACTAAATCACGAACCGTGCGGGAGACGAGGATTTCACCGGCGCCCGCCTGGCCGAGAATGCGCGCCGCGATGTGTACGGCGATCCCCCCGATGTCGGCGTCGAGAAGTTCGCACTCGCCCGTATGGATGCCGACGCGGATATCGATGCCCAGCGTCTCGGCGTCAGCACGCAGGGCCTCGGCGCAGCGGATGGCCTGCGTCGGCCCGTCGAACGTGGCGAGGTGACCGTCACCGGTGCTTTTGACCACCGTGCCACCGAACCGTTCCGTGAGTTCAGTTGTGATCTCACCAAAGCGGTGCAGCACCGCACGCCACCGCTCGTCGCCGGTCGCTGCGGCGTGTTGCGTCGAGGCGACGATGTCGGTGAACAACACGGTGCGCAGGGCGCGATGAGACTGCGACGGTGCGGCATGGCTGCCGGTGAGGAACTCCTCGATCCCGGTCAGGATCTTGTCGGGCTCGTCGAACCAGGGGAAGTGGTCGGTGCCCTCGACCTCCAGGTACCGCGCGCCCGGGATGTGATCCGCGAGGTACCGGCCGTACTGCACCGCAACGGTGGGGTCCTCGCGGGCATGGATGACCAGGGTGGGCGCGGTGATCGTCGGCAGGATCGGCCGCACGTCCATCAGAAACCCCGCTTCGAATGACGCCCGCGCCATCCCTGGGCTCGCGGACATCCGCTCAGCCATTCCCAGCTGGCGCATCGACCGGATCGACGGCGAGGCGATGCTGGCTGCCACACCGCTGCCCCAGCCGGAGTGGACCGCGCGGGCCACTTCCTGCCAGCGGGCGAGATGCTCCGTGGACGGGGTGTAATCCTCACCCAGCTCGGGTACGAGGCGCGCCCGCAGCTCGGCAGGGTCGCGGTCCATGTCGTCCCACCCCGCGAAGCCCCAATACGGGATGGTGTCGATGAGGATCAGTGCGCGCGTTCGCTCCGGTCGTGTTGCCGCGAACATCATGGAGGCTGCTCCGCCGTCACTCAGACCGGAGACGACGGCCTGTCCGAAGCCGACGGTGTCCATGACGGCCTCGATCTCTGCCGCTCGATCATCGAGCGTGCGAACTTTCGGGACCGGGTCCGACAGCCCGACCCCGGCCTTGTCGAACAGGAGGACGCGACAGAACGTGGCGAGCTGATCGAAGAACGCCTTGAATTCGGGGAGAGTCCAGACCAGCTCGACGTGGCTGACCATCGGCCCGACGAAGACAAGCTCGACTGGCCCGTCGCCGAACACCTGATACGCCAGGCTCAGATCGCCGCACTTGGCGTATAACGTTTCCGCCACGGCATGAGCGTACTGCTGATCCCACCGCTCGCCGGGGCACGAGTGATAGTCCCCGTTCGGTGTTTTTCCGTTTAGTAATTGCTTACGCGACGGGGGCGATCACGGCGATAATGAGCAGGATCTGAGTTGTCATCGCAGTAAGTTATCGAGCCAGCAGCGAGCTTGGCATAGGTCGGGTGCACGGTCAGACCATCCAGAGCGGCGCGGGCCGCGTCATCGGACGTGTGCCGTAGACATCGCAGTGGCGATATGGCGCATGCTGGCTGGCCAGCGGTGACACGATAGTGCCGTGGAACGACGGTGGGCTGGCCGCGTGAGATGACAGCGGCGGGACTGTTGTGCGAATCGTGCGGCACGGAACTGAGCGAGAAGGCCAAGTTCTGTAGCGAGTGCGGTGCGGCGGTCACATCGGCCGCAAGGCCTGCCGAGTACAAGCAGGTCACGGTTCTGTTCGCCGACGTGGTCCACTCAATGGACATCGCCTCTGCCGTCGGGGCGGAGCGGCTGCGGGAGATCATGGCGCAGCTGGTGGATCGGGCCGCTGCTGTGGTGAAACGCTATGGCGGCACGGTGGACAAGTTCACCGGTGATGGGATCATGGCGCTGTTCGGCGCACCGGTGGCCTTGGAGGACCATGCCCTGCGCGCGTGCCGGGCTGCACTGGAGATCCACAGCGGCATTAGCGATCTGGCTCAGGAGGTTTGCGGCCGTGATGGTGTCGAACTTCAGCTGCGGATCGGGTTGAACTCCGGGCAGGTGATCACCGGGGAGATCGGCACGGCTGCAACGGGTTACACCGCAATCGGTGAGCAGGTGGGCATGGCCCAGCGGATGGAATCGGTGGCCCCGCCGGGTGGGGTGATGCTCAGCGCCTCCACCGCACGGCTGGTGGAACACAATGCAGTCCTCAGCGAGCCGGAAATGGTCCACATCAAAGGCAGGGATCAACCGGTCGCCGCCCAGCAGTTGCTGAGTGTGTCGGATCGAGATCGTCGTGTCACAGGTGCTGAGTCGCATCTGGTGGGTCGGCGCTGGGAGATGGCTGCCGTCGAGGGCCTGCTAGACGGTATGGGAAGGCTGGGGCCTCACTGCATGTGAACGTGGGTTGCCGACAGGAATCAGGTCCTGGCCGGTAGAGCCACAAGATGTGGGAGGCCCCAGTGAGGAATTATCGTACGAGCCAATCTGACCTTGCGGTCGCCCTGTGGGGGTGAAAATTGTG
>NZ_JBKQQD010000088.1:0-15200 GCF_052144515.1 Mycobacterium sp. | reverse complement strand
GCGGCCGATGAGCCGGCTGATGGTCCTCGTCATGTTGATCCTGTTGGGCGCGTTAGGGTTTCAGGCCGCCCGCGGCCACGACCCAGGCTGGCTGCTGGTCACCTCGGCAATTCTGGCGGCAGTCCCGATGCTGCTGGCGCTCACGCACACAGTCCCCTCCGCGGTCCGCCTCGGACAGCGCACCGACGGTCCCCCCGAACAGTCCCGTCTCGCGCGCTCCATTTGTCGGGATCACCTCGTCTGCGCCGGCAGCATGCTCGCGTTCCTGGTCCTGTGGGCTGCGCACAGCGTGGCGATCTGATGGCTCTTAGTTGGGGCGCGACGGACCTGTCTGGCCACCCCGAGGGCGCGCGTACTAAACTAGAACACGTTTCAGTTCGGCGAGCGCCCCAGGAGTAGGCATGCACACCGCCATTTGCGATGAACTCGGCATCGAGTTTCCGATCTTCGCCTTCACCCACTGCCGCGATGTCGTCGTCGCGGTCAGTAAGGCCGGCGGTTTCGGCGTGCTGGGGGCCGTCGGTTTCACGCCTGAGCAGCTCGAGATCGAGCTCAACTGGATCGACGAGAACATCGGCGACCACCCCTACGGCGTCGACATCGTCATTCCGAACAAGTACGAGGGCATGGACTCCCAGCTGTCGGCCGAGGAGCTCGCCGACACGCTGCGCAAGATGGTGCCGCAGGAGCATCTGGATTTCGGAAAGAAGATCCTCGCCGATCACGGTGTCCCGATCGAGGACAGCGACGGCGACAGCCTGCAGCTTCTCGGGTGGACCGAGGCGACGGCCACACCCCAGGTCGAGGTGGCCCTCAAACACCCGAAGGTGAAGATGATCGCCAACGCGCTCGGCACCCCGCCGGCCGAAATGATCAAGCACATCCATGAATCCGGACTCAAGGTGGCCGCGTTGTGCGGCTCCCCCTCGCAGGCCCGCAAGCACGCCGACGCGGGCGTCGACATCATCATCGCCCAGGGCGGCGAGGCCGGCGGGCACTGCGGCGAGGTGGGCTCAATTGTGTTGTGGCCACAGGTCGTCAAGGAGGTCGCCCCGGTACCGGTGCTGGCCGCGGGTGGCATCGGCAGCGGCCAGCAGATCGCGGCGGCGCTGGCGCTGGGCGCTCAGGGCGCGTGGACCGGCTCGCAGTGGCTGATGGTCGAGGAGTCCTCGAACACCCCGGTTCAGCAGGCGGCATACGTCAAGGCCGGCAGCCGCGACACCGTCCGCAGCCGCTCGTTCACCGGCAAGCCGGCCCGGATGCTGCGCAACGACTGGACCGAAGCCTGGGAGCAGCCGGACAACCCGAAGCCCCTCGGCATGCCGTTGCAGTACATGGTGTCCGGCATGGCCGTGCGGGCCACGAACAGGTACCCCAACGAGTCCGTCGACGTCGCGTTCAATCCAGTCGGTCAGGTCGTCGGGCAGTTCACCAAGGTCGAGAAGAGCGCGACGGTCATCGAGCGCTGGGTGCAGGAGTACCTCGAGGCGACGACGCGGTTGGACGAACTCAACGACGCCGCTACCGTCTGAAGTGTCGGCTACTCGTCGACCTCGTCCTTGCCGGTGAACACCTCTTTGGTCCGTTCCACCGCATAGGTGCCGATGTCGATCGAGTGCTGGACGATCCCGCTGGCGCCGCCCGCGATGTCACCCCGAATGATGTCGCTGGCATGTTCTACGATGTCGGAGGCCTTTTCGACGGCGTTGGTCGCGATGTCCCTCGCCGCGTCGACCGCATCTTTGGGATTGAAGGCCATCGGAGTCTCCTATTCGTTGGCACGGCTTGATAAGGCTTGATAAGACTCTAGTAGTTCACCAGGCTGCGCCAGTATTCCTCGGGTATCTCCTTGCCGGATCGCAGCACCCGTGCCAGCCCGACGGCCATTGCGATTCCGAGCAGGCCAAGCCATAGCCCCGCCAGCGCGATGATCGCCCACAGCACTGCGGTGACCGCCGGCCACGGCGATAGCACGGCGAGCACGGGCGCGAAAAAGAAGCCCGTGCCGATGTACCACGCCGAGCCGGCGCGATCGGACGCGAGGACAAACCGCAACCAGCGCGGCACCGGGGCCACCGGAGATTTAGTTAGCTGGCCTTCGCGCATATCTCCGCGCATCCCTCCAGGATAGGCGGGGCCGCTACCCGGCTGGTGGGAAGAACCCTGCCCCGGTGAACCACCCCGGTTGCCACCCTTGGGCTCCCAGACACAGCATCGGCAGTCCGTCAGGGGTCTGCGCCGCTGTCTGCGGACCCGGGCACTTCGCGCCGTTCTGCTGGACTCCGTACAGAGGGTAGGAGATCACCCAGTACCCCGTAGTGGCCGCCGGGAACTGGTTCGGTGGCGGGAAATGACAGGCTTCGGCCTGGCCGCTGGGCCCACGCCCGAAGATGAAGCGCTCATAGTTGTCGCACGGCGCACCCAGCGAAGCTTGATAGTTCATGCCCGGCACGTCGCCGTCGTAATTGGCGGCCGCGCACGGCGCCAGGCCGATCGCGCCGCCCGTGATCGCCGCGGTGGCGAGTAGTTCGCGAATCATGTTCCACCCTCGGTGTCGTTTCACGCGGCCCCTACCGCCGGTGACCTGGACCAAAGCATAATCATTTGGGCCCGCGCCACAAAGATCGTTTCGCGTCGGGCGGCTCAGCACTACTCACCGCGGCCGGTAGGTGCAGATGAGAACGCCGGTCGCGGTCGCGGCCGTCGAAACCAGCTCGAGGGCGGAGGCCTCACCGAGCCCTCCGGGGCGCGCAGCTCGCGGATCGCGCCGATCGCGTCGTCGGCCGGTAACAGCGTCGAACCCGGCCAGGTGAGACCGTCTTGGCTGAGCGTGCGCGAGGCCACGTACTTCAGTATCTCGTTCATCCGATCGGCGACCCGTTCGCCGGCCGAAAAGCAGCGCCTCCGTCAAGGCCATGACGTCGGCGACGGCCGGTCCCATGGCGTCGGGCTCGAAAAACGGTATCGACCAGCCGCCGTGGGCGAAGCCGCCGTCGGAGTCTTCTTCGTGGCCGCCTGGGGCCTGGACTACCCCGTCGAGACTCATAAAGTGACTCAGGACGACGCGCATCATTCGTGCCCTTTCGGTTGTTCGGTGCTTGCAAGACATGTAGACCGGTCACATGGCCGTAACTAATCGACGCTGAACATGTTGCAATTCGGCTTCGCCGATCTTGCTCAAGCGCTTCCCAACCGTGGTGTGGCAATGGTTTATTTGCACTAGAACACAACTAGACGAATTCGTATCGAGGAGCGGCCCGCATGCCAACCCCCAATCTGCCTCCCGGGTTCGACTTCACCGACCCAGACATCCACGCCGAACGGTTGCCGGTGGAAGAACTGGCCGAACTGCGGAAGACCGCGCCGATCTGGTGGAACGAGCAGCCAATCGGGACGGGCGGGTTCAGCGACGGCGGCTTCTGGGTGGTGTCCAAGCACAAGGACGTGAAGGAAGTCTCGCTGCGCAGCGACGTCTTCTCCAGCCTGCAGAACACCGCACTGCCGCGCTACAAAGAGGGTACGGTCACCGAGCAGCTCGAGACGAGCAAGTTCGTGTTGCTCAACATGGACGCCCCGCAGCACACCCACCTGCGCAAGATCATCTCCCGCGGCTTTACGCCCCGAGCCGTCGAGCGGCTGCGCGACGACCTCAACGAGCGGGCCCGGCGCATTGTCGAAACCGCCGCCGCGCAAGGTTCCGGCGACTTCGTCGAGCAGGTGTCCTGCGAATTGCCGCTGCAAGCCATCGCCGGTCTGCTGGGTGTACCGCAGGAAGACCGCATGAAGCTGTTCCACTGGTCCAACCAGATGGTCGGCGACCAGGACCCGGAGTTCGCCACCAACGACTCCATGGCCGCCTCGGTCGACCTGGTCATGTACGCCATGCAGATGGCCGCCGACCGGGCCAAAAACCCCGGGCCGGACATCGTCACCAAGTTGATCGAGGCCGACGTCGACGGCCACAAGCTCTCCGAAGACGAGTTCGGCTTCTTCGTCATCTTGCTGGCGGTGGCCGGCAACGAGACCACCCGCAACTCCATCACCCAGGGCATGATGGCCTTCACCGACTTCCCCGACCAGTGGGAGCTGTACAAGCGGGAACGTCCGGTCACCACCGCTGACGAGATCGTCCGGTGGGCCACCCCAGTCACGTCGTTCCAGCGCACCGCGGTGGAGGACTACGAGCTCTCCGGCGCGCAGATCAAGAAGGGCCAGCGGGTGGTAATGGTCTACCGCTCAGCCAATTTCGACGAGGACGTGTTCGACGACCCGTTCGCCTTCAACATCCTGCGTAACCCCAACCCGCACGTGGGATTCGGCGGCACCGGCGCGCACTACTGTATCGGGGCCAACCTGGCGCGGATGACCATCGACCTGATGTTCAACGCGATCGCCGACGCCCTGCCCGATCTGGAATCGATCGGCAAGCCCGAGCGGCTGCGGTCGGGCTGGCTCAACGGCATCAAGCACTGGCAGGTCGACTACCACACCAACGGGGCAGCGAAATGCCCTGTCGCGCAATAAGATACAACAGGGAGAAATAGCGTGCCCACGCACAAAGCGGTCCACGTAAAATCCGCGGGCGCGCCGTTGGAGCTGGTCGAGGTCGAAACAACGCCACCGGCGCGCGGCGAGGCACGCATCAGCGTGCGCGCCTGCGGCATCTGCGGCACCGACGCCCACTTCGTCGCCGGCGGATTCCCCGGCATGTCATGGCCTTTGACTCCCGGGCATGAAATCGCCGGAACCATAGCCGAACTCGGTGAGGGTGTTGAGGGTTTCGCGGTCGGCGATCGTGTCGCGGTCGGCTGGTTCGGCGGGTGCTGCTACCACTGCGATCAGTGCCGGAAAGGCCAGTTCATTCACTGTGAGAACGGGAAAATCCCGAGCTACCAGTACCCCGGCGGATACGCGGAGTCGGTGACCGCGCCGGCCAGCGCTTTGGCCCGAATTCCCGCCGAGCTTTCCGACGCGGAAGCCGCGCCGATGGGCTGCGCCGGCGTCACCACCTACAACGCCCTGCGTCACACGAAGGCCCTGCCCGGCGACCGGGTCGCGATCCTCGGCGTCGGTGGGCTGGGTCACCTCGGTGTGCAGTTCGCCCGGGCGATGGGTTTCGAGACCATCGCGATCGCTCGCGGAACCGGCAAAGCCGATGACGCGCGAAAGCTGGGCGCTCACCACTACATCGACTCCACCGCCAGTGACCCGTCCGAAGCGCTCAAGGCTCTGGGCGGTGCGGCGGTCGTGCTCGCGACCGCGGGTAACTCGGGGGCCATGGCAGCCACGGTCGGTGGGATATCGCCCCAGGGTGAACTCGTCACCATCGGCGTCACGCCTGAACCGTTACCGATCAGTCCCATCCAGCTCATCACGCCAGGCGTCAGCATTGTGGGTCATCCGTCCGGGACCGCCAAAGATGTCGAAGACACAATGCATTTCGCGGTCCTGTCGGGCGTGCGGGCGTGGATCGAGGAGTTGCCGTTGTCGGAAGCTCCGGAGGGCTACGCGGCGTTGGAGCAGGGACGCGCGCACTACCGCACAGTGCTCACCATGTGAGCAGCGACAACAGCATGGTGTGGACGCTCGACGCTTCCGACGGCGAGTTGCAGCTTCGTACCGGTGTTACGGGCAGGGCCGCGCGCATGGGCCACCGGCTGACCATCGCAATGACGCGGTGGCAGGCCACGGTGAACTGGGAGGGCGGCGAACCCGTCACCGCGGAGCTCGTCGTCGACGTCGATTCGTTCGAGGTGCTGCGCGGCGAGGGCGGGGTCAAAGGATTGTCCGGACCGGAGAAGGTCATGGTGCGCTCGAACGCGTTGAAGTCGCTGAACGTCGGCCGCTTTCCCGAAATCCGCTTCACCGCCGCCGCTATCGACAAGACGGACGGCGGGTATCGCCTGAGCGGGATGCTGCAGATCCGGGGAAAGTCGCGAGAGCACGTAATCGATCTGCGCACAGACGATCTCGGCGACTCGTGGCGAATGTCTGCCGAATCCACGGTTCGCCAATCGGATTACGGCATCAAGCCCTTCTCGCTTCTGATGGGGTCGGTGCAGGTCGTCGACGAGGTGGCGGTGTCTTTTACCGCGGTCCGCTACGGCTGTGAGTCCGAATCCCCGTAGGCGCCGGGTATGTGCTCGAGCACCCTCGTCACCGCAGGTGGGTGACCGTTCGGGTCCGGTTGCGTCTCCGACGTCGCGTTCTGTTGTTCTATCGGTGCCGCGGGCTGCGCGCCCGGTGCGGCGGCGGGGCTGACGGGCGGCTGCACCTGCGACAGGGGTTGTACCGCCTCCCGGGGCGCAGGTGGCGGCGCGGCTTGCGGCGCGACAGCTGCTTCGACGGGTGGTGTCGACGTGTGCACCGGGTGTTTTGTCGTTCCGGAAGCGTTGTCGGGAGCCAACTGAAGGCCCACGGCCAGCGACAACGACGTGACGAAGGTGATCGCACCGGCGGCCAACGCGGTCACCGCGCCGGCGTAGGAGAACTGCCGCGGCCGGGTAGCGGGCTCGGGGGCGGGTTCGCCGGCCGTCGCGACCAGCAGCTGCTCGTCGGTGAACTCGGTGCTGGCCGCCGCCGCCAGCGCCGCGCCGCGTGCAACCGTTACCTGCGCCATGCTTTGCGCGAAAACCGGCACCGGCAAAGTCTTTTCGAGCTGCCATGACAAGGCGTTGATGTCGAGGTCCGAACCGACCACGAGTACCCCCGACGGGCGCCAACCGTCGCGGTCGAACATTCCACTCAGCCAGGAAGTCAGCCCGTCGAAACCGCCGCGCACATGCTTGACGGCGGTACGCGTCTCGCCGTCGTGGGCGTCGACCATGACGACGTTCGCCCACGCATGTTCGAGAATGCACACCGCGGTCTGCTCGTAGCCGATGACCGGCGCGATGGCTCGCGCAAGCGTCTCGACGGCTTCGAGGTGGCGAACGGGCACCAAGTTGTCCAAACCCGCGTCGGTTAGTGCCTCCAACAACAGCGCGGCCTCCGCGGACGCGTCGTCGTTCCAGGTCACTCCGACGACGCGCAGACGGTGATCGCTCGCGCCCGCCAGCGCCTCTACCCGCAGTACCTCGTCTGCCACCTGCTCCGCGGTGCTCACCGCGCGCACGCCGCGTCCGCCGCGCAGCTTCAACTCGTGATGGTCCAGGATCGTGCCGTCTGCGCCGTGTCCTTCAGCGAGGACCCACCCGACGGTGGTCGGCGTGACTGATACCCCTAGTACCGTGTCCAAAATTTGCACCTCAATCGGCCCCGGAACTCCGATGCCCCCAGCTACACCGCTGCGCACCATGAAGCCCGCTGGTGCGGTGATTCGTGAGAGCCGGAACGGACCGGGCTAGCGTGGTCTCTCGGCTTGCTTCGTGTGAGCCTACGCGGTCGGCGCAAGTTGGGGAGCCCCGATGCCGAAGACCAGCCGAAGACCCAGGTGACCCACAGCGATATACCCAGCGCGCAGTTGCGGCTCAGTTGTGTCCGAGGCGCGGCAACACGCCTAAACCCTCAAGCGGATTGCGCCGGGCGATACGGTTAGGCCAAAAACGGAAACGCCATTTGCTTTGTGACACTTTGTAGCTTTTGGCGGTGTGGTGCGGCCTTCTCGGATTCGGGTGCGCAGATCCGGCTGCTAGCTGGCGATTCTCGCGCCGTGAGGGGGCGCCAAGGTGCTGCGGGCAAGCCTTGTACCGCCGTCGGCGCCCTCGTATCACAGTTGCTGTATTCGTGGCGGTAACCGAGACAAAACCGAGATTGGTTCGCGTCCAGATCGACATTTGGCCTATTCGCACGGTAAATTCCTGCCGAGAGCACGGCTCGAGATACGCCAGACATATGACAAGGGGCAGGTATGACAGACGTGAGCGAGAAGGTCCGGGCCTGGGGGCGCCGGTTTTTGGTCGGTGCTGCGGCGGCTATCACCCTGCCGGGCCTGGTCGGTCTTGCCGGCGGAGCGCCGACCGTGGGAGCGTTCTCGCGGCCAGGTCTGCCCGTCGAATACCTGCAAGTGCCGTCGGCCGGAATGGGCCGCAACATCAAGGTCCAATTCCAGAGCGGCGGAAACGGCTCGCCCGCCGTGTACCTGCTGGACGGGCTTCGCGCGCAAGAGGACTACAACGGCTGGGACATCAACACCCCGGCTTTCGAGTGGTACTACCAGTCGGGCCTGTCGATCGTCATGCCGGTGGGTGGGCAGTCCAGCTTCTACGCCGACTGGTACCAACCGGCCTGCGGTAAGGCCGGCTGCTCCACGTACAAGTGGGAGACCTTCATCACCAGCGAGCTGCCGAACTACCTGTCGTCTCAACGGCAGGTCAAGCCCACCGGCAGCGCCGCCGTCGGCATCTCCATGTCCGGCTCGGCAGCATTGATCCTCGCTGCCTACCACCCCGCACAGTTCATCTACGCCGGCTCGCTGTCGGCCCTGATGGACCCCTCCCAGGGGATGGGGCCGACCCTGCTCGGCCTGGCAATGGGTGACGCCGGCGGTTACAAGCCCGACGCCATGTGGGGTCCGTCGAGCGACCCGGCGTGGCAGCGCAACGACCCGACCCTGCAGGTCGGCAAGCTCGTCGCCAACAACACCCGGCTGTGGATCTACTGCGGTAACGGCACCCCGTCGGAGTTGGGCGGCGCCAACATGCCCGCCGAGTTCCTGGAGAACTTCGTGCGCAGCAGCAACCTGAAGTTCCAGGACGCCTACAACGGCGCCGGTGGCCACAACGCGGTGTTCAACTTCAACGCCAACGGGACGCACAGCTGGGAGTACTGGGGTGCCCAGCTCAACGCGATGAAGGGCGACCTGCAGGGCGCCTTGGGCGCGCACGGTTAAGGCTTATCCGCCTTCCCTTTTCGAAGCCGCTACTGCGCTTGACAGCAACCCGTCAAGCGCAGTAGCGCGTTAAAGCCCCAAACGGCCCGTCAGCCGGTCCTCGGGAATTGATTGGTGATGTCGATCCACCCGGACGCGTCCTTGCGGTGATCGTTCGCGTCGCGACACTCACCGTAGGCGCGCAGGACTCCCAGGTCCGGGTCGTCGCCGTGCGGATAGATGATCGCGGTGACGGCGTCCTTGGAGACGGTCTTGCCGAAGGTGTGCTCGTTGGGCGGTAGGCCCTCCGTCCAGCCCCGGGTCTTCAGCGTGGCCGCGATTGTCTTGAAATAGGTATCGGGCCGAGCGCCTGCGGGCAGTGCGAAGGTCAGATAGATCGCACCTTGATAGGGAGGGTCGTTCTGGTTCTTACAAGACATCAACAGATAACCGGCCGAATTCGTCTGAAGTCCGGCAAGACTCACGATTTGTTTGACCGACTCGACCACCTGGGCCGCGGTCGCGTCGTCGCTGACCGGATTGGCGGGATGGTCCAGCTTTTCAGACGGCGACGGACGAAGCGCGCTCACTACCAGGAACGCCCCGCCCAGCAGCAGCGAAACCGCGAGAGCGGCAGCCATCAGCGCCCGAACCCGCGGCGCGCGCAACGCAGATGCGCCCTTAGAAGTACCCTCGAAACTAGCTATGTCAGCCAGGCTATCCCCGAAACGAGACACCCTCGCCTACGCCGAATCCCAGGCGCGCTGGCCGCGCTGGCTGTCCTGGTGGCCGCACCGCAGGCGAGGGCCGACAGCACGAGCCGGCTGACAGAGTTGGTCGACGCCGCCGCGGCGCGGTTGCAGGTGGCCGAACCGGTGGCGGCCTTCAAATGGCGGGCTCACGGCGCCATCGAGGACCCAGGCCGCGTCCAGCAAGAACTCGCCGCGCTGCGCGCCGACGCCAGCACGAAGCGCGTTGACGCGGATTATGTCGCGCGGGTCTTCGGGGACCAGATCAACGCCACCGAGGCCATCGAATACAGCCGCTTTGCGGATTGGAAGCTCAATCCGTCCGACGCGCCGGCCGCATCACCGGACCTCTCGGCGTCTCGGTCGACGATCGATGGCCTCAACCAGACGATGCTGACCCAGATCGCGCTCGACTGGGACTTGCTGCATTCGGCGGCGTGCGCGACCCAGCTCGACGCCGCGCGGGCCGAGGTCATCGGGGCCCGCCAGCTCGACGGCCTTTACCAACAAGCTCTCTCTTTGGCGACTCGGTGGTATTGCTCCTAAACGCATTTGCTTAATAACTCTTTAATTTGGCTTCTGACGTGCCGATTTAAATGCCATAAACTCCTTATTTCGCAATTTATTCGAATCAGTAACACTTCGGACACGCCTGGCGAAAAGCTTGACATGAAAAAACTCTGCAAGCCTCTTGTCGGGTCCGTCATGCTAGGCGGCTTCGTTGCAGCGTCGATGACAGTGTCCGATGGTGTGGCCAACGCCGCCCCCGCGGCCCCGAACTGGGACGCGATCGCGCAATGCGAGTCCGGCGGCAACTGGGCAGCCAACACCGGAAACGGCGAATACGGTGGGCTGCAATTCAAGCCGGCCACCTGGAACCAATATGGCGGGGTCGGCAACCCGGCCGCCGCATCCAAGGACCAACAAATCGCTGTGGCGAACCGGGTTTTCGCCGAGGATGGCCTGGACCCATGGCCGAAGTGCGGCTCAGCATCGGGTCTGCCGACCGCGTGGTATTCGCATCCGGCACAGGGCATCAAGCAGATCATCAACGGGCTGATTCAGGCGGCGGTCCCGCACCCGTAACTGATGGTCCGTGCGCCCTATGACCCAGCGCGAACCTGTGTTTGGATCGGGTCATGGAAGGTTCGGCGACGGTTCAGATGGCGGCGCCCGCGGACAAAATCTGGGATGTGATCGCAGACGTCCGCAACACACCGCGGTTTTCCCCGGAAGTGTTCGAGGCGGAGTGGTTGGGTGAGGCGACCGGGCCCGCGCTCGGCGCCAAATTCCGGGGTCACGTTCGGCGTAACGAGATCGGACCGGTGTACTGGACGACGTGCGAGGTGACCGCCTGCGAGCCGGGCCGCGAGTTCGGCTTTGCGGTGCTTCTCGGCGACAGAGCGGTCAATAACTGGCACTACAGATTGGCACCTGCGGGCGGCGGTACGGACGTTACCGAGTCATTTCGGATGACCCCGTCCGCGTTCAGCAGCGTGTATTTCTGGCTGTTCGGCGGCTGGCTGCGTAAACGCCGCAATATCCGCGACATGACCAAGACGCTGCAACGCATCAAGGCCGTGGTCGAGGAGTGAAGTCCGTCTTCATCACCGGCGCGGGGAGCGGAATGGGCCGCGAGGGCGCAAAGCTCTTTCATGCCAGGGGCTGGCGGGTCGGTGCGGTGGACCGCAACGATGCCGGCCTGGCCGAGCTGAGCCGCCAGCTCGGCACCGAGCGACTCTGGACCCGCGTCGTCGACGTTACTGACAAGGCGGCCCTGGACGGTGCGCTGGCTGATTTCTGCGCCGGCAATGCGGGCGGCGGGCTGGACATGATGTGGAACAACGCCGGCATCGGCCAATCCGGCTGGTTCGAAGACGTGCCGTACGAGGACGCCATGCGCGTCGTCGACGTCAACTACAAAGCCGTGCTGACCGGTGCCTACGGCGCACTGCCCTACCTGAAAAAGACTCCGGGCAGTCTGATGTTCTCGACGTCGTCGTCGGCGGGCACCTACGGCATGCCGCGGATCGCGGTCTACTCGTCGACCAAGCACGCGGTCAAGGGGTTGACCGAGGCACTCAGCGTGGAATGGCATCGACATGGTGTGCGGGTCGCCGACGTGCTTCCCGGTCTGATCGATACCGCGATCCTGACCTCGACGCCCAACCACTCCGACGATGCCCCGTCGACGATGTCCGCCGAGGAGATCCGCGCTACTGCGCCCAAGAAGGGCATGCTCCGGATGATGCCCGCGAGCAGCGTGGCCGAGGTGGCCTGGCAGGCCTACCAGCATCCGACCCGGTTGCACTGGTACGTGCCCAACAGCATTCGCTGGATCGATCGGCTCAAGGGCCGCAGCCCGGAGTTGGTGCGGGGCCGCATCGTCAAAGCGCTACCCGGGCTGTTGCCAAAAGAATCGAGGTGAACTGGTGCACAACCGGCTGGTCGCACGGGCCGCAGTTGCTTTGGTCCTCGTCGCCACCATCGCAGGGTGCGGGGCGGCCGAAACGATCCCCCGAAGAGCCGCCCGCCTGACCATCGACGGGAACACGCACACCACACGTCCTCCCGCGTGCAGCCAGGACCAGGCGTACCGGACCATCGACATTCTCGACCACGACGGCCGGGTGGAAGCGGTGGTGCTGCTCAGTGGCGAGAGGGTCATCCCTCAATGGGTGAAGATCCGCAACGTCGGCGGGTTCACCGGAAGCTTCTGGGAAGGCGGGGTGGGCGATGCGCACGTCGACCTGGCCCAAAACACCTACACCATCACCGGCAGCGCATACGGCATCGACAACAGCAATCCCAATAAGGTCGTGACGACAGACTTCAATATCACCGCCGAGTGCTGAGGCGCCTAGGCTCGGTGGAGGACGCGCTGCGACCGGCCAATCGATGGAGGAGCTGTGAAGCAGAGACTGCACTGGCTTGCGCTGCACGGGTTTATCCGTGGTGCCGCGAAAATCGGAGTCCGGCGGGGTGAACCGCCGGCCAGGCTGATCGCCGATCCGGAAGTGATCGCCGACCCGGTGCCGTTCTACGAGGAACTGCGGCCGCTTGGACCGCTGCTGAAAGGCCGCACCGCCTATCTGGCGGTCGGCCATGCGCTCGCCCATGACCTGTTGCGATCCGACGACTTTCGGGTGTTGATGTTCGGCGGTAACTTGCCAGCGCCGATGCGATGGTTGGAGAGCCGCTTCCGCGACGATCTTCTTCACCCGCTGCGTGCCCCGTCGTTGCTGGCCGTCGAGCCACCCGACCACACGCGTTACCGAAAGACGGTGTCGGCCGTGTTCACCTCCCGGGCGGTCGCCGCATTGCGTGACGGCGTCGAGCAGACGGCGGCGGGACTTTTGGACCAGCTCACCGACCAGTGCGGCGTCTCCGATGTGGTGGACATCGTGGGGCGGTATTGCTCGCAACTCCCGGTCGCGATCATCAGCGACATCTTGGGTGTGCCTGAGCGGGATCGGCGGCGAGTCTTGGAGTTCGGTGAGCTGGCGGCGCCGAGCCTGGACTTCGGATTGCCGTGGCGGCAGTACCGCAGCGTGCAGGAAGGGATCGCCGGGTTCAACTTCTGGCTCGCCGGCCATTTGGAGCAATTGCGGCGCAATCCGGGTGACGATTTGATGAGTCAGTTGATCCAGAAAGCCGAAAGTGGTTCTGCCGAAACGTATCTCAGCCAGCGCGAACTTCAGGCCATCGCCGGGCTGGTGTTGGCCGCCGGGTTCGAGACCACGGTGAACCTGTTGGGCAACGGAATTCGCATGTTGCTCGACACGCCCGAACACCTGGACACGCTGCGTCAACGTCCTGAGTTGTGGCCCAACGCCGTTGAGGAGATCCTGCGGCTGGAATCGCCGGTGCAGCTGACCGCGCGGCTGGCCCTCAATGACGTCGAGATAGCGGGCACACGGATCAACCGCGGCGAGATGGTGGTGGTCTATCTGGCCGCCGCTAACCGGGATCCCGAGGTATTCCCCGATCCGCACCGCTTCGACATCGAACGCCGCAATGCCGGCAAGCATCTCGCGTTCTCCGGTGGCCGGCATTTCTGCCTCGGGGCCGCCCTCGCCCGCGCCGAGGGCGAAGTGGGGCTGCGAACGTTCTTCGAGCGCTTCCCCGAGGTGCGGGCCGCGGGTGCGGGCAGCAGGCGCGAGACGCGGGTGCTGCGCGGATGGTCGACGCTGCCGGTGACATTGGGCCCGGCGCGGTCGATGGTTTCCCCCTAAGCGGGCGGGACACGACACACTTTTTGTCGACCTCCCAGCGACAACGCGCGGGCGTAGAAGTTCGATTCTGCGCTGGGGGCGAGGGGCACTCGGGCGGTTTCACCCTCACCGCAGAGTCAACGCTTCTGTCCCTCGGCGTGGTGGTCAATCGCTAGCCGGCGAGATAGCGGCCGAACCAGTCCAGCAGACGCTGCCATGCATCGGCCGCCGCCACGGCGTTGTAGCGCGGGCCGGTGTCGTTGAAAAACGCGTGGTCGGCGTTGGGTTCGACCACCAGGTCGTGGACCAGCCCGGCTCGGTCGAGGGCCGCCTTGGCCGCCGGCTCGGACCCGGTGACCCGGGTGTCCAGGGCGCCGTAGATACCCAGCACGGCGGCCTTGGATCCGGAGAAGTCGGGGTTGTCGGGCAACGGCCCGTAGAACGGGACCGCGGCCGACACGCCCAGTGCGCCGGAAGCCAGCAGTTGCCATACCAGACCGCCGCCGAAGCAGAAGCCGACCACGGCGACTTTCTGCCCCGGAGCGCGTAGCTTCAGTTGCGCGACAGCGGAATTCAGGTCGTGGACGAACTGTTCCGGTGCGATCGCGCCCAACGCCGCGGTGGCCTGAGCCGGGTCGGCGAACGCTCCGGTCCCACCCTGCTCGGACAGCAGGTCGATGGCCATGGCCGAGTACCCGGCCCCGGCCAGGCGGCCCGCCACTGATCGCACCCAGTCGTTCAGTCCCTTGTTCTCGTGGATGACCAGCACACCGCCCTTGGAGTTGGCCGCTTGGGACCACGCCGCTTGCAGCTGGCTCGTGGGCCCCTGCCAGGTGATCGGCTGGGTGGGCAGCGTGTTGGCAATTCCCGGCGGCTGCGGTGACCCAGGTGAGTTGGCGGTGCCGGGCGAGGTCGGCGAAGGGCTCGAAGCTTCCTCAGGCTCCTCGCTGCAGGACGCGATGAGCGCCGTCGCGGCCGCCGTCGTCAGCCCGAGCAGGCCAAGCCTTCTCATCGCTTCGCGGCGGGTGAGCAAACCGTCGACGTGATCGGTCGCGATCTCTTCGGCGAGGTAGCGCTGCAGTGGAGTCACTGAGGCGAGTATGCGCCCGAAACGTTGACACCGGTGCCGCGGCCGGGTGTTAATGGCGACCATGACAGAGGTTTCTACGAATGCGGTCGAGACCGCTGCGGTACTTGGG
This sequence comes from Mycobacterium sp., assembly GCF_052144515.1. GTDB lineage: Bacteria > Actinomycetota > Actinomycetes > Mycobacteriales > Mycobacteriaceae > Mycobacterium. The sequence continues at coordinate 229 of NZ_JBKQQD010000088.1, read as the reverse complement.
CTGTGGCAGGCGCTGTCGCGGCGGGATTGGGACGCGGTCACGACGTTCTTGTCGCCGGATTGCCTTTACGTCGACATGCCGGTACCCGCCCTGGCGGCACGCGGTCCCGACGACATCGTCAAACGGCTCAAGATGGGCCTCGCTCCGCTGGCCGGCTACGAGAATCACGACGGCGTGCTGATCTCCAACGGCTCCGACGTGATGTACGAGCACTCCGAGACATGGACGT
>NZ_JBKQQD010000087.1:0-3419 GCF_052144515.1 Mycobacterium sp. | reverse complement strand
GGTGTGCAGCCACGCGCGCAGCACTCGGTAGGCGAACTCCCGATCCTCGGTGTCGAACTCCCTGGCCACGTCGTTGATCCAGGTGTGCGCGGTTTGCATCGCGTGGTCAAACGCCGAGACCTTCGTTATGGCGGACATGACTACCTCCTTGAGACCCCGGTCTTAGTTCTACAGCCAGTCATCATGGACTAAGCCCCTTCTTCTCCCCTCGTGCCCGGCCGCCCGCATTCGGGCTTCGAGGTCTGGCCGTACGCATTTCAGGTTCTGCCTCCCCCGTCGTCCCGAAAAGGGTCCTTTGACCCGGATCCGCGCGCCTCAGTGCACACATTCGAGGCACCGGAATGGGAAGCGGCCCGCCCGGCCGACAGGACAAGTACCAGTCAGCGCCCGTCAGCCGGAGTCGAGCAGGTGGGCCACCATCCGCAGGGCGTGGACAGTGCCCCGACCGTCGGGCACCCCGCGAACGTCTCGGCAGTCCGCAGAGCTGCGGCCACCTCACGCCGCTGCGGCGGGTCACGGGCGTTCGTCGGGCAGGGCCGGACGGGCCTTCTCGGTGCCGGACTTGGCTCCTCGCACGGGTCGTCGGGGTGACCTGCTGCGGCCAGGCCCGCTGCCTTGGTCTGTTTCGAGGTGCCAGCGGTTCAGGTTGTCGCGATGAAATCACGCACCAGATCGGCGAAGCGGTCCGGTTCATCGAGATGCGGGAAGTGGCCAGCTCCCTCGAACAGCTCGACGCGACACCCGGGGATCGATTTCTGCGCATTGATCGCGTGCCACGGCGGGATCATCCGGTCCCGGGAGCCCCAGATGATGAGGGTCGGGATCGGCGCGGCGTCGGGCAGGTAGTCGTGGGCGTTGACAGTCTGGCCCCCAGGGTCGATGACGGCGCGGGTCGTGGCTAGGAAGGCGCGTCGGCTCGCCGCATCCCCGAGCGAGGTGAAGCCCTGCCAGATCGTGGTGATGTCCGTGCCGGGCTTCCAGCCCGCCCTGGATAGAGCCCGTCCGGCGCCCTCGGCGCGCGTACGCACCCACCCCGACGCGAGGATGGGCAGGACCCATGCGGCCCCGGGCAGCGTCGCCGAGCGCAGGATCGGGTTGACCTCCCGGCCCAGCCCGCCACTGGCGACAAGCACCAGCCGCTCGACGCGCTCCGGGAACAGGTAGTAGAACTCCATTGCGATGCCCCCGCCGAGGGAGTGCCCGACGAGGGTGACCCGCTCAATGCCCAGGCGATCCAGCAGGTCGCGCAGCGTTGCCGCGTGGGCGCCGAGGGAATAGTCTCCCACCGGCTTGTCCGACTCGCCGTGCCCGAAGAGGTCCGGCACGATCACCCGGTGGTCGTCATGCAGGCGGTCGATCAGGTGGATCCACTGGCGTTGCGAACCGAGAATCCCGTGGATGAACAGCACCACCGAACCCGTACCGCTGTCCAGGTAGGACAGCTCGTGACCGTGGATGCTCACGGTTCTGCGCGGCGGCGTCCCCATGACGTCTCCCTCGCAGGCCGATTGATCCGGGCGGTACCCATCCAGGTTCCGCCTTCCCTCCACCCCCCAATAGGGTCGTTTGACCCAGTTGTGGGCCTCAGTGCCCCATTCGGAGTATCGGAATTGGGAGGAGGCGGTCGCCTCTACCGCCGCCAAGGCATGCCTCGTCCACCATGCTTGTGCACGCTTTCAGGCGGGGGCATCGGTGACCCATGCGGGCAGCCTCGATGGAAGTGGATCGAGTGGTTGGCCAACGCCACGCCATGTCTTCGTTTGGGGGGCTGCAAGTTTGAAGAGGCTACGCGCCGTGTTCTTGACGCGGTCGTACTGTACCGGCCAGTGGATGGCCCGACCGATCCGTTCCAGAGTCGCTTCATCGCGGGGTCGTGTGCCGGGCGCAGGTGAGATGCCTAACGCCCGCTCGACGTGCATGATGGCCGGTGGGTAATCCGACTTGGACAGATTGCACTGTCCACACGCCAGGACAAGATTGGCTAGACCGTTTATCCGGTAGGTCGACACCGGCAGGACATGGTCGATATGGCTGCCTGATTTCAGGCTGAAACGGCAGTAGAAGCACTCTTCGCCGAACGCCTCCTTCAGCGCGGGGCGTACCTGAGCAAGGGCTACCCGGTCTTCCTCGAAGAGATACCGCTTGACATCAAGGCCATCCGGGAACAATTCGTGGTTCGATTTCCACACCTTGTCGACCCACAGGTATTCAAGCGCGGGCCTCAAGAGTCCTGCCAGCAAGGCCATCGCGTACCCAACGCCCTCGCGAAGCCGGACCACGTTGTCGGGCCGGTCGATTTTTGCATTGGTGGCGTTCTGCATCCACTCGTCGTGGTAGAGGAACGGGTCGGTGCCACTGGGGACCGTTTGGAGAAGGCGTAATGGGTAGCGCACCAACGTGCGCTTCACATTCTTCAGTGTCTCGGCGTACAACTCGGGCGCCTGTGACTTCGCCAACTCCAGCGTGGTGCTGTTGCCCGCGTGTGCGGTTTCACGGAAGTTCCTGATGTCGTCAAGAATCTTGGTTGCCTGACCGGATTGGCGCAGTGCGCGGTCTCCGTCGATGCCGCTTGGCCGGGTCTGTTGCCAGTATCTCTCGATTACCCTCTCCGCGAGGATGTCGAGCGGCACATCGACCGACTCGTCGGAATCGGGCGCCCTCTCGATGCAGTACTCCATAAGCGCAAGTAGCGTCGCGAGCTTGTATGTCGAGGTTTTCTTGCCTTTTTCAAGAATTTCAATGATGCGCCGCCCGAGCGCAACCGAGGCCGTGTCCGACATTCTGCTCACCAGTCGAGGGTATTTCGGCGTGATCCAGTTTGGACCGAAAAGAGTATTCCGGCGCTGGGCCATCAGTTGCGAACTTGTGGGCATCTGCAGCGGACAGACCCGTCATACAACTATTGCTAGAACCGCCATCTCGCACGCGGAAGTTGCTTGTGTCGATGCCGCTATCGATCTAGCCTGCCCACGTCGCCGTGCATCCAGGAACCGAACAACCTCAGTCGTCTAACGGTCTAACTCGTCTAACTCGTCGTCGAAGGGATCATCGGCTGGGTCGAAGACCTCGGCGTCGTCCTCCAGCAGCTCCGAGGCCTCGTCCTCACCCTTCATCTTGCGCACGATCTCCGGCCACATTTCCTCCGGCACAGTGGATTTGATCGCATTGATAATTCGGTCCATCTTCACCCACATGTCCACCATGCTGGTAGCGCTGGCACGAGATTCGATCAGTGCTTGGAGCCGACCGGCAGCGATCATGCCGGTGTTCACATCTACCCTGGTGTCCGAATCAACTAGTGGTGTGTCTCCAAAATAATTGGCTGGTCTGCGTTAGACTTCGTGGGTGATGACACCGGCGGCTGCTTTGGTCATGTCAGACGGTCAACGAGAAGCGTTGGAGGCCTTGTCGCGGTCGCA
>NZ_JBKQQD010000086.1:0-2797 GCF_052144515.1 Mycobacterium sp. | reverse complement strand
GGCGGTGAGCCCGGTGTCCAGATTGATCCCTTGGATTGGGCCGTCCGTCATCCAGGTACCACGGCCGAACTCGCAGAGCCGGTCATGTATGACTTCTTGCCGCTCGATGAGGAGAGCCAACGACGGTATCTGCGTGCCTGCTTCGGGTCGGATAGGCGAACTCCATCACCGGAGGCAGGTGGCGCCGAGCGCGTTCAAAGAATGTCCAGGAAGTGGGTCTTTCAGCAGGTAGCCATCTCGGCGCAATGCGCCTCTCAAGGCGGAGACAAGGGTTCGAATCGCTCACACCGGTGGGGCCGCTCGCCCGGAGCGGTTGATCGAGGGTAGTGACTCTTCGGGATGCTTGAGGTGAGCGCGTGCGGCACACGTTGCCCGGCGGCCGGGCGCATCCGCATAGGTGCGGCAGTGGCCTAGACTAAGTGTGAATCTGAATGAGTGGGAGCTGCCAATGTCCCGTGTGTTGCACACCTCGCTTTGTGCATTCCTCGTCGCGTTCGCCGCGCTTGTCGTTTCGGTCCCGACAGCACGGGCGACCCCGCCACTCGTAACCACCAGCAGGGCCTTCCTAGTCGGCAGGCTCGGATACGAGGGTGGCCCCTATCCCGGCGGCTTTCACGCGACCGCCGGATCCGTGGAGGTCGCGTTCAGCACCCATCCGCTCGTCCTCGAGAAGAAGGTGGGCAAGTCTGGTCATTTCAGGATCCCGTTGAGTCCTGGGACTTACTTCGTCACCGGGTGTGGCCCCTCCTCGACCGCCGGCTCGACTCCGCGCTGCGGTCGATCGAAGACGGTCACGTTGCGGGCTGGCGAAGTGCGCCACATCCGACTCGTCTGGATGTACGCGCCCTGATTCGCTGCACAACGGCCGGCGCAGAGCGCGGGCTCACCGTCGAGGAGATAGCTGAGCTTATAGAGGCGGGGGTCGTCAATTAGCTCTTCGGCTTCACGACCTTGAGGGTCCGCGGCGGTGAGTATCCGTACTGGAGATAGCCGGGCAGCAATTTCACAACCGCGCGGAAGGTGTAGTTACCCACGCCGCGACCCGAAATCCTGAATGAGAAGTTGCCCGCCGCATCCTCGGTCGTAGAGGCGATGTTGTGCCACAAGCTGCCCTCGAGCTCTTGCAGTTGGACGCTGCGCCCGGTCTGCGGTGAGCTACCGGTTCCAGTTGCCTTTACGCCTTTGTTCGGTCCGACGCTCTTCGCCGACAACGTGAACGTGACCGGCTGGGCCGCGAGCACCGGCCAGACCGTGACCGGGCCGCTCGTGCCGACCGCGACGCCGCTGCCGATGTTGTCGAGCGCACCCGAGAACCCGCTGCTCTTGATCGCAGAGCCCAAGTCGGCCCGGCTGCTCCATGTTGCGCCCGAAGTGGTGGACTGCATCTCGAGGTCGTAGCCATCCTGATGGCGCTCGGTGAAGACGAACGTCCGGCCGGCTCCGTCCATGTGTGCAAAGTCCCAGTGCGGCCCCCCACCACCGCTGTCCGGTACCGAGTGCGCTGCCCCGAAGGTGGTGCCGTTGAACAACCGGAACAGGAGCTGTTGGCCACCAGTCGTTCGCTGGGTGACGAGGGCGTCGCCAGTCAGCGAGATAAGGCTCTGATCGGCGAATCGACCCACTCTCTTGAAAGTCGTTGAGTGAGCCGGCGCGAAGCTCACGATCGTTGCGTCGTTGCTGTCGCTTGCCGCCGCCAGGACTCCGCCCTTGTAGCTGCCCACTCCAGCGGTGAAGAAATCGACGCCCGCTGAGTCGGTCAGCGCTCTCACAACGAGCCCATCTGATGGATCGTTGAAGGGTGCGTACTCCACGTCGAAATCCCTGCCGGCGTTGTTCTCGGCCCAGATGATGTGGCCGGGTTCTCCCGTCACGCCGAAGGCTTCGGCGGCATCTATGTTCGGTCCGTCCGCCGTGCCGAGAGCGACCGGAGAGCCAAAGGTCTTCCCGCCGTCAGTCGACTCGAAGAGGAGGTCGTTCGCTCCACAACACTCGTCCATCGCCACAAAAATGTTGCCGCCGTTCTCAACTGTTACGAACGGCGCGTCGTACACAGTGCTGCGCTTTTCGGTATGGAGCGTGGTCTTGCTCGCGCACGACCGCGCGCCCCGTTTCAGCACGCAGACCTGAATGGCCCCGTCCGTGTTGTGCGTGGACACCTCGTAGACGAGCACGAGGTTGCCGTTGTACCCGTCCGTGCTGACGTCGCTCGGACCATTCGCGGTGCCGACCACGAACGACTTGAGCTCGGGCTGGGGTGAGCCCTTGGTGTCCGAAATAGTCGTCGCGACTGCCCTGCTGCTCAGTCCGGCGAGTGCGGTGGCAAGAACGCCAGTGCACAATGCCAGCGCGATGCGACGGTAGGGGCGCCTTGTCTGCATGGGAGTGCTGTCCCTTCGCTCGTCTGCCGCTCGCCGGGCTCTAGTTGCCCTCAAGCGTGCGTTGTGACAGTGCGGAGTCTAGACTGTGCCAGCTTTGCGCCGCGCTAGCGGCGGTGATGAGTTGACCGCAACTCGCCGCGATCGCGTGCGGTCCTGCGGCACTGTCCCCGCATGCCATCGGCCGCCGCTAACCTCGATTTTCGCGCGATAGCGGTATGAGACTGTCAGTATCCGCGTAACGCCCTCCTTCATCGCTGGAGCGCCCGGAGCTCCGAGGCGACGCGCAAGACGATTTCAGGCGCCACACTCGGCTGTCGTGAAGGTCCAAATCTAATGGCACGAAGGCGGCGATAGTGTAGCCAAACGTGTAGCCAAGCGGATCGACAGAGCTGTACGGGCCAGGACGCCCTGGACAATAG
>NZ_JBKQQD010000085.1:0-17647 GCF_052144515.1 Mycobacterium sp. | reverse complement strand
CGCACAACCCCGACCAGGCCCGAACGGGTCATCGCAAACTCGACCGGACCGAACACACGTTGACGAGTGCTATCCGTCGCCGAGAGCATCGCCGAGGTCTTGCCGACATCGACGGCAACGACGATCGTGGACGACGTGACTGGGGCAAGATGCACAGACATAACAACACCTCCGGGGCGTGTCAGGAAAACCCGCGTGCGCCAAACACACGGACTCAAAAGGAATAACTTACAGATCCCTTCCTGACACCTCCGGAGGCGTTTGTGAAGGACCAACCCGATCTATATCAGCGGGTCACTTCGCGACCTTGAGCGACGCAATTATCTGGTTGATGGTGCCCGCTGAGGCCGCATCGCCGATGGGTGTTGCGCCGAGGAAGATGGTGACCGGTTTGGTGTCGACGGCGACGATGGCCAGCGAGTCGCCCTTCACGTTGCGCGCGGGGTCGGCGATCGTGACATCGGCGTCGACCCGGGCGGCCTTGATCCCGTCGACCGTGAGCGACGACGCCTTCGTCGGGCCCAGGGTGGGCGACGCGTTGGCATAGCCGGGGCCGCTGGCCACGCATTGCACCAACTTCGATGCCTGTGCGGCGACGTCCATGCTGGACACGAAGTTGGTGACGGCGACCTCGGCCTGCATCACCCATTGATTGGCCCCGGGAACCTCTTTGGCGACGCCCACCGCGCCGATGAGGTTCGGGGTCTGGTCGTCCGAGATCGGCATCCACCCGGGCGCCGCGGTGGTCGGGAACGAGAGCTGGCCCGCGCTGATCGGGGAGCCGCCGGCGGGCTTCTCGCCGCCGGACACGTTGGGAGTGCAGTCGGTCGCGGTCTGCTCGGTATTGTTCGGCTCCGAGGTTGGGGCGCTTTGCGACGACGGGATCACCGAGGAGCCCGGGGTGGCCTTGGTCGACTTGTTCGAGTTACCCAGGCTCAGCGCCAGGATCACCACCAGCGCGATAACGCCCAGCACGGCAACACCGGCCAGGATCAGCCATGGCATCTTCGAGCGTGGCCCACCCGGGGGCGGACCGGGTGGGTAGGGTCCGGCCGGCCAGCCGGGGGGAACCTGCTGGCCGGGCTGGGTGTACTGGCCGGGTTGGGGGTACTGCGGCGGCGGGTAGGCGCCCCCGGCGGAGGGAGGCGGGTAGGAATAGGGGCCGCCCTGGGGGTATTGGGGGGGCCCGCCCTGCGGCTGGCCGCCCCAATATGGGCCCTGGCCATACGGATTCGTTCCGTAGGGGTCCTGACCGTAGGGGCCACCGGGAGGAGCCGTCATTGCTGAATCACCCTGCCTAGTCGTCAGTTACTTTGGCCATCGCCAACACGTCGAGCCGGCGATCCAGCTCCTCGAGCGAGAGCTTGTCCCCGATCAGACCGCGGTCGATCACCGTCTGCCGGATCGTCTTGTGTTCCTTGAGGGCTTGTTTGGCCACCGCGGCGGCCTCCTCGTAGCCGATCGCCGAATTCAGCGGCGTCACGATCGACGGGGACGACTCGGCCAGCTCCCGCAGGTGCTCGACATTGGCCGACAGCCCGGTAATGCAGCGCTGGGCGAACAGCTTTGACACGTTGGTCAGCAGCTTGAACGACTCCAGGATATTGCGGGCCATCATCGGGATGTAGACGTTGAGCTCGAAGGCGCCGCTCGCGCCGCCCCAGGCGACCGCGGCGTCGTTGCCGATCACCTGCGCGGCGACCTGCGTAACCGCTTCGGGTAGAACGGGATTCACCTTGCCGGGCATGATCGAGCTGCCCGGCTGCAGGTCGGGCAACTGGATTTCGGCCAGCCCGGTCAGCGGGCCGGACCCCATCCAGCGGACGTCGTTGGCGATCTTGGTCAGGGACACCGCGATGGTGCGTAGTGCCCCGGACGCCTCGACCAGCCCGTCGCGGGCGGCCTGAGCCTCGAAAGAGTTTGCCGCCGTTCGCAATTCGATCAGGCCGGTCTCGGCGACCAACGTCTCGACCACCTTGGCGCCGAAGCCCTCGGGAGCGTTGAGGCCGGTGCCGACAGCGGTGCCGCCGATCGCCAGTTCACCCAGCCTGGGCAGGCACGCCTGCACCCGTTCGATGCCGGCCTCGATCTGGCGGGCATATCCGCTGAATTCCTGGCCGAGTGTCACCGGAACGGCGTCCATCAGGTGTGTGCGGCCCGACTTGACCACCGTGCGCCACTCGCGGGCCTTGGTTGCCAGCGCGTCGTGCAGCACCTCGAGCGCCGGAATCAGATGACGCACCGCGGCCTCGGTGGCCGCGATGTGGGTGGCGGTCGGGAAGGTGTCGTTGGACGACTGCGACATGTTGACGTCGTCGTTGGGGTGCACAACAACAGGAGGGGCCCCCGTGGCCGCGATGCTGGCGATCACCTCGTTGGTGTTCATGTTGGAGCTGGTGCCCGAGCCGGTCTGGAAGACGTCGATGGGGAACTGGTCGTCGTGTTTCCCGTCGGCGATCTCCGCCGCCGCCGCGATGATCGCGTCGGCCTTCTCCGGCGCCAGCAACCCGAGGTCTTTGTTGACTTGCGCGCAGGCGCCCTTCAGCAGGCCCAACGCACGGATCTGAGCACGCTCCAGGCCCCGCCCGGAGATCGGAAAGTTCTCCACCGCGCGCTGGGTTTGCGCGCGCCACAACGCTTTTGCCGGTACCCGGACCTCGCCCATGGTGTCGTGCTCGATACGGTATTCGGCGTCCTCGGCCATGTATTAGGTCCTCTATTTTCCAGTGGTATTTACGGCAGGGGATAGGCGGCGGTGCTGTCGCCGGTGAAGTCGATGGCGGAGTATTCATTGAGCTTCGAGAGCCGGTGATAGGCCTCGATCATCCGGACGGTGCCCGACTTGGAACGCATCACGATCGACTGGGTGGTGCAGCCGCCGGGGTAGTAGCGCACGCCCTTGAGCAGGTCGCCGTCGGTGACCCCGGTGGCGCAGAAGAAGACGTTGTCGCCCGACACCAGGTCCTCGGTGGTCAGCACCCGCTCGACGTCGTGGCCGGCGTCGAGTGCCTTGCGGCGTTCGGCCTCGTCCTTGGGCGCCAGCTGCGCCTGGATCGCCCCGCCCATGCAGCGGATCGCCGCGGCGGTGATGATGCCCTCCGGAGTGCCGCCGATACCGGCCAGCATGTCGGTGCCCGAGCCCGGTCGGCACGCCGAGATGGCGCCGGCGACGTCGCCGTCGGTGATCAGCCGGATCCGGGCTCCGGTGGCGCGCACGTCTTCGATCAGCTGCTTATGCCGGGGCCGGTCCAGGATGCACACCGTCATGTCCCGGACCGACAATTCCTTGACCCTGGCGACCGCCCGGATGTTGTCGGCGATGGGCGCGGTGATGTCCAGCACGTGCGCCGCGTCGGGCCCGACGGCGATCTTGTTCATGTAGAACACCGCCGACGGGTCGAACATGGTCCCGCGATCGGCCACCGCCAGCACCGAGATGGCGTTGGGCATGCCCTTACTCATCAGCGTGGTGCCGTCGATGGGGTCGACGGCGAAGTCGCAGTCCGGGCCGTCGCCGTTGCCGACTTCTTCGCCGTTGTACAGCATCGGCGCTTCGTCTTTTTCGCCTTCGCCGATGACCACGACCCCGCGCATCGAGACGGTGTTCACCAGTTCGCGTATCGCGTCCACAGCTGCGCCGTCGCCGCCCTCCTTGTCGCCTCGACCCACCCAGCGGCCCGCGGCCATGGCCCCGGCTTCGGTGACCCGCACCAGTTCCAGGGCCAGGTTGCGGTCCGGGGCTTCACCGCGCGGCCGTGGCTGCGACGGGTCGCGGCCCTCGACGGCGCCTTGAGCTGTCATGGTTGCAGATTGTCCCAGAAGCGGAACGGTGGGCTGGAGCTGGGATACTCGAAGAGTGACCGTGCAGCCGCCGAATTCTGAGGGCACCGGCCAGCCGGGTCCCGCGCGTGGGCCGGTTCCCGGGCCTGTTGCAAGGCCGGCGAAACCCCGGCTGCTGCAGGACGGCCGCGACATGTTCTGGTCGCTGGGGCCGCTGGTGGTGGGGTGCATCGTGCTGGCGGGTCTGGTCGGGATGTGCTCGTTTCAGCCGGGAGGGACGACCAAGGGCACTATTCCGTCCTACGACGCGTCGGCGGCCCTGCGGGCAGACGCTGCCACGCTGGGGTTCCCGATCCGACTGCCCCGGTTGCCGGCGGGCTGGAAGCCCAACTCCGGTGGTCGCGGCGGCATCGAGAACGGGCGCACCGACACCTCGACCGGTCAGCGGCTCAACGCGGCTACGTCGACCGTGGGATACATCACCCCGACGGGGATGTATCTGAGCCTGACGCAGAGCAACGCCGACGAGGACAAACTCGTCGGCTCCATCCATCCGTCCCAGCAGGCTCTGTTCCCGACCGGCACCGCCGACGTCGCCGGCACCAGCTGGGTCGTCTATCAGGGTGGGACAACCGGCGAGCCGGTGTGGACCACCGGGCTCGCCAGCCCGGTCGGCCCCACCCAGATCGCTATCACCGGTGCCGGGAGCACCGATCAGTTCCGTACGCTGGCGTCGGCGACCCAATCGCAGCCGCCATTACCAAGTCGATAGCGAGAAGGAATATCGGAGTGACTGCACCCGAAGCGGACCTTTCTGGCTGGACGGCGGCGCCGTTCACCGGTGGCGGCTATACCCACGACGTCTACCGCAAGGGGGCCGGTCCTGGGGTGGTGCTGATTCCCGAGATACCCGGGATCCACCCCGGTGTGCTGGGGCTGGGCAATCACCTGGTGGACAACGGGTTCACCGTCGCCATCCCATCGTTGTTCGGCGAGCCGGGCAAGCCCGCGACGGTCGGCTATACGGTCGCGACCCTCGCACGGGCCTGCGTGGCAAGGGAATTCGCGGCGCTTGCAACCAACAAGCAGCGGCCCGTGTCGTTATTCCTGCGCGCGCTGGCTCGTGACCTCAATGCGTCGACGCCGGGCAAGGGCGTCGGCGTGATCGGCCAGTGCTTCACTGGCGGCTTCGCGCTGGCCGCCGCGGTCGACGACAGTGTGCTGGCGCCGGTGCTCAGCCAGCCGTCGGTGCCGTTTCCGTTGACCGCTGCGCAGCGTCGCGATCCCGGGCTGAGCGAATCCGAGCTGGCCACGGTTGCCGACCGCTGTGCCAACGACGGCTTGTGCGCCATCGGTTTGAGATTCAGCGAGGACGGCATGTCCCCAGGCCAACGGTTCAAGACGCTCAAGGACCGGCTCGGCGATGCGTTCGAGGTGATCGAGATCGATTCGCGCAAGGGAAACGAACACGGCTTCGGCAAGATGGCGCATTCGGTGCTGACCCTCGAGGTCCGCGAGGTCGACGGCCAGCCGGCCTACGAGGCCCGCAAGCGGGTCGTCGAGTTTCTCAACAAGAGGCTGACCTAGCGGCATGGCGATCGACAACCGTGTGGCCGAAACCGGCTATGGCCCGGTCCGGGGTACCGATGACGGCCGCGTCAAAGCGTGGAAAGGCGTTCGCTACGCCGCTGCGCCCGTGGGCGACCTGCGTTTCCGGGCGCCGGAGCCACCCGAGCGGTGGACCGAGGTGGCCGACGCGACCGCCTTCGGGCCGGCCTGCCCGCAGCCTCCGATTCCCAACGTCCCGCTGGACTTGGGCGCGCCGCAGGGCGAAGACTGCCTGAGCCTGAACATCTGCGCATCTTCGGGCACCCGGCCCGGTGACCGAAAACCGGTGATGGTGTGGCTGCACGGTGGCGCCTACGTTCTGGGGTCCGCCAGCCAGCCGCTCTACGACGGTCGCGGGTTGGCCGGCAGTGGTGACGTCGTCGTGGTTACGGTCAACTACCGCATCGGCGCGTTCGGCTTTCTCGACCTGTCGTCGTTCAACACGTCACGGCAGCGTTTCGACTCGAACATCGGGCTGCGTGACGTGTTGGCGGCGTTGGGCTGGGTGCGTGACAACATCGCGGCTTTCGGCGGCGATCCCGAGCGGGTCACGCTGTTCGGCGAATCCGCCGGGGCGGGGATCGTCACGACCCTGCTCGCCGTCCCGGCGGCCGCGGGTCTATTCGCCGGGGCGATCGCCCAAAGTTCGCCGGCCACATCGGTGTACGACAGCCGTAGGGCCCGGCAGCTGGCGGTAACCGTCCTCGAAAAGCTGGGAATCACCGCCTCCGATGTGGAGAGGTTGCGCGAAGTGTCGACCGCAGCGCTGGTGTCGGCGACGAGCGCAGTGTTCAACGAGGTGCCGGTCCGCAACCCTGGCACGCTGGCGTTCGTCCCGATCGTCGACGGCGACGTGCTGAGCGACTACCCCGTCAAGGCGGCGCAGGAGGGCCGCTCACATCCGGTGCCGTTGATCATCGGTACCAACAAGCATGAGGCGGCACTCTTTCGGTTGATGAGGTCGCCGCTCATGCCGATCACTCCGAGCGCGATCACGTCGATGTTCAACCAGATTGCTGCCGAACAGCCCGACCTGCAATTGCCCACCGAGCACCAGGTCGTCGCGGCCTACCCGCGAATGCGGCGCAAGTCCCGTGGTTTGAGCATCGCGACCGATGTGGGATTTCGGATGCCGTCGGTGTGGCTGGCCGAGGGGCACAGCAGGGTGGCGCCGGTGTATCTGTATCGCTTCGACTACTCGACTCCGCTGCTCAAGCTGTTGCTGGTGCGGGCCGCGCACGCCACCGAATTGCCTTATGTCTGGGGCAATCTCGGGGGACCCAAGGATCCCACATTGAAACTCGGCGGTGCCAAAACCGCCAGGGCGATCTCCCGCAGAGTACGGACCCGGTGGATCAACTTCGCTGCGCAGGGCAAACCGCAGGGCCCGGCCGGCGAGCCTGAATGGACGACCTACCAGCAAGCCGACCGCGCCTGCCTGATCATCGATCGCCACGACGACGTCGTGCACGATCTGGACGGGCGCATCCGCGCCGCCTGGGGCACCGAGATGGTCAGCTTCCGGTAGCCGCGCTACTCCGGTGGCCGCGCGGCCACGACGGACGCCAAATGCGAATGAGAAGAGGCCTTGACCTGTTCGAACAGGTCTTTGTAATACGGCAGGCATTCCTTCATCGCCTGCTCGGTGGTAAACAGCGGCTGGTAGCCCAAGTCCCGTTGCGCCTTGGCGATGGAAAAATAGTTGTCGAGGTAAAGCCGTTCCACCGCTAGGGGTTCCAGCGGCGGCTTGGGCAACCCGAAGCGGAAGTGCAGCCACTGCCACAGTGACATCACGTCGCGCACCAGCCGGCCCGGCACCCGCATCCGAGGCCAGTGCTCGCCACAGGCCGTAACGATCGGCTGCGCGAACTCGAACATGTTGATCGGCTCGCCGTCGTTGATGAAGTAAACCTGCCCGGGTGCGGTGCCGCCCGGTACCAGGTGTTCCGCGGCCAAGACGAAACCGTGAATCAGGTTGTGCACGTACGAGTTATCGAGTTTGGCGTTCTTGCCCCCGACAAGCACCTTGACGTGGCCGGTGACCACGCTTTCGAAGAGTCTGCGGAACATCGTCTGGTCGCCGCGTCCCCAGATGCCGCTGGGCCGGATGGAGCACGTCAGCATGCCGTCGGGGCCATTTTGCCCGTTCTGTGACAGCACGAACTTCTCGGCGGCCACCTTGGTTTCGGTGTAGAGGTCGTTGAACCGTTCGGTGTAGGGCAGCGTCTCGTCGCCGCCGGAGATGCGCTGGCCGCCCATCACCACACTGTTGGAGGCGGTGTAGACGAATCGCTTGACTCCGGCCTTTTGCCCGGCGTGCACAAGGTTCTTGGTGCCCTCGACGTTCACCGCGTAGCTGCGCTTTCGGTATTCGTCGGTCACCGAGGCGCCGCCCATCAGCTCGATGATCGCCGCGGTGTGAAACACCGTCTCGATGCCGTCCACCGCCGCGGCACAGACGCCCGCGTCGGTGATGTCGCCCTGTAGCACCTGCAGCTTCGGATGCTGCGGTAGCGGCGACGGAGCGCAGTCGAACGACCGTACCTGGTATCCGCGGTCGAGCAGGGTGGTCACCAGGTTCGCGCCGACGAAGCCTGAGCCCCCGGTGACCAGGACGCGTCCGAGTTCGGTTTGCAACGATGCATCACCCATAGTGTCGCGCAGCATTGGTCGAGAATAACTGAAACGTGTTCCAGAACGGAAAAATAGTTGCTTCTCGACGGTGCCGGGCTCAGCTCTCTTCGGCCTCGGCGGCGGCAAGCGCGTCGGCTATCCGCTGGCGAGCTCCAGCTAAGTGCTCTTCGCACCTTTTTGCTAGTTGCTCGCCCCTTTCCCATAGCTGCAGCGACGCCTCAAGGTCGAGTCCGCCTTGCTCCAGCTGCCGCACGACTTCGATCAGTTCGTCCCGGCAATGTTCATAGCCGAGCTGACTAATAGGTGTAATTGACGGCGCACCGTTGTCTTCCTGGATGTTCTCGTCAGGGACCATCAATCCGTCCTTCACTCACCGCCGCGACGGCGCCGTCGGCCACCCGCACCCGCAGCCTGGTGCCAGGGGGAGCGTCGTTGACCGACCGCAGCACTCCCATCGGTTTCGCGGCCGGGACCGTCTGCACCACCGCGTAGCCGCGGGCCAAGGTGGCCGCCGGGCCCAGCGTGGCCAGCCGTGCGGCCAGATGACCGACGCGTTCGGTCTCGGCGGCGACCAGCCTGCTGACATCGCGGCGCACCGCCGACCGGGCGCGTTGAACTTCCTCGGCGCGCGCGTCGAGGGCCTTCAACGGCTCGGCCAACACTGGGCGGCTGCGCAACTGGGCCAGCGCGCGATGTTCGCGGGACACCCAATTGCGCAGTGCCTGCGCGCTGCGCCCGCGTAGGTCGTCGACCAGCCGCTGCTCGGCGGCGGTATCCGGGACTACCTTTTTGGCCGCGTCGGTGGGGGTGGCCGCACGCAGATCGGCGACCAGGTCGCACAGCGGGTTGTCGGGTTCGTGACCGACCGCGCTGATCACCGGCGTGCGGCAGGCCGCGATCGCGCGGCACAGCGTCTCGTCGGAAAACGGCAGCAGGTCTTCGACACTGCCGCCGCCGCGGGCCAGCACGATCACGTCGACGTCGGAGTCCTGGTCGAGTTCGCGCAACGCCTCGACGATCTGCGGAACCGCGTTGACGCCCTGCACGGCGGCGTGGCGGATGGCGAACCGCACCGCGGGCCAGCGGGTGGCGGCCACCGTCGTCACATCCCGCTCGGCATGGCTCGCGCGGCTGGTGATCAATCCAATGACATTGGGCAGGAATGGGATTGGCCGCTTAAGCCGTGTGTCGAAGAGTCCCTCGGCGTCCAATAGCCGGCGCAGCCGGTCGATGCGTGCCAGTAGCTCCCCGATGCCGACGGCGCGAATCTCGCTGAGGCGCAAGGAAAAAGTGCCGCGACCGGTGTAGAACGAGGGCTTGCCGCAGACGACTACCTGAATGCCTTCGGCCAGTTTCACCGGCGCGCGCGCCACCAGTTCGCGCGAACACGTCACGGTCAGCGACATGTCGGCCGCGGGGTCGCGCAACACCATGAACACCGTTTTGGCGTCCGGTCGCATGGTGACCTGCGCCAGCTGACCCTCGACCCACACGGTGCCCAGCTTGTCGATCCAGCCCGCGACCCGGATCGCGACCGCGCGAACCGGGAATGGGTTCTCGGCCGAATTCCCTTGGGTCACTTCGCAGTCGCGCGGGTGATCCTGTTGGCGAGCAGCGTCTGAAACGGAGCGCGGGCCTTGGTGGCCTGCTCGTAGGCCAGCAGGGCTTCGAGTTCGTCGACATCCAGCGATTGCAACCGGGCCCGCAGCTGGGCCAGCGTCAGGGCCGGATAGTCGAGATCGGCTGCCACCGCCGGCGCCGGAACTGTCGCCTTAGCCTTCTTCGGTTGCCTGGCGGGCGCCGGTGTGGTCGGGGAATCGGCCGCGTCGGCTACCGAATACAAGGCGAACCGTCCCTCGGCCCGGCGATCGCCGTCGGCGCCGTCGAGGCCGGATAAGGTCGCGAAAGCCCCGTCGGCGTCTTCGGGCAGGTCCTCGTCGAACGTTGCCCACTCCGGCTTCTCGTCCTTCGGCGGAAAGATCGACTCCAGCGTGGTGTCGCCCTTGATCACCAGCTCGGCCAGGTTCTGCTGACACAGCATCACCAGGTGCGCCGCCTGACTGACCAACGTCATCGGGTACATCAGGATGGTTTTGGGAAGCTTCATCGTCTCCTCGACGGCGACCGTCGCCGCGCCGACTAGTAGCCGAACCCCATACGGTGCAGTAGCCATGGGTCCAAGATTGCCTCAAGCGGGGCTCAACTCCAAGCCGAGGCCTTCACCGGCAGTACGATCCCGGCGGCCGGGCCCAGGATGATCTGCAGGCCGCCGGGGACTCATAGCCGCCGGTGGGCCCGTATACGGCGTAGATCGGGTCGGTCGGGCCCGCCCCGGTGTACATGTCGTTGATCCAGCCCGACGACAGCGTGTACACGACCGCGGTACCCAGTGTTGAGGGTTCGGTGAGCCAGATCAGAACGGCGGTGCCTCGTCGTCGGGTGGGGCCGGCCCGGCGTAGCTTGCGCGCCGGGCGTGGCGGGCTTGGTGGTTGTGGTCGCGTTCGGTGGCGATGCGTTGGGCGCGGTCTTTGGCGCGGGTGCGTCGGCGTTTGGGCATCATCGCGCTGCGATCGCTGCAATAGTTCTCTGGTGGTGGGTCGGCTTCGGGGGCGGGCATGCCGCCCACGGCGCGGCACAGGCTGGGAAATAGCAGCGCGCTGCCCGGGGTGGTGACATAAGTGCGCCCGGCCGGCGCGGTCAGGATCAGGGTGCCGTCGGGTAATTGTTGCTCGCGCCAGCCCCAGAAGGTTTTGACCAGGTGGTGCATGCGGCAGTAGCACTTAAGGTTGGCCGCGTGGGTGGCCCCGCCCTGGGAGTAGGGGATCGTATGGTCCACATCGCAGTCCATTGCCGGGTGATCGCACCCGGGAAAGCGACACGTCAGATCCCGGCAGCGCACGAAATCCGCTAACGCTTTCGACGGCCGATAGCCGGGCTCGGGTGGTGCGTCGCCGGGATGGATCAGCGGGGTCAGTGTGGCCGATTGAGCGAGTTCGGCGACCAGCTCAGGGGTGATCAGCCCGTCAGCACCCAGCTCGCAGGCCGGCGCTGTGCTGCGGCTATCCAGGGTGGCCTGCTCGGCGATCACATGAATCACCACCGGTGAGGCCGCGGGCCGCGTGCCGACCGCGCAGTCGGGGCGCCCGCAGCGACAGCCCAGCCGATCAGCCTTGGCGACCAACGCCCCCATCGCATCAGCCCGGCGCTGTGCGGGGGTGCGCGGATCGCGGGCACACACCGTGGCCGCCAACGCGCTCAACCGTGTGTCTAGGGCGTGGGCGTCGACGGTGAATAGGCTGCCGATGATCTGGGAGAGGCCCTGTTGCTCGGCGCCGATCCAGATCTCGCGATCAGCCTGCTGCTCTTTGCGCCGACGCACCGCATCGGCGTCGGCGCGGGCCACGATCTTGTCGACCTGGGCGCCCAGCCGGCCCTGGCTCATCGAGGGCCAACGCGCCACATTGACCGCCAACTGCCTATCGACTGTGGCCAGCACGTCGGGGTCGGTGATCAGATCACTGCGATACACGATCGTGGTAAACGCCCGATAGTCGATATCCCCGGCCTTGAACACCTCACCGAGCTGCGGGAGCCGTTCGCGCATCGCTCGGGCATAGCGCAACCGGGAAGCGGCCAGGCTTTGGCTGATCCGCAACGCCGCACCCGCCTCGGCGGCCACCGCCGCCTCGGTGTCGATCGCCCAGTCATCGGTCTCCGAGCACGACGAGTACCGATAGGCGAACAACTGCCCGATCACCACCAGCTGCTCAGCGGCGGCCCGGTTCTCCGCGCGCGCAGCCGCACAAAGGCGGTCCACCAGCGCCGCGGACTCCGGCGTGGGCCGCGAGGCATACCACTGATCGAACATACATTCGAATATAACAGACCCCGCCGACGGGGATTCGGAAGGCGCCCGGGCCTTCTTAGTCGCTACCCTGGAACTCATGCCGCCGACTGTTGATATGGGGATTCCCGGTGCATCCAGATCGGTGACCGAGGGCCCAACCGAAAAAAGGGTTCTCCTTGCGGAACCCCGCGGGTACTGCGCCGGTGTGGATCGCGCCGTTGAAACGGTCGAGCGCACGCTGGAGAAGTATGGCGCCCCGGTCTATGTGCGCCACGAGATCGTGCACAACCGGCACGTGGTCGACACCCTGCAAAAGGCCGGTGCGGTCTTTGTCGAGGAGACCGACGAGGTTCCCGAGGGGGCCATTGTGGTGTTCTCGGCGCACGGCGTCGCGCCGACGGTGTATGCGGCCGCCGCCGAACGCAACCTGCAGACCATCGACGCCACCTGCCCGCTGGTCACCAAGGTGCACAACGAGGCCAGGCGATTCGCCCGTGACGGCTACGACATCCTGCTGATCGGCCATGAGGGTCACGAGGAAGTCATCGGTACCGCCGGCGAAGCGCCCGACCACGTGCAGCTGGTCGACGGGATCGCCGCCGTGGCGAAGGTGACGGTCCGCGATGAGAACAAGGTGGTCTGGCTGTCGCAGACCACGCTGTCGGTCGACGAGACGATGGAGATCGTCGAGCGACTGCGTCAGCGTTTCCCGAAGCTGCAGGATCCGCCCAGCGACGACATTTGCTACGCGACGCAGAACCGGCAGGTCGCGGTTAAGGCGATGGCACCCGCGTGCGAGCTGGTCATCGTCGTCGGGTCGCGCAACTCGTCGAACTCGGTGCGGCTGGTCGAGGTGGCGTTGGGTGGCGGCGCCCGGGCCGCTCACCTGGTCGACTGGGCCGACGACATCGACCCGGCGTGGCTGGAGGGCGTCACCACCGTAGGCGTCACCTCGGGTGCGTCGGTCCCCGAGGTTCTGGTGCGGGGCGTATTGGAACGGCTGGCCGACTGCGGCTACGGCCTGGTGCAACCGGTGACGACGGCCCAGGAGACGCTGGTGTTCGCATTGCCGCGCGAGATTCGGTCAGTTCTGAAGAAGAACTAGACGTCGTACTCCCAGGATTCAGCCGGGGGCCGGCCCCGGGACCGACCCGCTGTGCGCGATCGACTCCGGCGCTCTGCTCGGGGCTCTTCTTCGTACGGGTCTCGACGTTCGTCGCGCGATGCTGACCCGCGGTAGCGGACCTGCGAGATCGGGTGGTGTGTCGGGCCGGCACCGTTCGGGGCACGACGGCGCGGCGGCTCGTAGGACTCGTACGGGCTGAAGTCAGCGTAGGGATCGAAGCCGCGACCGGCCGGCCGCTCGTAGGCACTGCGGCGCCCGTACGAATCGCGACGCACTTCCCGTGGCGGCTGGGCGTTCGGGTCATAGTCGCCCGCCGGCCTGGGGCGGCGGGGCCGACGGGGCGGCTCGTCGGGTTCGAAATCACGGGCCGAAGTCGAGCCACGGCGGCTTCCGTGCCGCCGCCGGTCGGCCGGCGTTTCGTACTCCTGCTCCTGCGGGGCTCGAGAATGGCGGGAGCGGGTTGTGGCGGTTCGTTGGGCGGACCGACTGCCGCGGGCCGGGCGGCTGCGACGGTCGACCGCATTGACCCGCTCGCCGTCGGCGGACGAACCCTCGTCCTCGTCGTCGGCGCCGCGGCCCAGCATCGAGGCCAGTTTCGCGGCGATGCCGCTGATGACGGACTTTGTCTCGGTCGTTTCCGTGCTGCTGGCCGTGGCGCCGGCCACGTCGTCCGTGCTGTCCGTGCTGTCCGTCGTGCGGTGTGTCAACCCGAAATACCAGCGGATCAAGCCGATCAGCAGCACGCCGCCGGCCGTCCCCAGCATCAGCGGGAAACGCTCGATGAGCGGATAGCCGCAGTTGATCAGGAGGTCTTTGAGGTTGCCGACCTTGCCGCCGTGGAACAGCCAGTAGGCGCCGGGCACCGCGCAGAAAAGGATCAGCGGCGGCTGGATGACGGCGGTGAACACTCCCGACTGCCGAACAACCAGCACCGCCACCACACAGCCGGCTATGTAGAGGACAGCGAAGACATCGGTCAGGTCCTTATGACCCGATCCGGCGTCGATCGCAAACCCGATCGCCGTCGCGGTCGTCGCGATAACCAGGGCTGCCCACCACGGCAGACCTGGGATATTTGGGTGGATCGACCGGTGGGAAGCCTCAACCGCCGACCCCGCCCGCTGTGCTGACACAGTAGAACCGTACCGGCAATGGGCCCAAAGGCCTGTAAATACCCTGTAGAGATGCCTTGGCGCGCCATGCGCTGGTCCTGATCGGAAGGCCCCGGCGCATCGCCCTAGACTTGGCTCCCTGTGAGCCTGAGCCTGGGAATCGTGGGTCTGCCCAATGTCGGCAAGTCGACGCTGTTCAACGCGCTGACCCGGAACAACGTGGTGGCGGCCAACTATCCGTTCGCGACGATCGAGCCGAACGAGGGTGTGGTTTCGCTGCCCGACCCGCGCCTGGCCAAGCTGGCCGAGCTTTTCAACTCGGAGCGCATCGTCGCGGCCCCGGTGACCTTCGTCGACATCGCCGGCCTGGTCAAGGGCGCGTCCGAGGGGGCCGGGTTGGGTAACAAGTTTCTGGCGCACATCCGCGAATGCGACGCCATCTGTCAGGTGGTTCGGGTGTTCTCCGACGACGACGTGACGCACGTGAGTGGTGAGGTCGATCCCAAGTCCGACATCGAGATCGTCGAGACCGAGCTCATCCTGGCGGACATGCAAACCCTGGAGCGCGCGCTGCCCAGGCTGGAGAAGGAAGCCCGCACCAGCAAGGAACGCAAGCCCCTCTACGACGTGGCGCTGGCGGCCCAACAAGTGCTGGACAGCGGGAAGACCTTGTTCGCCGCGGGCCTGGACGTTTCGGTGTTGCGTGAGCTGAACCTGCTGACAACGAAGCCATTTCTGTACGTCTTCAACGCCGACGAGGCGGTGCTGACCGACGCCGCACGGGTCGCCGCGCTGCGCGAACTCGTCGCTCCCGCGGACGCGGTGTTCCTGGACGCCGCCATCGAGGCCGAGCTGGCCGAGCTCGACGACGAGTCCGCCGCCGAGCTGCTCGAGTCGATCGGGCAGACCGAGCGGGGCCTCGACGCGCTGGCCCGGGCCGGCTTTCACACCCTCAAACTGCAGACCTACCTGACGGCGGGCCCGAAGGAGGCCCGGGCGTGGGTCATCCATCAGGGCGATACCGCGCCCAAGGCGGCGGGGGTGATCCACTCCGACTTCGAGAAGGGCTTCATCAAGGCCGAGATCGTGTCCTACAACGACCTGATGGCCGCCGGGTCCATGGCGGCGGCCAAGGCGGCAGGCAAGGTGCGGATGGAAGGCAAGGACTACGTGATGGCCGACGGCGACGTGGTCGAGTTCCGACACGGAGCAACGTCAAAGTCCACGAAGTGAGGCCGCTACGAGACGGCGGGCGCAAGAAGGCTTGGCTCCTGCGCCGATTGGCTCCTGGTCAAGGTAAAGGGGTGTGCCATGGATTCGCTGCCGTGGGACAAATATCCGCAAGCGGCCTCGGTACGGACGACAATCATCATGCCAACCCCTGTCGCGGGGTCCCAGGCCATTTGTTCGAGGCCGCTATGCACCGTCCCGTCATTACAGCGCCACGCCGCGGGATTAGGCGGAAAATCTGCGTGCCACCGGTCAGCGAAGAACTGGGCCTGGCCCGAGGCGTTAGAAAAAGCGACTTGGGCGCAACCAACACCGCACGACGTGGCCTTGAACCTTAGATCGTCGCGACTTCCATCCGTGAAGTGGATGTTGTACATCCCACTCACCACCTGGTCGGCCGCCACCGGGTCGGCTGACGCTGGTGCGGCCAGCGGGACAGCCACTGCGGCCAGCGCGACGGTCGTTACGGGTATCTTCCTCATCGGTGTTCCTAACCTGGTAGCCCTCCGGCAGCACGATACGACGATGTCACCGGAAGATACCCAGGAATGGGGTTGCTGCGATCAGCATTCGCGTGAATCGCGGCCCGTGCCCGCCCATCTGAAGGAGATCAGCAGCCTCGTTGGTGACGTGGGCCAGCCCAATGTCGCCAGGGTGCAAAGGCGAGAGCAGTGCGCGATGGGCGCCTTCGGCCGAAACCGACTGGCTCCTCCGGCGTGTGGGCATTCATGCCCGGCTACGTCGATGCATGCAAACCTGATGTTGAAGCCCAGCATCGTCGAGTTCCGGTTCAACGTCTGACGGCAACGCCGACGAAGTAGCACAGCCCTGCTTTGGTGGGACGCCGGAGTCGATGCCTCGTCTGCTCGCGGGTCGTAGATACGTATGCGACCGGCATTAATCTGCGCGTTTGCGCTGATGTTTTGCCGCACGTGGGGGCTGCATGCTGGCTAGCATGAGCGACATCGATCCGCGCGCGGATACACCGTTGGTGGACTGGAGCGATCTTGGCGTGAGCGGCCTTTTGCCGACGGGCACGGTGACGCTGCTGTTGGCTGACGTGGAGGGTTCGACGCGGCTGTGGGAGACCCAAGCCGAGGTGATGACGGGCGCGATTGCGCGTCTCAACCAGGTCGTCGATGATGTGGTGCCCGCCCATGACGGTGTGCGCCCGGTCGAGCAGGGTGAGGGTGACAGTTTTGTGGCGGCGTTCGCGCGCGCGTCCGATGCGGTGGCTGCCGCCGTGGCGTTGCAGCGGGCGCCGCTGGCCCCGATCCGGCTACGCATCGGGGTGCATACCGGTGAGGTGCAGCTGCGCGATGAGGGTAACTACGCCGGTCCGACGATCAACCGCACCGCGCGGCTGCGCGATCTGGGCCACGGCGGCCAGACCGTGCTGTCGGGAGCGACCGAACCGCTGGTGGTCGACCGGCTACCTGAAGGCGCCTGGCTGACCGATCTGGGCACCCACCCGTTGCGTGATCTACCCCGCCCGGAACGAGTGGTGCAACTATGCCACCCCGACCTGCGCAACGATTTCCCGCCCCTGCGTACCCCTAAAAGCGTTGGTGCGCATAATCTTCCGGTGCAACTCACCAGTTTCGTTAGGCGCGATGCCGAGATACGCGATGTGCGCCGGCTGTTGGCCGACGATCGGCTGGTGACGTTGACCGGTGCCGGCGGCGCCGGCAAGACCCGTCTGGCCGTTGAGATCGCGGCTCGCATCGCTGCTGAGTTCGGTGACGGTGTTTGGTATGTCGATCTGGCGCCGATCACCCATCCCGGCGTGGTGGCGGTCGCGGTGGCCCGCGCGCTCGGTCTGCCCGACCAGCCCGGCCGCTCCACGATGGACACGTTGCTGCGGTTTGTTCGCGACCGTCAGCTGCTGATGGTGCTGGACAACTGCGAACATTTGCTCGACGCGAGCGCCGAGCTGATCGTCGGACTCTTCGGCGCGGCGCCGGGGCTGACCGTGCTCGCGACGAGTCGTGAGCCGATCGGGGTGACGGGCGAGGCGACGTGGCGGGTGCCCTCGCTGTCGCTGGCCGATGCAGCCGTCGAGTTGTTCGCCGACCGTGCCCGCCATGCTCGGCCGGATTTCGCCGTCGACGACGACAACGCTCCGGCGGTGGGTGAGATTTGTCGGCGCCTGGATGGGATGCCCCTGGCGATCGAGCTGGCGGCGGCGCGGGTGCGGGTCTCAGGACTCCGCTCGGATTAATCGGGCACGATGGCGCACGCATCGGGGTCGAAAGACTCTTTGCGGGAGAGCACCGGGGCGGAGTGTTATGAACTCAAGCGTCAATCTCC